>CALRZT010000123.1:0-12202 GCA_943372725.1 Pseudoxanthobacter soli DSM 19599
TGAACGCGTGGTTGGTGCCACAGAGCTCAGAGCACTGGCCGTAGTAAACGCCCGGCGCATCGGCGCGGAACCACGTCTCGTTGAGGCGGCCCGGCACGGCGTCCATCTTGATGCCGAACGCCGGCATGGCGAAGGAGTGCAGCACGTCGCCCGCCGTCACCTGCACACGGACGATCTTGCCCACCGGCACGACGACGTCGTTGTCGACGGCGAGCAAGCGCGGCACCTGCTGCTCGGTCAGCTTCTTCTCTGCCATGAGCTGCTGCCGGCCGGCGTCGTCGAGCATGTAGCTGTCGAAGGAGATGCCGGCGTACTTCTCGTCCGGGTACTCGTAGCCCCAGTACCACTGGTAGCCGGTCACCTTCACCGTCAGGTCCGATTCCGGAATGTCGAGCTGCTTGTAGAGGAGCCGGAACGACGGGATGGCGATGATCACCAGGATCAGGATCGGCGCCACCGTCCACACCACCTCGATCGCCGTGTTGTGCGAGGTGCGCGACGGCGTCGGGTTCGCCTTCGAATTGAAGCGGAAGACGCAGTAGAGCAGCAGCGCCAGCACGAACAGCGTGATCACCGTGATGATCACCAGCGTGAAGCTCTCGAACCAGCGGATCGAGGCCATCACCTCCGTCGCCGCCGGCTGCAGGCCGAGCTGCCAGGGCTCCGGCTGCGCCGCCAGCGCCGCGCCGCCGAGCCCGCAGGCGGCGGCCGCGCCGAGCGCCAGGCGGGAGAGCGTCGCGCCCACGGTCGCGCCAATGGTCGTCGCGCCAATGTCGGTCGCGCCGGGGTTGGTCAGGCGAGGGGTCGTCACCGGTGGCTCTCCTCGAACTCGATGGTCGGAACGCGCCCGCGTCCGCACCGCGTCCGGGTGCGGGTTCGTTCCCGTGTTTCTCTACGATGCCCATCCCGGGGATGGACGCTGGCCGGGCCACCGGGACGAGCCGGCCGCTGCCCGGCAGCGCCGGCCCGGTCATCCCGCCGGGCTCCCGTCCGTTGGGCAAAATGTCCACTGGCCGGCCGAGAGTGTTATGGCGCAGGTGTGGCGATGAAGAAAGCGGCACCGCGCCGCAGGCCCTCCCCTCGCCGCAATCGCGCCAGCCACGCGCCATCCTCGCGCCATCGGGCCGCTCTGGTGCCGGGCTCGCCATCGGCGCCCCCGGCCTTTCATCCGCCGCGACGATCGGGCAGTGTGCGGCCGAATCGCCTGCGCGCCGCGCTCGTCGTGCGCCCGCGCTCTATCCCGGCGGTGACCGCACCGTCGTGACCAGTGGAGGTGCCTTCCTTGCCACGCCGTCTCTCCCGCGCGGCAGCGTCCGTGCTCGCAGCCCTGGCGGCCGCGACCGTCCCCTCAGCCGCCTTCGCCCAGGGCGAGGTCAAGGGCGTGCACGGCGACTGGCAGATCCGCTGCGACACCCTGCCCGGCGCCCAGGAGGAGCAGTGCGCTCTGCTGCAGAACGTCACCGCCGCCGACCGCGAGAACGTCGGCCTCACCGTCATCGTGCTGAAGACGGCCGACCAGAGCGCCCGCATCCTGCGCGTCCTCGCCCCGCTCGGCGTGCTCCTGCCCTCCGGCCTTGGCCTGCGGGTGCTCGAGGACGTCGACGCCACCATGACGGTGGCCGTCGACCGCAACGGCGAGGAGGCCGTCGCGCGCGGAGCGGTGCCGCAGGGCCTCGCCCTGCAGCCGGGCGACATCCTCGGCACCGCCGATCCGCAGCGCACCCTCGAGGTGCTGAGCATCCGCGAGGGCACCGCCGTGCTGCGCTGGACCGGCGACGACGCCACCTCGATCAAGGTCGACACCCTCGACCACAACGTCGGCCGCGCCGGCTTCGTGCGCTGCCTGCCGAACGGCTGCATCGCCGAGGTGGTGCTGGAGGAAGACCTCATCGCCCGCCTGCGCGGCGGCGCGACGGCCACCTTCATCATCTTCCAGACGCCGGAGGAGGGAATCGGCATCCCGATCTCGCTCACCGGCTTCGGCGAGGGCTTCGACGCGCTGCCCTGACCGGCGGCGCCGGCGCGACCGCGCCACCCTCCGGCGACGGATCGATTCGGGAGAGGCAAGCGATGGCGAAGATCGCGGACAAGGCGGCGCTCCGGCGCCTCTACGACGAGCCGGTGCGTGAGGTCCTCGTCAAGGAACTGCCGTTCCTCGACGGCCACTGCCGCGCCCTTCTGGCCGAGAGCCGCTTCTACGTCATCGCCACGCAAGGGTCCGACGGCCTCGGCGACGTCACCCCGCGCGGCGACCGCACCGGTCAGATCCAGGTCCTCGACGACCGCACGATCGCGCTCCCCGACTGGCCCGGCAACAACCGTCTCGATACGCTGACGAACATCCTCGACAACCCCGCCGTCGGGCTCCTCTTCGTCGTCCCCGGCCTGTCGGAGACGCTGCGCGTCAACGGCATGGCCGAAATCCGCGACGACGCCGCGCTGAAGGCGCTGTTCGAGACCAGCGGCCGCCTGCCGCTCTCCGTCGTCGTCGTCACCGTCCGCCAGGCCTACATCCAGTGCGGCAAGGCCTTCGTGCGCTCGCAGCTCTGGAAGCCCGAGACCTGGGTCGACCGCTCGGTGCTGCCGCCGATGGGCGTCATCATCCGCGACCACTGCCAGCTCGGCGCGGTGATGACCGACCAGGAGATCGCCGACGACTACAAGGCGACGCTCTACTGAGGGAAGCGTCGGGCCACGAGGCGCGACCAGCGGAGTTTGGCGATGGGCGAGACAGCGTCCGGTCCGGCTGATGCCGGCTCCGCCCCGAAGGACTGCCCCGACCACCCCGCCGACGTGCACGAGTACGTCGCCGCCCTCGAGGCCCTCGACGGCCTGCGCGAGATGCAGCAGTTGAAGGCGCTCGCCCGCATCGGCATCGGCCCGGGCCAGAGGGTCCTCGACGTCGGCTGCGGCTTCGGGCTGGAGACCGGCCGCCTCGCCGCCCTCGTCGCCCCCGGCGGCCACGCCGTCGGCCTCGACCACAGCCCGGCCTTCATCGCCGAGGCGCGCCGTCGCGCGAGCGCGGCCGGCATCGATGCCAGCTTCGAGGCCGGCGATGCCCAGGCCCTGCCCTTCGCCGACGCCGCCTTCGACGCCACCCGCGCCGAGCGCGTGCTGACCTATCTCGCCGACCCCGAGAAGGCGCTCGGCGAACTGCGCCGCGTCACCCGGCCCGGCGGCACCGTCGCCCTGCTCGAACCCGACTTCGACAGCAACGCCATCAATCTTTCCGACCGCCTGCTGACCCGGCGCGTGCTCGCCCACGCCTGCGACAGCGGCGTCGTCAACGGCTGGCTGGTGCGCGATCTCGCCCGCATGCTCCGCCACGCCGGCTTCCGCGACGTCCACATCGACACCCGCATCGTGCTGTTCACCCCCGATCTCGCCTACGGCTATTTCGGCCAGATGAGCCGCGCCGCCCGCGAGGCCGGCGTCATCAGCGCCGCCGAGGCGGCGAAATGGCAGGCAGAACTCGACGCCCACTACCGCGCCGACCACCTGTTCGCGACCATCGGCTACTACCTCTTCCGCGCCACGGCGGCCTGACCGACACGGTACGCACCCAAGCGGTGCGCCCGCGCGCCGAAGCCCCATGCGCGACGTCCAAGCCCATGCGCTATGGCCAAACAGGCGTCCACGCCGCTCATGCGGCGCGCGCTCATCTGTCTGCCGGCACGTGTCTCCGCGCCTTCAGCCGGGAGAAGGCGGCATCGTCCACCCAGCGTGCTGTCCGGGGTCTGACGACCTAACGCCGACCGACATCCATCTCGAGGATGTCGCGACGAGCATCCCACCGCGCGCCCTCTCCACCCCCACCCGCTTTTCTCTTCCCCCTCCCGCCCCGCGGCTGCTAGTCCCCCGCCGCAGGCGAGCACAACCCGAGGGGGCCGATGCGATCCGTCCCGTTCACGCTCGGGCAGCCGGACCTGCAGGCCGCCATCCTGCAGTCGATCTGGACGCGCCGGCTGTCCCTCAATCCGCTCGCGAAGTTCGCCGTCGGGCCGCTGCTGCTCGCCTTCGTCGTCTTCTACACGATCGGCGCCGGCGACCACGACCACGCCATCCTCTGGGCCCTTCTCGCCTTCGTCGCCTTCGCCGCGACGACACTCCTCAGCGAAGTGCTGTCGGCGGCGGTGCAGTCGCGGATGGCGGCGAAGAACCCGCTCTACACCCACGAGCAGACGTTTTCCTGGGACGCCGAGGGCTTCTCGGTCCGCTCCAGCCGCGGCGAGACCCGGCTCGGCTGGCGCGAGCTCGCGGGCTTCGCCGCCGACAAGCGAGTGATGCTGCTGCATTTCAAGACCGGCCAGTTCCAGCCCCTGCCCCGCCGGGTGTTCTCGGACGCCGACTGGACGGACCTGCGCGAGACCGTCGCAGCAGCCAGCGTGTCTGACTGGACACGCTGGCACTGAAGGGGCGCCGGCATCCCTTCTCCCGCTCGCGGGAGAAGGTGGCGCAAAGCGCCGGATGAGGGCGGCGCGCTCGCGCGCCGAAGCCCCGCACGCCCACTTCGCGATAGGCCCTCGCACCACCTCGCGGTGCGCACTCTTCCGCCTGCCGGCACCCTGCGGCCTGCGTGCAGCCGGCGCAATCACCCCCGGCAAACCCGCCGCTCACTGGCGGAATTCTGCTCGTCGTGATGGTCGGGTCACCGCGGCCCGACGACCCGCCATCGAGCACGGCGACACGCAGCGGAACGAAAGGCCTCCCATCAGCAGAACGCCACCCCCTGGGCGTTCGCGACCGACCTCAACGTATCGACGGCACGATCGATGTCCGCCAGGGAATGGTTCGTCCGAATGCGGAAGCGGATGCGCTCCTCCCCTCTGCGCGTCGCGGGATGACGCAGGACTTCGGCCCAGATGCCCGCGTCGAACAGGCCCTTTGCGAGCCGGTCCAACGCCTCCTCGGACGGCACGAGGACCGACATGATCGCAGAGCCCGACTTGCGCACGTTGACGGCTCCGATGTCTTCGAAGCGGCGCTGCGCATGGGCGATATTCGCCCGAAGGGTCGCGTGGCGATGGGGGTTGTCCCGCGCCACGACAAGACCGGCAAGTGCCGCAGCAGCAAAGACCGGGGAAATGCCAATCGAAAAGATGCTGCTCGAGGAGCGCGCCCGCAACATGTCGACGACGTCCCGCCCAGCAGCCACAAAGCCGCCGATGCTGCCGAAGGCCTTGCTGAACGCACCCATCATGATGTCAGGCCGCAGCCCGTTACAGTATTCGACCGCGCCGCGGCCATTGGGGCCGACGATCCCGATGCCCTGGCAATCATCCACATAGACCTTGGCACCGAAAGCATGCGCGGTCCGGCAGATCTCTGCGAGGTCGGAGACTTCGCCATCCAGGCCATATGTGCCTTCCGTGACGACGAGAATACCGCCGGCGTGACCGGATGAGCGGCAACGCTGAAGCCGACGACAAAGATGTTTCGCGTCGTTGTGTTTGAAACGGAAGGATGTGGATCTCGACAGATGAACGCCCTCCATCATGCTCGGATGGACTTGCTCATCGACGAAGATCGCATCGCCCGGGCCACAAAGGGCCGCTATACTTGATGCGTTCGCTGCCTGCCCGGTTGGAAAAAGAACCGCATCGTCATATCCAAAATATTCAGCAATAAACCGTTCGAGTGCGACATGAATATCTGTCGTACCGCCAATAATCGGCACAGATGCAACTGTAAGGCCATGCGTGTTGACTGCCGATATAGCGGCTTGCTTGACGACGGGGTCATGCGCCAAACCCAAATAGTCAGCAGAACAAAAAACGACCATCTTGGTCGCTTCGCGACCATAGTAGTCCGTGACGACCGCGTGCCCACCTTCGTTCGCCAGCACGACCTGCATGTAGTGGCGTCCACCACTTTCCTTGTAGTCGGACACCACTTTTTTGCAAGTCTCTACACTGTCAAATGCGGTCTGCGCCATCCTTGCATCAAAATAGTCCGCCTGAGCACATATGACATCTGACATGGAAGCCCCCTCGCGGTAGATTTCAATGTCGCAATGCCCTGTGAATGTCGTGTGTCGACGGCAGACCAAAATCGGCTCTTCTGACTAACACCGCTTCTTCAAACGTCATATTGACTGCCGGTGAACAAGAGACGACAGAAAGATGACTTAGTCCGCTTGGCCGTTGCTCGCCTTGCGTTTGACGGGACGACGAATACAGGCTCTGCCTGCGCGGCTGGAATGTGGTCCTTCCGGCTGGCTCGCAGGGGTGAACTCCGACGCTCCCCGACCTATGTTAGCGGCTGAAGCACCGGAGTTGCCATGACCACCCCCTCGCTCACCACGACCCACGATAGCCTGTTCGCCGGCGCCGACCTCTCGCCCGAGACGGCGCAGCGGATTCTCGCAGACGCCCTCGACGGCGCCGACGACGGCGAGCTCTTCCTCGAGGTGCGGCGGTCGGAGAGCCTCGTCTTCGACAACGGCCGGCTGAAATCGGCCGCCCACGACATCACCAAGGGCTTCGGCCTGCGCGCCGTCGCCGGCGAGGCGGCCGGCTACGCCCATTCCGACGAGGTGTCCGAGGCCGCGCTGAAGCGCGCCGCGGACGCCGTCGCGGCGGTGAAGAGCGGGCATTCCGGCACCTATTCCGATGCCCCGGCGCGCACCAACGCGCGGCTCTATTCGGGCGACGACCCGCTCGCCCCCGAGCCCTTCGAGGACAAGGTGGCGCTGCTCGCCGAGATCGACGCCTATGCCCGCGCCCGCGACCCGCGGGTGAAGCAGGTGACGGTGTCGCTGGCCGCCACCCACCAGAGCGTCGAGATCCTCCGCGCCGACGGCCATCGCGTCGTCGATGTCCGGCCCCTGGTGCGCTTCAACGTCGGCATCGTCGCCGGCGACGGCGACCGCCGCGAATCGGGCTCGATGGGCATGGGCGGCCGCGAGGGCTACGCCCGCTTCATCACGCCGGAGTCGTGGCAGGGTGCCGTCGACGAGGCGCTTCGCCAGGCGCTCGTCAACCTCGAGGCGCGGCCCGCCCCGGCCGGCACCTTCGACGTCGTGCTCGGACCCGGCTGGCCGGGCGTGCTGCTGCATGAGGCGGTCGGCCACGGGCTCGAGGGCGACTTCAACCGCAAGAAGACCTCCGCCTTCGCCGGCCTGATGGGCGAGCGGGTGGCCTCGCCCGGTGTCACCATCGTCGACGACGGCACGATGCCCGGCCGGCGCGGGTCGCTCACCGTCGACGACGAGGGCACGCCCACCGGCACGACGACGCTGATCGAGGACGGCATTCTGGTCGGCTACATGCAGGACCGCCAGAACGCCCGGCTGATGGGCATGCGGCCGACCGGCAACGGCCGCCGCCAGTCCTATGCCCACATTCCGATGCCGCGGATGACCAACACCTACATGCTCTCGGGCAGCCACGATCCGGCTGAGATTCTGGCGAGCGTCGAGGACGGCATCTTCGCCGTCTCCTTCGGCGGCGGCCAGGTCGACATCACATCGGGCAAGTTCGTCTTCGGCTGCACCGAGGCCTACCGCATCCGCGGCGGCAAGGTGGCCGAGCCGATCAAGGGGGCGATGCTGATCGGCAACGGCCCGGACGCGCTGACGCGGGTGCGCATGATCGGCAACGACATGGGCCTCGATCCCGGCATCGGCACCTGCGGCAAGGCCGGCCAGGGCGTGCCCGTCGGCGTCGGCCAGCCGACCCTGCGCATCGACGCGCTCACCGTCGGCGGCACCCAGACCTGAGGCGAGCGCTTCGCAGGGTCGACGAACGATCCGAACTCCGTAAGCCTCCCGGGGTGACGCGCGACCCTCGACGCGTTATCGAGGGGAGAAGTCGCCCGGGAGCGGCGGATCGCGGCGCCTTCGGGCGGTGGCAGAAGGCGCGGGAGCGCAGATGAACCGATACGAATCGCCCCGCTCGGGCGGCGAGGCGCGGGTGCGCTACCGCGACGGCGACTTCGACGTGCTGTCGCCCGGCACCTTCGTGCGCTGCGCCGTCACCGGCATGGCCATCCCGATCGACGAGCTGAAGTACTGGAACGTCGATCGCCAGGAAGCCTATCTCGACGCCCCGACCGCGCTGAAGCGGCATCAGGAGCTGATGGGCTGACGGTCCGGGCGCCCGGCTGACGGTTCTAGCGTCGGTCGGCTGTTTGAGCGCCCCCGCCACCCTCGAGGCGGATGGCAGCCCTCGTGCTGGCCAGTTCGATGACGCGCGCGAAGGCACCGGGCTCTTCGGCAACGAGGTGCACGTAGTGCACGCGGCAGAGCGCGGCGAGACGGTCGCGCTCGGTGGAGCCGGCGAGCCGTGCACGGTCCTTGGCGGTGGTCACCGGTAGCAGGCCGCTGGCGCCGCAAGCCGTTCTGATCGCTGCACAATCGGCGTCGGAATAGGCGTGGTGATCGGCGAACCGCCGGCACTCCACGACCTCCGCTCCCGCTTCAGCGAGCGACGCGAAGAACTTGTCCGGATTGGCAATTCCGGCGAACGCCAGCACCCGCTGTCCGGCGAGCGGCGAACCGTCACCGACGGGCGTCAACCGTGCACCGATGACCGGCACACCGTGACCGGCCGCCGACCGCACCACGGTATCCGCGGCCCCTCCCCGGCCCGTCAACACCAGGAAATCCGCCCGTTCGAGCTGCGATTCGACCGGTGCGCGGAGCGGTCCCGCCGGCAGGCAGAGGCCGTTGCCGATGCCGCGCTCGCGGTCGACCACGAGCAGCGACAAATCCTTGAAAAGGCTCGGGTTCTGGAAGCCGTCATCCATGATCACGATCGTCGCGCCGTGCTCGACGGCGAACCGGGCACCGGCGGGACGGTCACGGGCGACCACGACGGCCGAGCCGGCGATCGCCAGCATCAGCGGCTCGTCACCGACGTCTTCGGCGGAATGTCGTTGCGGATCAACGAGTACCGGCCCCTCCAGACGGCCACCGTAGCCGCGCGACAGGACCACCGGCGAGAGCCCCGCCGACGCCCGCGCCTCCGACGCAAGTGCCTCAACGGTCGGGGTCTTTCCGCCTCCCCCGACGACGAGATTGCCGACGCACAGGACCGGCACCGGAGCGTGCGCCGCCGCCGCCTCCGCCATCCGCGCCACCGCCATCCGCCCGTAGACGGTGGCGACCGGCGACAGCAGCCGCGCCCGCAGCCCGGCCCGCTTCCACCAGAATTCCGGCGCGCGCATCAGACCTTCGCCGGTCCGCCGGCGGCCACCGCGTCGAACAGCGGCGAGAGCCGGGTGAGCGTGCGGGCGAGTGCGCCGGCGTGGCGATCGGCCACCGCGGCGGCGGCCCGTGCGGCGGCTGCGGCGGCGGCGGGATCGTCGAGGAGCGCGCCGACGGCGGCGGCGAGGCTGTCGGCGTCGGTGACGGTGGCGAGCGCGCCGGCGCCCGCAAGGTCGCCGTAGAGGCCTGCGAAGTTCGCGACGTTCGGGCCGGCGAGCACGGCGGCGCCGAGGCGGGCCGGCTCGATCGGGTTCTGGCCGCCGCGCTCGACCAGCGAGCCGCCGACGAAGGCGACCGGCGCCAGCCGGTAGAACAGCCCGAGCTCGCCGATGGTGTCGGCGACGTAGACCGCGGTGTCCGGCCGGATCGGCTCGCCGCGCGAGCGCAGGGCGACGCCGAGGCCGGCCGCCGTCACCATCTCGACGATGCGCGCCCCCCGCTCGGGATGGCGGGGCACGAGGATGGTGAGGACGTCCGGCCGGCTCGCCGCGATCAGACGGTGGGCGGCGGCGACGATCTCGTCCTCGCCACGGTGGGTGCTGGCGGCGACCCAGCGCGGCCGCGCCCCGACCATCGCCGAGAGCGCCGCGAGCTCGTCCGCGTCGGCGGGTGGCGGCGGGCCGTCGACCTTGAGGTTGCCGGTCACCTCGACCAATGCCGCCCCGAGCCCGGCGAAGCGCTCGCCGTCGCCCTCCGACTGGGCGAGCACGAGGTCGACCGCGCCGAACATCGCCTGCGCCGTCGCCGGCAGCTTGCGCCAGCGCCGGTACGAGCGGGCCGAGAGGCGGGCGTTGACGACGATGCGCGGGATGCCGCGGCGGGCCGTCTCGGCGAGCGCCACCGGCCACACCTCCGATTCGACGAAGAGCGCCGCGGCGGGCCGCCAGGCGTCGAGGAAGTGCGTGAGATAGGGGGCGACGTCGAGGGGGACGAACTGGTGCACCGCCCCGGCCGGCAACCGTTCGGCGGCGATGCGCGCCGAGGTGACGGTCCCCGTCGTCACCAGCGCCGCGATGCCGCGGCCGACCATCGCCTCCACCAGCGGCAGGACCGCGGAGAACTCGCCGACGCTCGCGGCGTGGACCCAGATCAGTGGTCCCTCGGGGCGCGGCCGCGACGGCCGGCCGTAGCGCTCGCCGCGACGGCCGCGGTCCTCCTTGCCGCGGGCGGTGCGCACCGCCAGCAGGCCCCAGAGCAGCGGGCGCGCCAGGCGGCCGACGACACGCCAGACCGACGTGAGCCCGACCGAAGCCCGCACCCGCGGCTCAACCATTGCGCCGGCCGACCAGGTCGAGCGTCGGCCGCGCCGGACCGTTCGCAATGTCGGCCATCATCGCCCTGCAGAATCCTTCCCCGAGCGTCCTGACCATCTCCAGGAAGCGAGACGCGCCCGACACGCGCACGCACCTCCGTCGGACTGCAGCCGCCGTAGGCCTGTCGGCGGACCGCAAAAGCCGTTGGTGCATCGTCATCGGCGTTGGTCAGCCGCCGGCGCGGTCCTCGTCCGGGTCGAGCAGGCGGTGCAGGTGGACGACGTAGTAGCGCATCAGCGCGTTGTCCACCGTCGACTGCGCCTTCGCCTTCCATGCCGCCCGGGCACTGGCGTAGTCGGGATAGACGCCGACGATGTCGAGCTTGTCGAGATCGCGGAACTCGTTGGAGCCGATGGCGGCGAGTTCGCCGCCGAAGACCAGATGGAGGAGTTGTTTTCCCGGCGGTTCCGGGGCCGGCTTCGCATGCGTCGTCATCGGGAGCCTCGTGGGAGGGAGCGTTCCATCCTCGCCGGAACGCCCGTCGCTGCCAAGGCGACCTCTCGCCTCCCCGCCCGCCGGCGCACCGAGGGCCTTCCGGACACTCCGAGGCACCCGCGCCGGCGCCCGATGAAGCCGCCGGCTACTCGCCACACCAGCGCTCATTCGCGCGGCCGAATCCCCCGCTCTGCCGGCTCTTCCGAGAGCGCGCCGGGCTGTGGCGACGGATCGGCAGCGGCCGGCCCGTCGGACGCAGGCTGCGGCACCGCCGCGTCGCCACCCGGCCGGGCGTCGCTCTCCAGAAGATCAGCGGCCGGCATCGTGCCCTCCAGGCAGAGCTTGCGGACGGGCCGCGGACGCTCGGCGGAGCGCATCGCCGTCACATCGCCGGCAGGACGGCGGGCTCGCCCGGCACCGGGTCGAGAACGTCGGGGTCCCGGTTTTTGTCGATCTGCCGATCGAGTTCCGCCTCGGCAGGGGTCTCCGGCGCCTTCTGGTCGCCGGGATGGACGGGCTTGGGGGCCTTCGGGAGTTCTGTCGGCATCGCATGCTCCTCTTCGCTGCCATGCCGGCCCAACGAACCGCCACCGGTTGGGTTCCACCGGCGGCGGCGATGACCGCTCTATCCCCTTTGCGAAAAAGGTCTCCCGAGTTTGGAATGAACGCCACTTGTGACGATCATCCGTTCGCCTTACTCAGACATCAGGGGAGACTGCATTCTATAAAGCTGTCGCGAAGTGGTTGAATTCTTCGCGCCCAGGTTGCTGGGCGATGGTGCGACTCCGGTCGGGCGCGAGGCCCGCCTGCACGACGGGTGGATAGCCTCGTGCGACGCCGCCGGCGTCGGCCTGATCTCGCTTTCGCCGGCGGGCGCCGGCATTCGGCTCGTTGCCCCCGCCGATGCCGTCGGCGTGATGCTGCGCCACCCTCTCGCGGGCCCCGTAGCGTCCCGCGGCGCGGCTGTTCGCGTGACGCTGCGCGTGGCGACATCGGACGCCCGCGCCCTCAAGCAATCGCTGGTCAATCTCTCCGTCAGCGGCGCCATCGCCGGACGGCGACGGAGCCTGATCGCGCTGCACGCCTCCGCGTTCCGCACCAAGGGCACGGAGACCCTGCTGGTCACCTTCGAAGCCACGTGGCCGTCGCGCGCGACGGCTTGCCAGATCGAGCTGCGGTTTCGGCGCCAGGCGATCGACCACGTCTTGTACGGCGTCGAGATGGAGACGCAGACAGTGCCGCGGCG
>CALRZT010000124.1:0-12191 GCA_943372725.1 Pseudoxanthobacter soli DSM 19599
GTACTCGCACGTCTTCTCGGGGCGCGCGGCCTTGCTGCACGTCGGTGCCTTCATCGGCACGATCATGGCGATCAACGTCTTCGGGGTGATCATCCCGAACCAGCGCAAGATCGTCGCTTCGCTGATCGCGGGCGATGCGCCCGACCCCGCCCTCGGCCAGACCGGCAAGCAGCGCTCGCTGCACAACAACTACCTGACGCTGCCGGTGCTGCTGATGATGGTGTCGAACCATTATCCGCTGCTGACCGGCCACCCGCACGCCTGGCTGGTCGTCGCCCTCGTCGTCGTCGCTGGCGGTTCGATCCGCCACTTCATCAACCGCCACGAGGCCGGCGATCACTTCGCGAAGATCGCCTGGGTGCTGCCGGTCGCGGTCGTGGCGCTCGTCGCCCTCGTCGTGGTGACGGCGCCGCGCAGCCCCGCCACCGACGGTGCCGCCGTCAGCGACCAGCAGGCGATGGCGATCGTCGGCAAGCACTGCACCGTCTGCCACGCCGCCCATCCGACGCACGAGGGCTTTACGGAGCCGCCGAAGGGCGTGGTATTGGACGACGTCGCCGATCTCCGGCGCTACGCCCAGGCGGTGAACGCCCAGGCCGTGCAGTCGAACGCCATGCCCCTCGGCAACGAGACCGGCATGACGCCGGCCGAGCGGCAGGAACTGGGCGCGTGGATCGCGGCGCAGTAAGGTCCGGCCGCAGCCCGATCGACGGAACCGAGTTTTGGCCGACCCTTCCCCCTCAGAGACACCCGTGGCCGACGGCCCGCTTGTGATCGCTGCCGTCAACGCGCTGGACGCCGCAACGTTTGTCGCGCGCTTCGGCGACGTCGCCGAGCACTCGCCGTGGGTGGCCGAGCGGGTGGCCGCCATGCGCCCCTTCGCCGGCCGCGAGGCGATGATCGCCGCCTTCGCCGCTGCCGTCGACGCGGCCGGGGCCGAGGTGCAACTCGCCCTCCTCAATGCTCATCCGGATCTCGCCGGCCGCGCTGCGATTGCCGGCGCCATCGCCGACGATTCGAAGCGCGAGCAGGCCGGCGCCGGCCTCGACCGGTTGACCGCCGCGGAGCACGCCCGCTTCCTCGATCTCAACGACCGCTACAAGGGGCGCTTCGGCCATCCGTTCATCCTCGCCGTGAAGGGCGCGACCAAGCACGATATCCTCGCCGCCTTCGAAGCGCGCATCGGCAACACTCCGGAGACCGAGCGAGCGACGGCGCTCGCCCAGGTCAAGCGCATCTTCCGCTTCCGCCTCGAGGACCGGGTGCAGCCGTGATCCCGCTCGACCCAGTCGCCCTGGGCGCCCGTGCGGACGCCATGCTGAGGGAACTCGCGGCGATCAGCGCGGAGCCGGACCGGCTGACGCGGCTCTACCTGACGCCGGAGCACCGCCGCGCCGCCGATCTCGTCGCCGCGTGGATGCTCGCCTCGGGCCTCGCCGTCCGCGAGGACGCGCTCGCCACCGTGCGCGGCCGGCTGGAGGCCGGGAGCGGCACGGCGCGGACGCTGATCCTCGGCTCGCACATCGACACCGTCATCGACGCCGGCCGCTATGACGGCGCGCTTGGCGTCGTGGCGGCGATCGTCGCTGTCGACACGCTCCGCCGCAGCGGCGTGTCCCTGCCGTTCGCCGTGGAAGTCTGTGCCTTCGGCGACGAGGAGGGGGTGCGCTTTCCGACGACGCTGCTCGGCTCCTCCGCCGTCGCCGGCTTCCTCGACCCCGCCGATCTCGACCGCACCGACGCCGCCGGCGTCAGCGTCCGCGATGCCCTCGCCGCCTATGGCGGCGACACCGGCGCGATCGCCGCTGCCTGCATCGCTCCGGAGGACGCCGTCGGCTACCTCGAGGTCCATATCGAGCAGGGGCCGGTGCTGGAGCGCGAGGGCCTGCCGCTTGGCGTCGTCACCGCGATCGCCGGGGCGACGCGGGCCGTCGTCACCGTCACCGGCGAGGCCGGGCACGCCGGCACCGTGCCGATGGGGCTGCGGCAGGACGCGCTGGCGGCGGCGAGTGAGCTGGTGCTGGCAGTCGAAGCGATCGGCCGGGTCGGTGCCGCGGACGACCTCGTCGCCACCGTCGGGCGGATGACGGTGCGGCCGGGCGCCGTCAACGTCGTGCCGGGTGCCGTCGAGCTCAGCCTCGACGTACGGGCTTCGTCCGACGCGCCGCGCGGCGCCGCGATGGCGGCGATCCGGGCGGCGGGCAGAGAGATTGCCGGTCGCCGCGGCGTCGGCTTCGACATCGCCATCACCCACGACCGCGATACCGCGCCGTGTACGCCGGCGATCGTCGATGTCCTGTCCGATGCCGTCGCCGCGCTCGGCCTGCCGCCGCGCCGCCTGATGTCGGGTGCCGGCCACGACGGCCAGGCAATGGCGATGCTGACGGACATCGGCATGATCTTCGTGCGCTGCCGCGGCGGCGTCAGTCACAATCCGGCGGAATACGCCTCGCCGGAGGATATCGGGCTCGCCGTCGCAGCACTTGTGCGCGCGGTGGAAGGGCTCGCCGAGAAGGAGAGGGAACGCCGATGACCCACCCGCACGAGGAGTTGCCGAGCGTCGTCCTGGACGAGACGATCCTTGCCGCGATCGATGCGTCGTTCGAGGCGGAGGTGGCGTTCCTGCAGGAGATCGTCCGGCTGCCGACCGACAACCCGCCGGGTGACTGCGCGGACGCCGGCGAGGCGGCGGCGAGCCTGCTGGAAGATCTCGGCTTCACCGTCGAGCGCCATCCGGTGCCGGAGGCCTTCATCCGGCCCTACGGCATGAAGAGCGTCGTCAATCTCGTCGTCCGTCACCGCTTCGGCGACGGTGGCGGGCCGACCATCGCGCTCAACGCCCACGGCGACGTGGTTCCGCCGGGCGACGGCTGGAGCGTCGACCCCTATGGCGCGATCATCCGCGGCGGCGCCCTCTATGGCCGTGGCGCCGCCGTCTCGAAGTCCGACTTCGCCACCTACGCCTTCGCCCTCAAGGCCTTGATGGCGGCGGAGGAGCGGGGCGCAGCGTTGTCCGGCACGATCGAGCTGCACCTCACCTATGACGAGGAGGCGGGCGGCTTCGTCGGACCGCAGTGGCTGCTGATGCAGGGGATCTCAAAGCCAGACCTCGCGCTCTCGGCCGGCTTCTCCTACGCCGTCACCGTCGCCCACAACGGCTGCCTGCACCTCGAGGTCGTCGTGCGCGGCCGGCAGGCGCACGCGGCGATGCCGCACACCGGCATCGACGCGCTCGAGGCGACGGTGCCGATCCTCGCCGCGCTCTATGGCGAGCGGCAGCGGCTTGCCGGCATCGTCAGCGCCGAGCAGGGCATCGGCTCGCCGCAGATCACCGTCGGACTGATCTCCGGCGGCATCAACACCAATGTCGTGCCGGACCGGGTGTCGCTGCGCCTCGACCGGCGGCTGATCCCGGAGGAGAACGGCGAGGCGGTGGAGGCAGCGCTGATCGCGCTGATCGAGGCGGCTGCGCCGGCGACGGGGGCCGAGGTCGAGTGCCGGCGGATCATGCTGGCGGAGCCGTTGAAGCCGCTGCCGGGCGTCGAGCGCCTCATCGAGCCGCTCACCCGCAACGCCGCCGCCATCCTCGGCGTGCCCGTCCATCCGACGGGCGTGCCGCTCTACACCGACGCCCGCCACTACGCCGCCGCCGGCATTCCGACCGTGCTCTACGGTGCCGGCCCGCGCTCGATCCTGGAGGCCAACGCCCACGGCGCCGACGAGCACCTCGAGCTCTCCGACCTCGAGGCGGCGACGAAGGTCGTGGCGCTGACGCTGGGGGAGCTCTTGCTGCGGCATTGATGCCCTGGCAGCCCGCGGAACGGCACAGCCGGCGGTTCTACCAGCAGTTGACCCCGCCTTTGTTGGCGAAGTAGCGTCCTCGGCGATTTGCCAATGCCCGGGGGGCTCCCACCGTGAAGACGTCGTTGCTGGTTCCGTCGCTGTTGGTCCTCGCCCTCGTTACGGGCGGCTGTCAGCAGAAGTTCGCCTCGGCCTATCAGTTCGACGAGTATCGGGTGGCGATCTCATCCAGCAAAGCGAATCGGAAGGCAGCGATCGACGAGTGCGTGAAGGACGCCTCGGCAAATGGGCTCTCCGCCTCGGAGAAGAAATTCTTGGTGATCATCACCGGATTGAAGGCTGAGAGTGCCGGCCCTGCCATCTGTACGCGGTTCGTCGACGCGATTGCGTCCGGACAGCTGACCTACAACGACCTCGCCGCGCTGGCGCGCCGCTGAGGTCTCAGCCTACCACCGTCCCATACAGATCATACGCGTCCGCGCGATCGATCTTCGCGGTGACGAACTCGCCGGCGCGGATCGGGCGCCGCCCCGTGAGGCGGATGGTGCCGTCGATCTCCGGCGCGTCCCAAGGGCCGCGGCCGGTGGCGGTGAGGCCGTTCGATGTGTCGACCAGCACCTTGACCCGCCGGCCGACGCGGCCCTTCAGACGGCGCGCGCTGACGGCCTGCTGGCGCGCCATGAAGCGGTGCCAGCGCTCGGCCTTCACCTCCTCGGGCACCGCGCCCGGCAGGGCGTTGGCGGTGGCGCCGGCAACGGCCTCGTACTTGAAGCAGCCGACGCGGTCGAGCGACGCTTCGTCGAGGAAGCCCAGCAGTTCCTCGAAGTCGGCCTCGGTCTCGCCGGGGAAGCCGACGATGAAGGTCGAGCGGATGGCGAGGTCGGGCGCCATCTCGCGCCAGCGACGGATGCGGGCGAGCGTCTTTTCCTGGTGCGCCGGCCGGCGCATCGCCTTCAGCACCGAGGGAGCGGCGTGCTGGAAGGGAATGTCGAGGTAGGGCAGCACCTTGCCCTCGGCCATCAGCGGGATGACCTCGTCGACGTGCGGGTAGGGGTAGACGTAGTGGAGGCGCACCCAGACGCCGAACTCGCCGAGTTCGCGGGCGAGGTCGAGGAACTTGGCGCGGACCTCGCGCTCCTTCCAGACGCTCGTCGCGTAACGGATGTCGACGCCGTAGGCCGACGTGTCCTGGCTGATGACGAGGAGTTCCTTCACCCCCGCCTTCACGAGCTTCTCCGCCTCGCGCAGCACGTCGGCGATCGGCCGGCTCTTCAGGTCGCCGCGCAGCGACGGGATGATGCAGAACGAGCAGCGGTTGGAGCAGCCCTCGGAGATCTTCAGGTAGGCGTAGTGGCGCGGCGTCAGCTTGATGCCCTGGGGCGGCACCAGGTCGAGGAAGGGATCGTGCGCCGGCGGGACGGCGCGGTGCACCGCGTCCACGACGCTCTCGTACTGCTGCGGGCCCGTGACGGCGAGCACGCCGGGATGGGCGGACGTGATGTCCTCCGGCTTCGCCCCCATGCAGCCGGTGACGATGACGCGACCGTTCTCGGCCAGCGCCGAGCCGATGGCGTCGAGGGATTCCGCCTTGGCACTGTCGAGGAAGCCGCAGGTGTTGACGACGACGACGTCGGCCCCGGTGTGGCTCTTGGTGATCTCGTAACCCTCGGCCCGGAGCTGCGTCAGGATGCGCTCGGAATCGACGAGCGCCTTCGGGCAGCCAAGGCTGACGAAGCTGATCTTCGGCGCCGCCCCCGCGACGACGTCGGCAGCGGGCGGGGAGGCGAGGGTGGTCTCGGTCATCGGTTCACTCGTGCGGCGGCGCCACGGTGTGGCGCAAGCGGAGCGGCTGCGCAAGCCGCGCGCCGCACTGCCGGAGCTTCACGGTGAGAGTAAGGCCGGTCCGTCAGTTGGTAGCGGAGCGGGTGCCGCAGGGGCACCCGCTCAGCCTCACCCGTTCGGGCGGCCGCGCAGGTCGTGCTCGACGGCGAGGCGGCCGGTGCCGAGGCGCTCGCGATAGACGGTGACGTTCTCCATGACGCGCTGGACGTAGTTGCGCGTCTCGCTGAACGGGATGCGCTCGACCCAGTCGACGACGTCGACGCGCGGATCGGCCGGATCGCCGTAGCGCTGCACCCACTGGTTCACGCGGCCGGGGCCGGCGTTGTAGGCGACGAAGATCTTGACGTAGGAGCCGTCGAACTTCTGCACGAGCTCGTCGAGATGGGCGGCGCCGAGGGTGGCGTTGTAGGTGGCGTCGTTCATCTTCCCCGGCGCGTAGGCGATACCGTACTTCTTCGCCGTCGCAGCCGCGGTTGCCGGCATCATCTGCATCAGGCCGCGGGCACCCACCGGCGACACGGCGCCAGCGTTGAAGGTGCTCTCCTGGCGGGCGATGGCGTAGACCAGCGGGCGCTCGATGCCGCCCGGCACACGGGCGGCCGAGGGGATGCCCGCGGTCGGGAAGGCAAGGCCGGCGACCGGCAGCCCGCGGTTCTGCGCCTCCTTGGCGACGTTCAGCGCGAAGTGGTGGTAGCCGTTCTTCTCGGCCAGCTGGGCGAGCAGCGTCACCTGGCCCGGCGTCGGCAGGGTCTCGGCGAGGTACTTGAACAGCGGCCAGGCGCGGTTCATCTCGCCGATGGCGATCAGGCGCTTGATCGCCTTGACGACGTCGTTCGCCTCGAAGGCCGCCGCATCGGCGCCCGAAGGCTTCGCCGGCCCGCCAACCCCGGCCGAGGCGGCGCCGAGCTTCTGGCGGGCGAGCTGGCCGTAATAGGTCATGCCGTAGGCGGCTGCCTGCTTGTAGTAGGTCGAGGCCATGCCGGAGCCCTGCGCCTCGGCGGCGCGGCCCATCCAGTACTCGGCACGGGCGCTGGAGATCGGGGTCTTGGCGACCTGGTCGAGGCGCTTGAAGTGCGCCATCGCGCGCGCCGGGTCCTTCAGGAAGCGCAGGGCGTACCAGCCGGCATGGAACTCGGCGTCCATGAACTGGACGTTGCCTGTGGCCGAGTGGGTGGCCGCGAGCTTGTAGGCGGTGGCGGCATCGCCCTGGTCGAGGAGCTCGCGCGAGACGAGTCGGCGCTCGATCCACCACGCGTCCGGGTCGACCAGGACGGCCGGGTCACGCGAGGCGGACAGGAGCACCTGTGCCGCCTCGGCGTACTTCTCCTGCCGGCGCAGATGCTGGGCCTGGATGAACTTGTAGCTCGCCAGACCCCGCACGTTCGACGGAACGGCGTTCAGCGCCGCGGCGACACCCTTCGACTTCTGGTTCGTGGCGATGTGGGCGTCGACATAGGCGCGCTCGCCGGCCGACAGCAGCGGCTTCAGCTTGGCGGCCTGGCGCGACCGGTCGTCAAACAGCAGCATCTCGGCGCGGCGGCGATGGTCGGCCTGGGTGAGGAGGTTGCCGAACTCCTTCAGCGTCGCGTCCTGCTGGGCGTCCGACATCTTCTCGGTCAGCCAGGCGCGGCGGATCACTTCGGCGGCGGCGGCGCGATTGCCGGAGGCGACGAGGGCACGCGCATAGACGCGGGCGCCGTCGATCGAGACCGGCGGCGACGAGCGGAACAGCGCGACGACGGTGCCGGCCGGCGGATTCTCGCGCAAAAGCGCCGATTCGGAGCGGGCGCGCATCGTCTCCGGGCTCGGCCAGCCCGGCGCCTCGCGGGCGAACGCCGTGATCGCGTTCGAGTTCATGAACGGGCTGTCGGAGCGGATCAGCAGCCAGTCGACGATGCGGCGGTCGGTGCCGTTCGACAGGCCGTTGCGGATCGCATAGGCGCGGCGGCCGTCACCGGCGTCCGCCGCCTTGATCGCCGCCTTGAGGTCGCCGGCGGCGACGTCCGTCGGCATCGACCAGCCGGTCCCGGTGCCCGGGGCAACGGGCGTCGCCGGCGCCATCAGCGCATCGACTTCGGTGGTCGCGGGAGCGTAGGCGGTGGCCAGATCGACCGGCGCCGCACCGGTAGCGGCCTGGAACGGCCGCGACTTCGGCAGCGGCACCAGCGCCGATGTCTCGGCGAAGACGGGCGACCAGACGGTGCTCGCCGCCGCCAGAGCGGCGATCGTCGAAACGGGAAGGCGCAGGCGTCGCATCGAGGCTCGCATCACAACTCTCGTCGTTAGCGCGTACCGGCGATGCCGACCGCGTTCCCACTCCAGTTCAGCCCGTCCCACGCTGGAGTATAGCGCGACAGGCCACCGAGTGCGACCGGACGGGCGGTCCGCGCGCTGGAAGGACAGGCGAACCGCGCAATTGTGACCATGTCAGGGTGAACAAAGCGTTTCCGTCGCCGGGCCCCATGGCGACGCGAGAGGTCGCGACTCTTTCCTTGCCAGCAATCGCGAAGGGGCCGGACCTACCGGCAACGCGGCGGCGGGCCAGAGCCTGCCACCGCCGCCACCGCCTGGGCCGAGGCTCAGAGCCTCGGGGTCGCCACCGCGAAGATCGTCGCGGTGCAGCCTTCGGTGCCGCCGAAATTGTCGAGCGTGCCGTTGATGGTCACGACCGGCGTGTCGGCACGGATCTTCTCCGGCGTGATCACCAGGTTGAACTTCGATGGGAACGGGAAGGCGCCGACCTGGCTCGAAAAGCCCGTGGCGGTGAAGGTGCCCTTGCGGTTGCCGCCCGGGAGCGCTTTGCCGTCCGGCATCAGGAAGGTGTAGCCGAAGCGCTGTTCCATCAGTTGCAGGCCGCCGCCCCGGTTGTTGCTCGGACGCACGGCGGACCGGAAGATCAGGCGGAACTCCGCTCCGACCGCCCAGCCGTCGTCGAGGCAGACGTCGTTCAACGCCGTCAGCTTGGCGACGCCGTCGAAGACGGGCACTTCCGTGGCCGCCGACGCCACGCCGCAGCCGAACGCCGTCGCGACCAGCGCGGCCAATGCCGTTGCACTCTTCATGTTTCCAGCCCCAGTTTCTGTCTCGTTTCAACCCCGCGCTGCATGAGTAGCCGGCGCAGCAAGGGGCTCGCAACGAGGAAGCGGGACGAAACTGGAGGGCAACGCGAACGTGAACCACGTCGCTCTTTCCGGCGGTGGCCTGCGGCGCCTCACAACGGCTTCGACGTGCCCTTGACGATGCATGTGACGAGGTTGGGGGTGCCGAAGAAGAAGAAGCTGACAACAGCCGACTTGGCTCCCTCAACGACGAAGTTCGTCGGCGTCTTGACGATGGCGAGCTCGGCCGCGCCGTCGGTCGACCGCGAAGCGATCGGCAGGAGTTCCAGGAACACCGCCTCGATGGACACCTGGCCGCCCTGGGCCTGGCCAGTCGACTGGGCGGCGCACTGAATCTCCGTGACCGTGGTGAGACGCCCGGCCTTGCCCTTGAAGGTCCCGACGCAATTCGGCCCGCCACACTCGAGGACGACGGTCTTGAAGAAGTTCCTCTCGCCCTTGGCGGTCGGCGCGGATTCGAAAGCCGCCGGCTTGCCCCCTTGGCCGAGCATCTCGGCGGCGGAGGAATAGGACGTCAGCGGCGAGGCGATCGCGGCGACGATCAAGGCGGCAATGGACGTCTTCATGAAGGTCTCCCAACTCGGCACGTGCCACCGATCCGATGGCGGCGTGTCGCTACAATCGAGGGTCGACGCGCCCTGCGCTGTGGCGTGTGTCACAGTTCGGTCGGCGCCCGCCGGAGTGGACCCGGCCGCGTGGGCGGGGAACTCGGTCGCGACCTCAGCACCCGTCCTTGAAGCCGGGAGGCGCGCCGACTATTGTCGCGCCGCTTCCGGCCAAGGGCGCCGGCACGAACGCTCCTCGGGAGAAACGCCATGTTCAAGGGTTCGATCACCGCGCTCGTCACGCCCATGCGGGACGGCAAGGTGGACGAGAAGGCGTTCTCGGACTTCGTCGAGTGGCAGATCGCCGAGGGAACGCACGGGCTCGTGCCGGTCGGCACCACCGGCGAATCGCCGACGCTCAGCCACGACGAGCACAAGCGCGTCGTGACGCTGTGCATCGAGGCGGCGAACGGGCGCGTGCCGGTGATCGCCGGCGCCGGCTCCAACAACACCGCCGAGGCGATCGACCTCGCCCGCCACGCCGAGGCGGCGGGGGCGCAGGGCGTGCTGGTCGTCACGCCCTACTACAACAAGCCGAGCCAGGAGGGCATGTATCGCCATTACATGGCGATCGACGCCGCCATCGGCATCCCGATCATCATCTACAACATCCCGCCGCGATCGATCGTTGACATGAGCGTCGAGACGATGGCCCGGCTCTACGAGGACGGGCGCAACATCAAGGGCGTCAAGGACGCCACCGCCAAGATCGACCGCGTCAGCCTGCAGCGCCACGCCATGGGGCCGGACTTCATCCAGCTCTCCGGCGAGGACGGCACGGCGCTCGGCTACATGGCGCACGGCGGCCACGGCTGCATCTCGGTGTCGTCGAACGTCGCGCCGGGGCTGTGCTCGCGCTTCCAGTCGGCCTGCCTGCAGGGCAACTACGCGGCGGCGCTCGAGCTCAACGACAAGCTGACGCCGCTGCACCGGGCGATGTTCCTGGAGCCGAGCCCGGCGGGAGCCAAGTACGGCCTGTCGGTGTTGGGCAAGGTAAAGAACGAACTGCGCCTGCCGATGCTGCCGCTGACCGCGGCCGCCGAGGGCGAGGTCCGCGCGGCGATGCAGCACGCCGGACTACAGTGAGGATGGACCGGCGATGAATGCACCCCGCGGGCCGACCGGCCCGATCAAGGTCGTCGCCGACAATCGCAAGGCGCGGTTCAACTACGAAATCCTCGACACCCTCGAGGCCGGCATCATGCTGACCGGCACCGAGGTGAAGTCGCTGCGCGCCGGCAAGAGCACCATCGCCGACGCCTATGCGGCCGAGCACCGCGGCGAGCTGTTCCTCTACAACGCTTACATCCCGGAATACCTGCAGGCGAACCAGTTCAACCACGAGACGCGGCGACCGCGGAAGTTGCTGGTACACCGCAAGCAGGTCAGCAAGCTCGCCGGCGCCGTGCAGCGCGAAGGCATGACCGTCGTGCCGCTGAAGCTCTACTTCAACGAGAAGGGGCGGGCGAAGGTCGAACTCGGGCTCGCCAAGGGCAAGAAGCTGCACGACAAGCGCGAGGCCGACAAGGAGCGGACGTGGAACCGCGACAAGGCCCGCATCATGAAGGACCGCGGGTGAGCATCGCCAGCGGTGCCGCCGACCTGTCGAGCGGACGGCCGTTGCGCACGATTGCCCTGACCGGCGCCTCCAGCGGCATCGGCGCGGCGCTCGCCGCCGAACTCGCCGGTCCCGGCGTGCGACTGGCGCTTGCCGGGCGCGAGGCGGCCCGGCTCGAGGACGTCGCGGCGGCCTGCCGGAGCCAGGGGGCCCTCGTCGAGACCGCCCTCATCGACGTGCGCGACCGCACAGCCCTGCATGCGTGGCTCGCCGTGGTGGATGCGGCGGGCGAAGTCGATGTTCTGATCGCCAATGCCGGCGTGTCGGCCGGCCTCGGGCCGAAAAAGTCGCGCGAGACCGACGACGATGTCCGCCGGCTCGTCGAGGTCAATCTCATCGGCGCCATCGACACTGTCTCAGGCCTCGTCGAAGCGATGCGCGCCCGAAGGCGCGGCCAGATCGTCATCGTCGCCTCGGTGGCAGGGCTCCGCGGGTATCCTGCGATGCCGACCTACTCGGCGACGAAGGCGGCGCTGATCGCCTACGGCGAGGCGATCCGCGGCTGGCTGCGGCCGTCGGGAGTTTCGGTGACGGTGGTGTGTCCGGGCTTCGTGACCTCGCCGATGTCGGCGCGCCACCGCGGCTCGAAGCCGTTCGAGATGCCGGTCGAGAAGGCGGCCCGGATCATCGCCCGCGGCATCGCCGGCAAGCGCGCCGTCGTCGCGTTCCCGTTCCTGCTGGCGCTCGGGGCGCGGTTGTCGCGACTGTTGCCGGCCGCTTTGTCGGACCGCGCCTTCGAGCCGTTCGCGGCGAAGATCGAGCGGGACCCGCGCGCCGACGTCGACGGCCGCGGGCCGGGGTGATCGTCCGGCCTACTCGGCCGCCGGAACCACTGCGGTATCAGACACGGCAGCCCGCGCCGCGCTGCGGGCGCGCCGCGCCCGGCCACGGGTCTTCGAGGGGGCGGCGGTCGATTCGCGCACCACGAGATCGACTGGCAGCACGACGTGCCGCCGCCGCCGCCGCTCGGGCGGGGTTTCGATCGTCTCGAGCAGGATGTCGGCCGCCTCGTGGCCGGCATCGTACTGCTGCACGCGGATGGTCGTCAGCGCCGGGAAGAGCCGGTCGACCATCGGCATGTCGTTGTAGCCCGTCACCGAGATGTCGTCGGGACAGGAGAGCCCACGACGCCGCAGCGCCGCGATGGCGCCGATCGCCAGGCGGTCGTTGGAGCAGACGATGGCGGTGAACGGCACGCCGCGCGAC
>CALRZT010000125.1:0-12127 GCA_943372725.1 Pseudoxanthobacter soli DSM 19599
CGAGGCGATCAACGTCGACGACACGCGTCGGCTGGTGCTGGTGCGGCGCGACGGCGTCGAGCACCTCCTCCTGATCGGCGGGCCGAGCGACGTCGTCGTCGAGACGGCGATCACCCGGGCGCCGGCGCGGCCGGCCACCGGTGCGGCCCCGCGCCCACCGGCCGCCACGCCGGAGCCACCGCCGCGCACCCCAGCACTACAGGCGCCAGCCGAGCCGCCCGCCGCCGCGCCGGCCCCCGCCGCGCCGCAGCCCGTACCGACGCCCCCTGCCCCGCCGCCGCCGGTCGTCGCCGTACCTGTCAAGACGGTGGAGCCGGTCGCCGCGCCGCCCGAGCCGGCGCCGCTGCGGCTCTCGCCGGAGCGCCCGGCCGCTCCCCTGCCGCGACCGGCGCCGGAGGCGTCCCTCGGCGAGCCGCGACCGCGCCCGGCCGCCTCGCTCGACGTCAGGCCGGTGCGGCCGTCGGCACCGGCGGGCGATCCGGCCGCCGCGCCGCGACCTTCGGTGCGCGAGGCGCCGGTGCCGCGCCTCGATCCGGACCCGCAGGCAAAACCCGCCGACGGCGTCATTCGGCCGGAGCGGCGCTGACCGGCCGGCGTCCCGTGTCGCCGGGGACGTCGCCCGATAGCCCCTGCAGGAAGGCGACGAGGTCGGCGACGTCGCCGTCCTCGACGGCGAACGGGCGGATCAGCGGCGACAGGCCGGCGTGGGCGGACCCGCCGGCGGCGTAGTAGCGCACCACCCCGTCGAGGGTGCGGATCGACCCGTCGTGCATGTAGGGCGGGGTCAGCGCCGCCGTGCCGAGGCCGGGCGTGCGGACCCGGTAGCGGTCGGCCGGCTCGCCGGTGACGGCGATGCGTCCTTCCGACGGGCGCACGCCGTCGGGGAACGGCCGCCGGGCCCGGCGCGCCGCGATGCCGGTGTCGTGGAAGCGGCCGTCGCGGAAGCTCCCGTCGAGGAGGTGGCAGGCGGCGCAGCCGGCGCTGCCGCGAAAGAGCGCGAGGCCGCGCCGCGCGGCGGGCGACAGGGCCGTCGCCTCCCCCGCCCGGAAGCGGTCGTAGGGCGACGGCGCGGGCGCGAGGGTCCTCAGGTAGCTGGCGAGGGCAGCGACGACGCGCTCGCCCGTCGGTCCGCCGCCGAACGCCGCCTCGAAGCCGTCGACGGTCGCCGGGTCCGCCGAAAGCCGCGCGGCGACCGCCGACAGCGAGGGGTTGGCCATCTCGTTTGCGGCGAGCAGCGGCACCGCCACCTGTGCGGCGAGCGTCGGGGCGGCGCCGTCGTGGCGGTAGGGGCCACGGCGCGAGAGCCCGACGAGGCTCGGTGCGTTGGTGGCGAGCGGCAGGCCGTCGCGGCCGCGCTGGCGGGCCACCCCCGGCTCGGCGAAGGCGGCCTCGGGGCGATGGCAGGAGGCGCAGGAGAAGCGGCCGTCCGGCGACAGTCTCGGATCGACGAAGAGCGCCGCGCCGAGGGCCGCGACGGCCGCCCCGTCCGCCGGCGTGCCGCCGCCATCCGACCGTGCAATGGGCGGTGCCGCAAGCCCGGTGCCGACGGTGGCAGCGACCGCACACGCGAGCACGACGACGACCATCGCCGCGCGGACCAGCCACGCGCGGACCATCATTGCGCGGGCGATCGCACCGGCCGGCGTCCGCACGGCCTCGGTGGGGGAGCACGGCGGCCAGGCCGCCGGCGGTCGCTGGCTCACGGCGGCCATCCCGGGTGGTCGCCGGCGTCCATCCGGCGACACGCGTTCGAGCGCGGCAGGTCGCGCGCCGCGACAGTCTCCCCCGGCGGCCGGCCCGCGTCGAGGCCGGTCCCCGTTCGGGTCACGGCCGCCCCGGGCGCCGAACGCACGGCGCCGGTATCCCGCCGCTCGAACGTCGCGGCCGATCCCGGCCGTGACGTCCGGACCTAGTCGTCGCGGTAGACGCGCTCGCGCCGCTCGTGGCGCTCCTGCGCCTCGATCGACAGGGTCGCGATCGGCCGCGCGTCCAGCCGCTTCAAGGAGATCGGGTCACCTGTCTCCTCGCAGTAGCCGTAGCTTCCGTCTTCCAGCCGCTTCAGCGCCGCGTCGATCTTGGAGATCAGCTTGCGCTGGCGGTCTCTCGCCCGAAGTTCGATCGCACGGTCGGTCTCCGACGACGCGCGGTCTGCAAGATCGGGGTGGTTCTGGCTCTCTTCCTGCAAATGGTTGAGCGTTTCACGGCTCTCCCGAAGGATTTCGTCTTTCCATGCGAGCAGCTTCTTGCGGAAATACTCCCGTTGGCGCTCGTTCATGAAAGCTTCATGGTCGGAAGGACGGTAGTCCTCGTCGATGTCAACCGCCATGGTGCTCCTCGACTCCGCCTCGTGGCGCCGCCCTTATAGCGATGCGCCCCGGCCGGGACAACGGCCTCGCGCACGACGACTGTTGGGACGACGGTCGGGAGCGGCCCGCCTTGAAGCGGCGCGGAAAACCGCGCTAAGAGCCGCGGGCAGCGGTTGCCCGCCCGTCCGCGGCGCCGCACCGCCGCACCCGTGAGGTCGACCGCCATGCGTTTCACCGGCTCGCGCGCCTATGTCGCCACCGACGACCTCAGGGTCGCCGTCAACGCCGCGATCACGCTGGAACGGCCGCTGCTGGTGAAGGGCGAGCCCGGCACCGGCAAGACGGTGCTCGCCCGCGAGGTGGCGGCGGCCCTCGGGGCGCCGCTGATCGAGTGGCACGTCAAGTCGACCACTCGCGCCCAGCAGGGCCTCTACGAATACGACGCGGTGGCGCGCCTGCGCGACGGCCAGCTCGGCGACCCGCGCGTCTCCGACATCGCCAACTACATCCGCAAGGGCAAGCTGTGGGAGGCGTTCGAGGCGCCGGTGCGGCCGGTGCTCCTCATCGACGAGATCGACAAGGCCGACATCGAGTTCCCGAACGACCTCCTGCAGGAACTCGACCGCATGGAGTTCCACGTCTACGAGACCGGCGCGACGGTGCGGGCGGCGGTCCGGCCGGTCGTCTTCATCACCTCCAACAACGAGAAGGAGCTGCCGGACGCCTTCCTGCGCCGCTGCTTCTTCCACTACATCCGCTTCCCCGATCCGGAGACGATGCAGGCGATCGTCGACGTACACTTCCCCGGCCTGAAGAAGCGGCTCCTGTCGGAGGCACTCGCCGTCTTCTACGATCTGCGCGAGGTGCCGGGCCTGAAGAAGAAACCCTCGACCTCGGAGTTCCTCGACTGGCTGCGCCTGCTCGTCGCCGACGACGTCTCGCCGGAGACGCTGAGGGCGCGCGATCCGCGCAAGCTCATCCCGCCGCTCGCCGGCGCGCTGATCAAGAACGAGCAGGACGTGCACGTGCTCGAGCGCCTCGCCTTCATCGCCGGCCGCGACGGGGGGCGCTCCGACCGCTGAGCGCGGCGGGCGGACGCGCGATGCCACGCGAACCCTCGATGCCACGCGACATCGTCTTCCTGCACGTCCCGAAGACCGGCGGCAGCGCCGTGCGCACCGCCCTCGTCGGCGCCTGCCGCGACCGACGCGTGCTGTTCGACTACGGCGTCGACGAGAAGCAGACGACCCCGGCCCTACGCGACGCCCTCGCCGGCCACGGCCTGCGGAGTGACGGCCTGCAGAATGACAGCCTGCAGGGTGACGGCGCGCGCCTGCGCCGCCACTTCGGCGACCGCCGCGGGCTACTCCTGATCGGCCACTTCCAGGCCGACAAGTACTGGGACGCCTTCCACCCGGACTCCTTCGTCACCTTCCTGCGCGATCCGATCGACCGGCTGATCTCCGAGTACAACCACTATGTCGAGCGCTACGGCGCCGAGCTCGAGCTCGAGGCGTTCATCGCGACGACGCGCTTCAGCCGCCACGTCTCCAACCTCTTCCGCGGCGTCGACCCGGCCGAGTTCGGCTTCGTCGGCTTCACCGACACCTTCGAGGAGGACCTGCGGGCGCTGTCGGCGAAGCTCGGCCGCCCGCTCGCGGCGGTGCGCGAGAACGAGGGCACCTACGCGCCCGGCCTGCGCGAGAAGGCGGGCGATCCGGAGTTCCGCAAGCAGGTCCGCCGCTTCGTCGCCGTCGACCACGCGATCTACCGGCGCCTGCGCAACCGCTACGACAAGCTGCGCGCCCGCCGGCTCGCCGGCCTCGCCGAGACGGCGGGCTACCGCGGCCGGGTGCGGCTCGCGCCAGGCGGCCGCCTCGTCGGCTATGCCGTGCATCGCGACGTCGAGGCGATCCTCGAGCTCGAGGTCCACGCCGGTGGCCGCCTCGTCACCCGCGTCCAGGCCGACCGCTTCCGGCCGTGGCTGAAGGCGAGCGGGCGGAGCCGCTCCGGCGTCGCCGGCTTCGACGTTCCGGTGCGCCGTCTGCTGCTCGCCGCGGGCCGCCCGTTCCTGCCGGCCACCGCCTCGGTGCGCATCGCCGGCACCGACATCGAGCTGCCCGGCTCGCCGGTGAAGCTGCGATGACCGCGCACGTGCGTGCCGCCGGCGCCGCAGACTGGACAGCGCGGGCGCCGGCTGCGACCGTGCGTCGGAAGAGGCGATTCCGGCCGACATTCGCTTTGGGGGGAGGGCGCGCATGCCGCGGCTGATGCTTCTGCGCCACGCCAAGTCGTCGTGGGACGCGGCCGGGGTGAAGGACTTCGACCGGCCGCTCAACGCCCGCGGCCGCCACGCCGCGCCGCTGATGGGCCGCCACATGGCCGCCCACGCGTTGCTGCCGGACCGCATCGTCTGCTCGACCGCCCGCCGCACACGCGAGACCCTGTCGGGCCTGATGTCGCATTTCGACAACGACCTCGACATCCGCATGACGCGCGATCTCTACGAGAGCGGCCGCGGCGACTATCTCGACGTCATCCGCGCCTATGGCGCCACCGCCCGCCAACTCCTCGTCATCGGCCACAATCCGGCGATGCAGGAGGTCGCGGTCGATCTCGTCGGGGCCGGCAACCCGGTGATGATCGAGGCGATCGCCGCCGACTATCCGACGGCGGCGCTGGCCGTCATCGACTTTCCCGAGAAGAAGTGGTCGGAGATCGCCCCGCGCGGCGGGCGCATCGTGGCGTTCTTCCGCCCGCGCGAGCTCGAGGTGGTGGACGCCGACGGCGGCGTCGACGAGTGAGGCTGGCGATGCTCAGATGTGGTCGCGGTAGGCCTCGAGGTCGGCCCGGTAGATCTTCGCAAGCCTAGCCCGCGCCTCCGCGGTGAGGAGCGTCTCGGTCGGGGGCCAGAACACGCGCCCCCGCGCCGCATCCACCGACATCCGCTGCTCGTAGGCCGGCTCGTCCGAGGCGGCGACCAAGGGCTTGCGCGGCGCCTCGGTGCGGTGCAGCCAGTCGAGGGCGGAGAAGTCGGTCGGCGCCAGGCCCATCTCGCCCTCCAGCCGGTTCAGCTCGGTGAACAGGTCCTGGCGGGTGATGTTGATGACGTCGGTCGACGGGAAGCGCCGCTCGATCGGCTGCATCTGCTGGCGGTGGTGGGTGTTGGTGGTGGTGATGTCCTCGCTCTCGAGATAGTCGAGGAACTCGCGGAACGAGAACTTCGCCTTCGGCGCGAGCTCGCGCCCGAGGAAAGCCGCGACGCCTTCGTCGGCATAGCCGGTGCCGACCGCGTGGCGGAACGAGGAGACGGCGCGGTCATAGGGATCGCGGATGACGCGGATGCGCCGCATGCCGGTGAACCCGGCGGCGAGCGCCCGGTGGAAGGCCTCGGAGCGGTTGTAGACCTCGAGCCGGTAGCGGTGGGGCCAGGAGCTGTGGGCACGCGCCTCCTCGGCGACGCCGGAGACGTGCAGGAACCAGATCAGCGTCGTCGTGCAGGCCGACTTCGGCGACCAGTAGACGACGAAGCGGCCCGCGGGGTCGATCAGGGGCTTCGGGCCGCCGTTGCGCAGCTTGCGCGACGTCGTCGCCACCTTCGGCCGCACCGCGTTCGTGAGCCACCCGACCAGCCCCCGCCGTTCGTTCTGCACCGGGGGAACGCTTCCCATCGCCTCGCCTCGCCGCCACTCTCGACCGCGCCGCCGGCACCGGCAGCGCGATGCGCGCCGTCCCGGCTGACAGCTGCATCGCCCCGTGCTACCGCCCCTTCGCCTCCGCCGCAATATGGAGCCGCGATGCCCCTGCCCGCCCCCGGCGACGTCGCCGCCATCGCCGAGGCCCTCCGCCGCGGCGAGCGCGCCGTGCTGGCGCGTGCCATCACGCTGGTCGAATCGCGCAAGGCCGAGCACCGCCGCACCGCCCGCGCGCTCCTGCAGGCGGTGCTGCCGGCGACCGGCGGCGCGGTGCGGCTCGGCCTCACCGGCCCGCCCGGCGTCGGCAAGTCGACGACCCTCGACGCCCTCGGCACGATGCTCACCGGCCGCGGCCACCGGGTCGCGGTGCTCGCCATCGATCCGTCGTCGTCGCGCACCGGCGGCTCGATCCTCGGCGACAAGACGCGCATGGCCCGCCTGTCGCTCGACCGCGCCGCCTACGTCCGCCCCTCCCCCTCCGGCGGCAGCCTCGGCGGCGTGGCGGCGCGCACCCGCGAGGCGATGCTGCTCTGCGAGGCGGCCGGCTTCGACGTCGTCATCGTCGAGACGGTCGGCACCGGCCAGTCCGAGACGGCGGTGGCGGAGATGGTCGATACCTTCGCCGTGCTGTTGCTGCCCGGCGCCGGCGACGAGCTGCAGGGCATCAAGAAGGGCGTCATCGAGATCGCCGACGTGCTCGCCGTCAACAAGGCCGACGGCGAGAACCGGGCGCGGGCCGGCCTCGCCGCCGCCGAGTTGCGCGCCGCCCTGCAGATCCTCGGCCGCCACGATCCCGTCTGGACGCCGGCCGTCGTCACCGTCTCCGGCCTCACCGGCGAGGGGCTGGAGGACTTCTGGGGCCAGGTGCTACTGCACCGCGAGCGGATGGCCGCCTCCGGCCGCCTCGCCGAGACGCGGGCGCGCCAGCAGGTCGCCTGGATGTGGGCGATGATCCGCGAGCGCTTCGAGGCCGGCCTGCGCGACAACCCCGCGCTGGCGGCGCGGCTGCCGGAGCTCGAGGCCGACGTCCGCGAGGGCCGGCTGGCCGCCAGCGTCGCCGCCGACGAGGTGGCGGAACGCCTGGGGTTGGGCGAGGTTTGACGAACTTTTGCCGCCGAGGCGCGGTAGGAGCCGCCATGGCTGAGAAACGGACACCGCTCGGACGAGCGATCGAAGAGGCGTTCCACGAATTCGCCGCAGGGCTGCGCGGCGAGGTGGAGTTGGAGCAATACGAGTTGTCGCCCGAGACGCGTGCGGCGACTGACCGCTCCGATAGCCTCTCGATGCCGGCCCTCAATCCGCCAAAGACGGATCGAGCCTAGCCCCTCACCGCCACCAGGCCTTCGGCGTGAACCGGCCCGCGGCCTTCTCCACCGCGCCGGCGAGCGAGAACAACGTCGTCTCGTCGAAGGGGCGGCCGATCAGCTGCAGGCCGAGCGGCAGGCCGTCGCCGGACAGGCCGGCCGGCACCGAGATGCCCGGCAGGCCGGCCATGTTCACCGTCACGGTGAAGACGTCCTGCAGGTACATCTCCACCGGCGAGGCGTTCGCCTTCGAGCCGACCGGGAAGGCCGGCGACGGCGTCGTCGGCGTCAGCACCGCGTCGACGACGCCGTCGAAGACCTGGTCGAAGTCGCGCTTGATGAGCGTCCGCACCTTCTGGGCGCGGGAATAGTAGGCGTCGTAGTAGCCGGCCGACAGCACGTAGGTGCCGATCAGGATGCGGCGGCGCACCTCGGCGCCGAAGCCTGCGGCGCGCGTCTTCTCGTAGAGCCCGACGATGTCGTCGGCGCCGACGCGCAGGCCGTAGCGGACGCCGTCGTAGCGGGCGAGGTTCGAGGAGGCCTCGGCCGGGGCAACGATGTAGTAGGCCGGCAGCGCCGTGCGGGTGTGCGGCAGCGAGATGTCGACGAGCTCGCAGCCGGCATCGACCAGCCACGCCTTGCCGCGCTCCCATAGGGCCTCGACCTCCGCCGGCATGCCCTCGACGCGGTATTCCCGGGGGATGCCGATGCGCAGGCCCTTGACGCTCGCGCCCACCGCGGCCGCGTAGTCCGGCACCGGTGCGTCGACGCAAGTGGAGTCCTTCGGGTCGAAGCCGGCCATCGCGCCAAGCATCACGGCGGCGTCGCGGACGTCGCGGGCGATCGGGCCGGCCTGGTCGAGCGAGGAGGCGAAGGCGACGATGCCCCAGCGCGAGCAGCGTCCGTAGGTCGGCTTGATGCCGACCGTGCCGGTCAGCGCCGCCGGCTGGCGGATCGAACCGCCGGTGTCGGTGGCGGTGGCGGCGGCACAGAGGCTGGCGGCGACGGCGGCGGCGGAACCACCCGACGAGCCGCCCGGCACCAGCGGCGTCTCGTCGTCGGTGCGGCGCCACGGATTGATCACCGGGCCGAAGGCGGAGGTCTCGTTCGACGAGCCCATCGCGAACTCGTCGCAGTTGAGCTTGCCGAGCAGCACCGCGCCGGCCTTCCAGAGGTTCTCCGTCACCGTCGATTCGTAGGGCGGCACGAAGGAGCCGAGGATGCGCGAGCACGCCGTGGTGCGCACGCCGTCGGTGCAGAACAGGTCCTTGACGCCGATCGGGATGCCCTCGAGCGGCCCCGCCTCTCCGCGCGACAGCCGCACGTCGGCCTCCGCCGCCTGGGCGCGCGCGTGCTCGGGCGTCTCCAGCACATAGGCGTTGAGCCCGCGGGCGGCCTCCATTTCCGACAGGTAGGCCTCGGCCAGCTCGCGGGCGGTGAACTCGCGGCGGACGAGCCCGGCGTGGGCGTCGGCGATCGAAAGGGCGGTCAATCCAGTCATCGGCGCGCCCTCACTCGACCACTTTGGGAACGAGGAAATAGCCGTCCTCGCTCGCCGGCGCGTTCGCCAGCACCGCCTTGGCGTTCTCGCCGTCGGTGACGACGTCGGGGCGGGTGCGCAGCGTCATCGCCACGACCGAGGTCATCGGCTCGACGCCCTCGACGTCGATGGCGGAAAGCTCCTCGACGAAGCCGAGGATGGCGTTGAGCTCGCCCGTGAGCCGGTTCGCCTCCTCCTGCGTCACCGCGATGCGGGCGAGGTGGGCGACCTTGGTGACGGTGGCGGCATCGACCGACATGGGCGAAGGGTCTCCGGGCAATCTCGCGCGCGGCGGCGCGGCGGGCGCCCGGCTATAGCACCCGCCGCGCGCCGATCACAACGCGCCGATGACGCCGCGCCGATCAGGCACCGTGGCCGTTGTTTTCCCGCCCGGCCAGCGGATCGAACGGCACGCCGCGCTCCGGCACGACGACGAGGGCGCGGGAGTTCATCGACATCTCGTTGACGAAGGCCTCGGCGTCCGGGGCGATGATCGGGAACGAGCCGTAGTGGCAGGGGATGACCGCCTTGAACGAGAAGAAGCGCTGGCAGGCGTAGGCGGCGGTGTGGGCGCCCATGGTGAAGCGGTCGCCGATCGGCACGATGCCGATGTCGGGGCGGTGTAGGTCGTCGATCAGCTTCATGTCGCTGAACACGTCGGTGTCGCCCATGTGAAGCAGCGTCGGCTCGCCCTGCGCCTTCAGCACCACGCCGAGCGGGTTGCCGAGATAGATCGAGCGGCCCTCGCGCACCGTTCCCGACGAGTGCAAAGCCGGCGTGAAGGTGACGGAGAAGGACCCGCATGGCACCGTGCCGCCGGTGTTGCCGGGGTTGAACTTCTCCACCCCCTGGCTCGCCAGCCACATGCAGATCTCGAAGTTGGCGACGAGCTCGGCGCCGGTCGCCTGCAGGATCGCCAGCGAATCGCCGACGTGGTCGTCGTGGCCGTGGGTCAGCACGACGTGGGTGCAACCCTCCGAGGCCGCCTCCACCGAGCCCTCGAAGGCCGGGTTGCCGGTCAGGAACGGATCGATCAGCACCACCGCATCGGCGATCTCGACGCGGAAGGCGGAATGGCCGAACCAGGTGATCTTCATGGGCAATCTCCTCGTGGAGCGAGCCTCCGGCAGGGGTGCGGCCGGAAGCAGCCGGCCACGGCGGAGGCGCGAAACGCACCGGCGTGACTTAGAGCCGGTTCATTGCAAGTCGATGGTGGCCGATGGCATCGGCCGACAGGGGTGTACCCACCGCGCCCGGCAGGGGATGCCGGCGCCGGCGAAGCGGCGGCAGTATAGGCAGACGGCGCCAAGCCTCAACCGGGGCACCTCAACCGGGGCCCCATAGCCGGGCCCCTCAACCTCGGCCCCGCACCTGTCGCGCCTCGCCGCCGGTTCCCCGCCGTGTTACGCACCGCCGATGGCCGATGATCCGACGCTCTCCCTCGCCGACCTCACCGCCCGCCTCGCGCCGGGGGCGCGGCTGTTCGGCATCGACCTCGGCACCAAGACGATCGGCCTCGCCTTGTCGGATGTCGGCCGCCGCATCGCCTCGCCGCTGGAGACGATCAAGCGGACGAAGTTCGGCAAGGACGCCGAGACGATGCTGGCGCTCGCCACCCGCCACGGCGTCGGCGGCCTGGTCATCGGCCTCCCCCTCAACATGGACGGCAGCGAGGGGCCGCGGGTGCAGTCGACGCGCGCCTTCGTGCGCAACCTCACCCCCCTCACGCCGCTTCCGATGGTCTACTGGGACGAGCGGCTGTCGACCGCCGCCGTCACCCGCACGCTGATCGAGGCCGACCGCTCTCGCGCCCGCCGCGCCGAACTGGTCGACAAGCTCGCCGCCACCTACATCCTGCAGGGCGCCCTCGACCGGCTGACGATGATGGCGCGCGAGGGCGAGACGCTGCGCGCCGCCACCCCCGCCCCGTGAGCCTTTCGGCGGCGGCGACGGCCGTGGTGGCGGCGCTCGCCGTCGACGCCGTCGTCGGCGATCCGCCGGCGCTGTGGCGCCGCCTGCCGCACCCGGTGGTGCTGTTCGGCCGCCTGATTGCCGCGCTCGACCGCCGGCTGAACGATCCCCGCCATAGCGAGAATGGCCGCAAGCTTCGCGGCGTCGTGGCCCTCGTCGTCCTCGTCGGCGTGGCGGTCGGCGTCGGCCTCGCCCTCGAGGCGGTGCTGCGGCTGCTGCCGACGCCGGCCGGCTTCGCCCTCTCCGCGGTGCTCGCCGCCGTGCTGATCGCCCAGAAGAGCCTCGACCAGCACGTCGCCCGCGTCCGCGACGCCCTCGCCACCGGCGATCTCACGGCTTCCCGCGAGGCCGTCTCCCACATCGTCGGCCGCGATCCGCAGGCGCTCGACGAGAGCGGCGTCGCCCGCGCCGCCATCGAGACGGCGGCGGAGAACTTCGCCGACGGCGTCGTCGCCCCGGCCTTCTGGCTCGCGATCGGCGGCCTGCCGGGACTTCTCGCCTACAAGGCGGTGAACACCGCCGATTCGATGATCGGCCACCTCGACGATCGCCACCGCGCCTTCGGCTGGGCATCGGCCCGCTTCGACGACCTCGTCAACCTGATCCCGGCCCGCCTGTCCGGCGTGCTGACGGCGCTCGCCGCCCCGATCGCCGGCGGCCGCATCGGCACGGCGCTCGCCGTCATGGCCCGCGACGCCCACGGCCACGCCTCGCCGAACGCCGGCTGGCCGGAGGCGGCAATGGCCGGCGGGCTCGGCATCGCCCTCCTCGGCCCGACCGTCTACGACGGCGAGACCGACCAGAAGCCGTGGCTGAATTTCGAGGGCCGCCATGCCCTCGACGCCGCCGACGTCACCCGCTCGCTGCGGGTCTTCCGCCTCGCCTGCGGGCTGCACGCCCTCGCCTATGGCGCGATCGCCGCGGTGGCGCTGGCGCTCTCGGTCTGACGCTCGCGGGCGATCGAAAGCAGCCGCTCCGTGTCGACGTGTTCAGCCAGGTGGTCGGCGAGGGCGTCGAGCGTCGCCTCGATGCCGGCCTCATAGGAAAGCGCCGACGGCACGCCGAGGCGGGCGAGGAAGGCGGCGCGCACGGCGTCGCCGGCGAACGCCCCGTGCAGATAGGTGCCGGCGACGAGCCCGTCCGCCGACGTCGCGCCATCGGGCCGGCCGGCGAGCATCGCGAACGGCCGCGCGCAGTCCGGCCCCTCCGTTCGGCCGAGATGGATCTCGTAGCCCGCGACCTCCAGCCCGCTCGCCACCTCCACGCCCGACGCCGGCCGCGTCACCTTGTCGGCGGTGAGCACCGTGTCGA
>CALRZT010000126.1:0-12118 GCA_943372725.1 Pseudoxanthobacter soli DSM 19599
CCGGGGTGGGGTGGCGCCGCCGGGAGGCGGCGAAAAAACTTGCCAGGGGTGGCGAGGGACCGGGTTGCGTGCGGGCTCCCGCCCGCGGCCACCCCACCACGCCGCTCCTTCGGCGCGTCGACCCTCCCCATCGGGGAAGAGGAGTGCCCTTTTGCAACGAGGCGCCAAACTTGCACCCCGCAGGCGTCCATCATCCTCTCTTGATCGCCTCTCCTATCCCCCGTCCGCGATCGTGCTCACGTGCGCCGCCACGACGCGCCAGCCGCCGGGAAAGCGCACCCAGCTCTGCATCTGCCGGCCGACCAGCCCCGGCTGCACGTCGCTGCGGAACTCCGTCGACACCGTCGCGAACTCGGTCCCGAAGGTCGTCACCACCGTGTTCGCGAGCCGCCGCGACGGATGGATCACCGGCGCCACCCGCCGCCAGGCGCCGATCACCTCCGGACCGTATTGATTCTCGGCGATGCCGTAGCGCACCACCTCCGCCCCGTCCCAGAACTGCTCGTCCAGCGTATCGAAGTCGCGCTCGACCAGCGCCCGCTCGTAGCGCACGAAGGCGGCCGTCACCGCGGCCACCACCTCCGGCCTGTTGATCTCGGGACCGCCACTGTCGAGCCCGTCCTCCGCCGTCGCCGCCACCCGCGCCCCGCTCCGCAACGCCGCCCCGCCGCTCATCCGACCGAGGCCTCCAGCGCCGACAGCGACGCCGTCCAGCCGACGATGCCACCCTGCGCCCGCACCATCTCGAGCGTCGCCGCCTTGAACGCGGGAAAATAGCTCTCCGTCGCGTCCTCGACGAGCAGGCACTCGTAGCCGCGGTCGTTCGCCTCGCGCATCGTCGTCTGCACGCACACTTCCGTCGTCACGCCGGCGAGCACCAGGTGCGTCACGCCCCGTGCCTGCAGCAGTTCGCCGAGCCGGGTCGCGTAGAAGGCGCCCTTGCCCGGTTTGTCGAGGACGATCTCCCCCGCCACCGGCGCGCAGGCGTCGACGATGGCGTTGCCCGGCTCGCCGCGCACGAGGATGCGCCCCATTGGCCCCTCGTCGCCGATCCGGAGCGTCGGCGCGCCGCGCGTCCGCTTCGCCGGCGGGCAGTCCGACAGGTCGGCCGCGTGCGATTCGCGCGTGTGCACCACCGTCCAGCCCCGCGACCGGGCGAACGCGATCAGCCGCGCCACCGTCGGCACGATCGCCGTCAGGCGGCCGATGTCGTTGCCGAGGGTATCGCCGAAGCCGCCCGGCTCGACGAAGTCGCGCTGCATGTCGATGACGACGAGCGCCGTCCCCGGCTCCGGCAGCGTGTAGGCATAGGGCTCGGCCGAAACGGTGAGAGGCATTCCGGCTCCTCAGTGCCCGGCCATGTGGCGGCCGATGGTGGTGCGGTCGGTCTCGGCGATCGGCGCGACATAGTCGATGCGCCCCTCCGACATCACCGCGACGCGGTCGGCGAGCTCGAGGATCTCGTCGAGGTCCTCGGACACGAGCAGCACCGCCGCGCCGCGGTTGCGCTGGTCCATGATCTGGCTGCGGATCTCCGACACGGAGGCGAAGTCGAGCCCGAAGCAGGGGTTGGCGACGATCAGCACGTCGACGTCGCCCGAAAGCTCGCGCGCCAGCACCGCCCGCTGCACATTGCCGCCCGACAGCGTCTCGATCGGCGCGTCCGGCGAGGTCGTCTTCACCCGGTAGCGGCTGATCAGCTCGCGCGCCATCTTGCGCAGCGGAGACGGCTTCAGCCAAAAGCCGAGGCCGGCGATCGGCGGCTTGTCGAACGAGCGGAGCGCGATGTTCTCCGCCACCGACATCTTCGGCGCCGTGGCGTTCTTCAACGGCTCCTCGGGCAGGCCGAACACCTTGAAGCGGTCCATGTCGGCCCGCTTCGGCTCGAACGGTTGGGCACGCACGACGATGCGCCCGTCGGTCAGCGGCCGCTGGCCCGACAGCGTCTCGATCAGCTCGCTCTGGCCGTTGCCCGAGACGCCGGCGATGCCGACGATCTCGCCGCCAGCGACCTTCAGCGTCACCCGGTCGAGCGCCGGCAAGCCCTCGTCGTCGATGGCGCAGAGGGCGGCGAGCTCGAGCTTCGTCTCGCGGGCGTTGAACGGCTTGCGGGCGGCGCGCTCGCGGATCTCCTGGTCGCCGATCATCAGCCGCGCCATCTCGTCGGTCGACATCTGGCCGACCTTGCCGGACCCCACCATCCGCCCGCGACGCAGGATCGACACCTCCTCGGTGAAGGCCGTCACCTCGCGGAACTTGTGGGTGATCATCAGCACCGACAGCTCGCCGCGCTCGGTCATGCCGCGCAAGAGCCCGAGGATCTCGTCGGCCTCCTGCGGCGTCAGCACCGAGGTCGGCTCGTCGAGGATGAGGAAGCGCTGGTCGAGATAGAGCTGCTTCAGGATCTCGAGCTTCTGCTTCTCGCCGGCCGACAGGCTCGACACCGGCTTGTCGAGGGGCACGCGGAACGGCATCTCGTCGAAGAAAGTCTCGAGCCGCTTCGTCTCCTTGCGCCAGTCGATCAGGGCGGGCGCGTCGGCGCGGGCGATGACGAGATTCTCCGCCCCCGTCAGGCTCGGGACCAGCGTGAAGTGCTGGTAGACCATGCCGAGCTTGAGAAGCTGCGCGTCGCGCGGGTTCTTGACCTCGACGTCGCGGCCGTCGACCCGGATCGAGCCGCGCGTCGGCTCGTAGAAGCCGAGGATGCACTTCACCAGCGTCGACTTGCCGGCACCGTTCTCGCCGAGCAGCGCATGGAACGAGCCCGGCCGCACCGTGATCGACACGTCCTCGAGCGCCGTGAACGAGCCGAACACCTTGGTCATGCCGACCGTCTCGACGCCGACCGCCGTGCGCCGCCCGCTCCCGTTGACCGCCGGCGCTGGCGCGAGCGCCTCCGCCGCGCTCACGGCAACGCCTCGATCAAAGCGTCCGAGGTCGCCACCGCGCCGAACACGCCGCCCTGCATCTTGATCATCTTCAGCGCCGCGAGGTGGTTGCCATAGTCGGTGGCGCCACAGCAGTCCTCCAGCATCAGGCACTCGAAGCCGCGGTCGTTTGCCTCGCGCATCGTCGTGTGGACGCAGACGTCGGTGGTGATGCCGGTCAGGATGATGTTGCGGATGCCGCGGGTGTGCAGGATCAGCTCGAGGTCGGTAGCGCAGAACGAGCCCTTGCCGGGCTTGTCGATGATCGGCTCGCCGGCCAGCGGATAGAGCTCGGGGATGATGTCCCAGCCGGGCTCGCCACGGACGAGGATCTTGCCGCACGGGCCGGCATCACCGATCCCCGCCCCCATCTGGCGCGAGCGCCAGCGCTTGTTCGCCGGCAGGTCGGCGAGGTCCGGCCGGTGGCCCTCGCGGGTGTGGATGATGGTGTAGCCCTTCGCCCGCATCGCGGCGAGCACGCGGGAGATCGGCTCGATCGGCGCCCGCGTCAGCGACAGGTCGTAGCCCATGGTGTCGACATAGCCGCCCTTCCCGCAGAAGTCGGTCTGCATGTCGATGATGATCAGCGCCGTGTTCGACGGCTTCAGGTCGCCGTCGAAGGGCCAGGCATAGGGATCGGCGGCGACGGCGACGCCCTCCGGGGCGGCGACGGCACGGGCGAGAGCGGTCATGGCGTCTCCTTTCGGCGGATAGGGTGGGGGCCGCTCATTTCACGATCGACAGTTCGCCGGGTGCGCCGCGGAGCGCCCGCACCTTCGAGGACGAGACGATCATGATGAGGAGCGTCAGCACGTAGGGGGCGGCGTTGAAGAAGTGGTAGCCCTGGCTGACGCCGATCGACTGCAGCGCCGGCCCGAGCGCCCCGGCGGCGCCGAACAGGAGTGCGGCGACGAAGCAGAGCAGCGGGTTCCAGCGCGCGAAGATGACAAGCGCCACCGCCATCAGCCCCTGGCCGGACGACAGCCCCTCGTTCCACGAGCCTGGATAGTAGAGCGACAGGAACGAGCCGCCGACGCCGGCCATGAAACCGCCGATGGTGGTGGCGACGAAGCGCACGCCGAGCACCGAGACGCCGAGGGCGCGGGCCGCCGCGGCCGAGTCGCCCGTCGTGCGCACGATCAGCCCGGCCCGGGTGTTGCGGAACGCCCACCACATGACGACCGCCAGCGCCGCGCCGATGAAGAACAGCGGATTGATCTCGAGCGCCACCCGCACCTGCGAGATGTCCGACCACTCGCCGAGCGAGATCGACGGCAGCCTGGGCGCCGTCGGCTGGATGAACGGCTTGCCGAAGAAGAAGGCGAGCCCGACGCCGAACAGCATCAGGGCGATGCCGACGGCGATGTCGTTCACCTTCGGCAGCGAGCAGAGCGCGGCGTGCAGCATGCCGAACAGCGACCCGGCGATGCCGGCGGCGAGCACGCCGGTCCACGCCGAGCCGGTCATGTAGGAGACGGCGTAGCCCGTCATCGCCCCGAACACGAGGGTGCCCTCGAGCCCGAGATTGATGCGGCCAGACTTCTCCGTCAGGCACTCGCCGAGGCTGACGAACAGGAATGGCGTCGACACCCGGATGGCGCCGGCGAACATGGCGAGCGGCACGCTCCACCACCCGAGATCGGTCGCGACCTGCGAAGGATCCATCACCGTGTTCCTTGTCTCGAGAGAGGACCGCCGCGGCCACGACGGGTCCCTCCCCTGCTAGGGGGAGGGACAGCCGGCGCGGCCGGCAGGGTGGGGCCCGTCAATCCAGAGTGATGCGGCGGTCGTCGAGCGCCTGATTGACAGGCCCCCACCTGCCGCGCTGCGCGCGGCTGTCCTCCCCCCTGGCAGGGGGAGGACAACGTCCCACGCTGGGCGGCCCTCACCGCTTTCCCCCGAAAATCCGGAACCGCCCGTAGAGCGTCTCGCTGGCGAGCAGCACGACGAAGATCAGGCCCTGCAGCACCACCATCGTCGCGTCCGGCAGGCCCATGCGGCGCTGCACGAGGCCGCCCGCCGCGGCGATCCCGCCGAACAGGATCGCCACCGGCGGGATCGCGAGCGGGTTGTGGCGGGCGAGGAACGACACCAGGATCCCCGAGAAGCCGTAGCCGGCGATCAGCGAGGCGTTCGCCTTGCCGTGGATCGCCGCCACCTCGAAGAAGCCGGCGAGGCCGGCGCAGCCGCCGGCAATCGCGGTCGCCGCCACGACGAGCTTGCCGACCGGCAGCCCCTGCCCCTGCGCCGCCCGCACGTTGCCGCCGGTGACGCGGGCCGCGAAGCCGAACGTCGTCCGGCTCATCAGGAGATAGAGCAGCACGCAGAGCAGGATGCCGATCGGCAGCCCCCAGTGGACGTCGATGCCCGGCACGTTGCCGATCATGTTTTCTTCGCCGATCGAGGCGGTCGACGGCTTGTTCGGGCTCGCCGGGTCGCGCAGCGGCCCCTCGACGACAAAGTTGAGGATCGAGATAGCGATGTAGAACATTAGGAGGCTGGCGATCGTCTCGTTAACGCCGCGCCCGTAGCGCAACAGCCCGACGAGGCCGATCCACACCGCACCGACGCCGACCGCCGCCACCAGCATCAGGAACAAGACGATCGCCGGCGGCGCGGTGCCGGCGAGCGGCAGCGCGATCACGGCCGCGGCGAGGCCGCCCAGCACCAGCGCCCCCTCGCCGCCGATGATGACGAGGCCGAGCTGCGCCGGGATCGCCACGCAGAGTGCGGTGAAGATCAGGGGCGCCGAGCGCACCAGCGTGTTCTGCCAGGAGAACGAGGTGCCGTAGCCGCCGACCCAGAGAAGCTGGAAGAACTGCGCCGGCGACTGGCCGAGCGCCAGCAGGAACAGCGAGAACAGCGCCGCCGAGACGATCAGCGCGAAGATCGGGATCGCGAGATACTCGGCCGAGCGGCCGATGCGGTCGCGCCACTCCGCCATCCCCGCCCCGGCGGGCAGCCCCGTCCCGTCTCTCACGGCATCGCTCACGGCACGCCCTCCCCGGAAACCACAGGCGGGATCGCGGCCGGGCGCGGACGCCCGGCCGTCTTGCGGGATGCGTCAGCTCGTCGAGCCGACGACGCCGTCGACGAGGAAGCTCGTCTGCTCGAGCCAGACGTCGTAGGCGTCATGCTCGGTGCCGGCCGGGATCACCTCCTTGCCGGTGTTGTCCTTCATCGGGCCCTGGTAGATGACCTTGCCGGCGCGCAGCTCCGCCTTCGCCTGCTCGCAGGCGGCGCGGATGAGGTCGGTCGAGGCGGCGCCATAGGCGGTGTTCTGGACGTAGTCCTTGTCGTAGCCGCCGCGGACGAAGTTCGGCAGCGTGCCGCCGGTCGTCAGGATGTCGGCGAACTCCTTGTAGATCGTCAGCCACTTGTACTCGGCGCCGGTGAGGAAGCCCTTCGGCGCGAGGTCGGCCTGGCTGGCATTGTGGCCGCAGGTCATGACGCCGCGGCGCTCGGCCGTCTCGATGACGACCTTCGGGCTGTCGACGTGGCAGGTGATGACCTCGGCGCCCGCGTCGATCAGCGCGTTCGTCGCCTCGGCCTCGCGCACCGGCATCGACCACTCGCCGGTGAACACCACCTGCACCTTGGCGTCCGGGTTGACGCTCTTGGCACCCAGCGTGAACGAGTTGATGTTGAGGAGCACCGTCGGGATCGGCTTCGCCGCGACGAAGCCGAGCTTGCCGGCTTTCGAGGCGAGGCCGGCGGCGATGCCGTCGACATAATGCGCCTGGTCGAGATAGCAGAAGTAGCTGCCGGCGTTCTTAGGCGCGCTGTCGGTCCACAGGCCGGCGGCGTGGCGGAATTGCACGTCTGGGAATTTCTTCGCCATCTCCAGCATGTAGGGGTCGTAGTAGCCGAACGACGTCGCGAAGATCAGGTTCGCCCCGTCGAGCTCGATCATGCTTTCCATCGACTTCGACACCGCGATCGTCTCGGGGACGTTCTCCTCCTCGATGACGGTGACGCCCGGCACCTGCTTCAGGGCCGCGGCCGCGACCGCATGGGCCTGGTTCCAGCCGTAGTCGTCGCGCGGTCCGACATAGACGATGCCGATTGTGAGGCCCGACGCGCGCGCCGGGCGGATGCCGCCGAGCCCGGCCCCCGCCACCAGCGCCCCGGCGGCGGCGCCTTTCAGCAGCGTGCGGCGGTCGAGCGAGAAGCCGCCCGCGGCGCCGCGGGTCGGCAGCAGCGTCCGCCGGCCGGCCGCACCCGGCCGCGAAATGTCATCGTGCATGTGAAGCGCTCCCCTGAGGTTCCAGGCGGCCGCCCCCGCGCCCCCGCGTGCGGCCTCTGCAGGGAGAACTGCAACCGACGTGCCAAGCGGAGAAAATGGCGCTGTGCGGCCGTCCCCGCCCCCGCAGCCACCTGCGCCAATCCTGGCCATAGCGTCAGTTAGGCTACAATTTAGGCAATCTTGCTCCGCTTGTATGCACCTTGTATGCGATCTGGGTCCCGTGTCCCGATCTTGCGGACGCCGTCAGCCGCCCGTCTTGGCGACCATCAGCCGCGCGAGCGGGATCGTCATCGCCGCCGGCGCCGCTGCCATCCGTGCGGCGAGCCCGACCTCCAGCCGGTCCATGAACGACGCGGCGCGCGGGTCGCCCTGCCCGCCGGCGAGGCCGAGCGCCAGTGTCGGAAACACCGAGGCGCGCGAGAACGCCGCCCAGCGCGCGCCGAAGCCGTCGGCATCGCCGTCGCGCTGGTAGTCGTCGAAGATGCGATCGTCGCCGAGGAAGACCTCGCAGCACTCGAGCGACAGGCCGGCGAACGAACCCGTGGCGGCGAACGGCGCCGCGAGCTCCGCCACCCCGCGCCCTACCGTCGGGATCGCCATCGCGGCGACCTCGTCGTGGCCGATCAGGCTGTCGGCCGCCAGCGCGACAACCGCCTCGTACAGCGCCGCGAGCAACGGCCGGTAGCCGAAGCTGCCGTCGGCATCGAGCCCCATCGTCACCACCACGAGCCGCCCGCCCGTCACCAGTTCCCGCGCGCGGTGCGTCAGGAACGTCTGCCAGTCAGACGCCGCCTGCGCGGCGTAGGCGGCGCGCACTGCCCCGTCGTTGCTGAACGCGGCCTGTACCTGGTCCGGGATCGGCCCGGGCGCGCGGCTCAGCCACTGCACCGCCCACGAGCTCCAGCCGAGCGTGACGCTCGCCGGCGGCAGCACCGGACCGTAGAAGCTGCGACCGACCGCTGCCGGATAGACCACCGCATCGTCGCGCAGGTAGCTGTGCGGATCGCGGTCGAGCAGTTCGAACAGCGTGGCGAAGTCGCTCCCGGCCACATCGGTGTGCATCACCACGATCGGCCGTGCGGCACCGACGCGGCGGCGCACCCCGTCGATCGCGAGTTGCATCGGCACGAGCGAATTGCGCCCCTGCGCGCAGCCATAGTCGGCGATGACGACGGCGCCGTCGCCGGTGAGCGGCACGGCCGCCGCGGCGGCCTCCAGCATCGGCAGGGCGCCGGCGAGCCCGGCGGCCTGCACCGCGGCGTTGCGATTGTAGGCGCCGTGCCCCTCCATCGGTGCCGGCCCGGCATCGCCCCGACCATCGCTCATCCGCGCCTCCCCGACCCGGCCTTTCGGCCGACGCAGCCGTGATCATCTCCGAGACACCCTGTAAGCGCCAGCCACCCGCCGAGTCGCCCGTCCCGGCAACCCACTGCCGACTGCTGGCCGCCCACTGCCCACTTCCAACCGCCGATTGCCGATGACACTGCAACCGTCGTGTTGGGAACTGGAAACAGTGGCGCTAGGGAGTAGCGCCTGCGGCGACTTAGGCGAGGAAAGCGCGCCGGCCCGCAGACCGCCAGGGGGAGCACCGGGACCCAGGCAACACCGTTTCCACGGGGCGCCGAAAGGCGCGGGTGCCGCAAGACGCCCTGCGGCGGACGATCATCCGCCGCCACCATACGGACTGCGCCTTTCGGCGCCCCGTCCCGTCCACCGGAGGGGTAAACGAGAGCAGAGGCCCGGCGGGAAACCGTGCGGGGGTGGAGGTGTTTTCGGTGAGCGGAAGTGTTCGGAGTGGAGGTGTCGGGGGAGAGAGTTTGGGTGACCGACGTCTTGCACAAGCGGCAGCCGCGACTACCCTTCTCCCACCGGACGGTGGGAGAAGGTCCCGGCAGGGGGATGAGGGCTGCGCCGCAAGGCGGCGCGGAAGCGGCGGGCTCGGCGCCCGGCTCTTCCGTTCCTGCGGAGCGGCCCTCACCCGCCCTTCGGGCACCCTCTCCCTCCCTACGGCCGGGAGAGGGGGAGTGCGCCGTCCTCCCGGCCAGGGGGGAGGGACTTGCGTCACTCGCCCTGCCCCACTGCCCACTGCCCACTGCCGGCCTTCCCCGCCCTCCCCGCTGGCGGCGCAGCCGCCGCCGCGCTACCCTCGCTACCGCCCAACACCGGGCCCGGCCACGCGGCTTCTCCGCTTGCCCGTCCTGCCCGCTCGCCCGTTCCTCCAGTCCGCCACGGAATCCCGATGCCCGGTGAGACCACGCCGAAGCCGCTGCTCGTCCTGCAGGGCGAGATGATGCACCAGTCGCTGCCCTCGGTCGGCGCCGCCTATGGCGACACCGCCGAGGTGATACTGCGCGGCCTCGCCATCGACGACCGGCCGGCCGAGATCATCATGGTCTGCGAGGACGAGCCGCTGCCGCCGCTTGAGGAATTCTCCGGGGTCGTCATGAGCGGCGCCGCCGTCATGGTCGCCGACCCGATCCCGTGGATCGGCCGAACCTCCGACTATCTGCGCGAGGCGGTGGAGCGCGGCGTGCCGACGCTCGGCCTCTGCTTTGGCCACCAGCTCTTGGCGAAGACGTTCGGCGGCGAGGTTGCCCCGCTCGCGGCCGGCCCCGAATACGGCACGGTCACCATCGAGCGGACGGCCGAGAGCGCCGGCGACCCGATGCTGGGTGGCGCGCCGCTGCGCTTCCTCGCCCAGGCCGCGCACCACCAGACGGTCGTCGTGCCGCCGCCGGGTGCCATCGTGCTCGCCCGCAACGGCAACGGCGTGCAGGCGCTGCGCTTCGCCGAGGCGGCGTGGGGGGTGCAGTTCCATCCGGAGTTCGACGACGGCCTCAACCGCCTGATCATCGAGGCGGTCGCCGACACGCTGAACCGTCTCGGCGTCGACACGCCGGCGACGCTCGCCGCACTGACGCCCTCACCGGACGCCGCCGCCGTGCTGCGCCGCTTCGGCGCCGTTCTCCGCGCCCGCGCCGCGGCAAAGGCGGCGTAAGGCCGACCCTCAGAGCTTGCGCAGCCAGTCGGCCAGGCGCTCCGCCGCGGTGCGGATCTCGCCCTCGTTGCGGGCGCAGCAGAGCCGGAAGAAGCGCTCGCCGCCCGGGCCGAACGAGGTGCCGGGCGCGACGCCGACGCCGGCCTCGTCGACGAGGCGCTTCGCCAGCACCCGCGTGTCGTCGATGCCGTCGATGGTCGGGAACAGGTAGAAGCCGCCGCCGGGCTTGGCATAGGAGACGCGGTTGCTCTCCGAAAGCGCCGCCTCGAGGATCGCCTGGCCGCGCTTCGCCCGCTCGATCTGGTAGGCGAGGAAGCTGTCGCCGTGCTCGATCGCGGCGATGCCGCCGTGCTGCAGGAAGCTCGGCACGCCGGACGTCGTGTACTGCACGAGGTTCTCGATCACCTGGCCGAGTTCGGGCGGCGCCTCCAGCCAGCCGAGCCGCCAGCCGGTCATCGCCCAGTTCTTCGAGAACGTGTTGACGTACAGAATGCGCTCGCCGTCCTCGGCGACGTCGTGGAAGGACGCCGCCCGCTCGCCCGCCGGCACGAAGCGCCCATAGACCTCGTCGGCGAGGATCCACAGCCCGTGCTTGCGGGCGATCGACAGGATCGCGGCGAGCGTCTCCTTGTCGGCCGTCCAGCCGGTCGGGTTCGCCGGCGAGTTGACGAGGATCGCTTTGGCGCGGGGCGCGGCCGCCATTGCCTCCAGCCGCTCGAGGTCGAGGCTCCAGCCCTCGGGGCGGTAGTCCATCGGCAAGAGCTTCACCGTGCCGCCGGCAAGCTCGATCGCCGCCGGCACGTTCGGCCACGCCGGCCCCGGCACGATCACCTCGTCGCCAGCCTCGACGATCATCCGGACCGCGACGATCACCGCGTGCATGCCGCCGACGGTGACGAAGAAGCGGTCGGGCTCGAACGGCCGGCCGAGCATCTTGGTGTGATACTGGGCGAGCGCCTTGCGCAGCGGCGGGATGCCCCGCTGCCAGGTGTAGAAGGTCTCGCCGGCGGCGAGCGCCCGGGTCGCAGCATCCGCAATGAAGGCCGGCGTCGGCAGGTCGCCCTCGCCCACCCACAGCTTCACCAGCCCCTCGACCTCGCGCCCATAGTTGACGATCTCGACGATGCCGCTCTCGGGTGCAGCCCGCGAGGGCGCGGAGACGAGGTCGAGCACGGAGGGGCTGGTCATGGCGGCTGGCTCTTTTTGGCTCGCGGGCGCGGTTCTGCGGCTCGGGCGTGAAACCCGCGCCGGGCGCTCTCGGTTCGGAAGGCGCCGTTCTGGCGAGGCGCCGGTCGCCCGTCAACTGCGGCACCGTCGCCGGCGTTCCGCCGCCTCAGGCCCGGGGGGCGCGGTAGAAGTGGTAGCGGTTGGCGCTGACCCCGTCCGGCACCGGCAGCTTCTCGTAGCCCGGCAGGTCCATCGTGAACGAGGTGATGACGACGCCGCCCGGCGCCATCCGCTTGGGCACGAGCGGCGCCAGCCAGGCACGCGTCGCGGCGTTGTGGATCTCGTCGCCCGAGCCGATGTCGTTGTGCAGGAGCGCCGCCGGCGCGCCGACGCGCGGCCCGCAGAAGGCAAGCGTCTCGCGGATCTCGCCGAGGATGAAGTGGTGGGCGTCCGGCAGCATGTCGATCGGCGCCACCACGACGTTGTCGAAGGCGTAGATGTCCCGCTCCGGCATCAGGGTGCGCATGTGGTCGAAGGTGCGGGCCATGCCGAGCCCGAGCTCGAGCACGGGTCCGGGCACGTCGCGGACGAGTTCCACCGCCCGCTCGATCAGCAGCTTCTGCGCCGAGAGCCGCCGGATGAAGCTGTCGAGCCGGCTCACGGGCGGATCTTTCGGTGATCCAGGAACATTATCCTCGGTTGGCGTGGGGCGGAGTAGCCTATCGGCCGTGCCAGATCCTCGACGCGAACCCTCCCCCCTCGCGGGGGAGGGCAGGGAGG
>CALRZT010000127.1:0-12007 GCA_943372725.1 Pseudoxanthobacter soli DSM 19599
GCCTCGCCGCGGCGGCGAGCGGCGCGTCGGGCACCTCGAAGCTGAGGGCGACGAAGCCGCCGGGCTTCAGCCGCTTCAGGGCCGCCTCGGCGGACGCCTCGTCGACCAATGCGTTGGCGCCGGCGGCGAGCGCGATCTGGTTCTCGCCCTTGGCGTCGACGACGATCGCCGCAATGCCGGTTGCGACGCCGGGCAGCGTGCGCACCGCCGCGACGTCAATGCCCTCGGCCGCGAGGTCGGCGCGCGCCTCGGTGCCGAAGGCATCATCGCCGACGGCGCCGGCAAAGCCCACCTTGGCGCCGGCGCGGGCGGCGGCGACCGCCTGGTTCGCCCCCTTGCCGCCGAAGAAGCGCTCGAAGCGCGAGCCCGACACGGTCTCGCCCGGCCGCGGCAGCGCGTCGGCGTGGACGACGAGGTCGACGTTGATCGAGCCGACGACGACGAGGTCGAGTGTGCCAGTCGCGTTGCTCATCGTGCCGCCTCCCGGTCGACGGCGACCACGAGCCGCACCGGCGCCATCCGCCCGCCCTGCACGTCGACGACGATGCCCTCGCCATCCGCCCGCCACGTCGCCGGCTCGCCGCCGATCTTCGCCGCCACGATGGCGGTACCGGTGACGCCCGGCAAGCGGAGGATTCCAGCCTCGTCGCCCGCCGGCAGCGTCACTGACAGCCCGCCGGTGTCGAGCCGCAGGTGGGTGAGGCGACCGCGCACGTCGGTGGAGAATACCGTCGCCCCGCCGCGCTGCAGCGACAGCACCGCCCCGTCGCTCTCGACCGTCAGCCGCCCCGCCGGCGTCTCCAGCGGTCCGAGCCGCACCGGACGGCCGTCGTGGACAAGCGCAAAACCCTCCCACGGCGTCACGTCGACGACCTCGCCGACGCCCATCGCCGGCATCAGCACGCCCCAGCCGTAGAAGCCCTCGGTGTCGGGCTGGTCGAGGGCCTCGCCGCTGTCGGCGTTGAAGTTCTCCGGGCAGAGCCGGCGCTCGTCCCACGACTGGGCGAACAATGCGAGGCTCTTCTCGGCGAGCCTCGACGCCTCCGCGTGGCGGCCGACGCGCTTCAGCCCGTGCCAGGTGAGGAAGTTGAGCGGCGGCCAGATGCGGCCGCGCCAGTAGGTGTTGTCCGGGAAGGCCGGGTCGTTGCGGGCGACGCCCGGCAGGCCGAAGCGGCCGCCGAACAGGTCGGGGTCGTCGAGATGGACGAGGAGCTTTTCCACCTGCTCCGGCGAGGCGGCACCGGCGACGAGGGGATAGAAGCTCGTCGGCCCGACGCTCTTCACGAAGCGCCCGTCCCACAGGCGGTTCGCGAAGATGCCGCAGCTGTCGTCCCACAGCTCTTCGCGGATGCGCCTCCGCGTCGCCTCGGCGCGGGCAGCGAACTCCGCGGCACCCTCGGCATCGCCGAGCTCGGTCGCAATCAGCGCCAGCATCTCGGCGTCGAGGGCGACGAGGCTGTTGAGGCCGACGTCCATGCAGTCGAGCGTGCGCGTCGCCGGGTCGTAGGTCGTCTCGTCGTGGATCGGCGCGTTGTCCATGCTGGACTCGTTGCGCGCCCCGAAGTGCGTGCCCTTGTAGAGCCCCTCGCCGACGTCCGACGTGCCGTAGGAGACGAGGCCGCGGCCGCCGGGGTCGCGCACCCGCCACCACCAGCGCTGGTTCCGCGCCAAGGCGTCATAGGCGAGCGACAGCATCGAGCGGCTGCCGGTGCGGGCGAAGATCGACCAGGCGACGAAGGAGGCGACGGGAATCTGCGTGCGGTCGACCCAGCCGTCCATCGCGGTGATGAGACACGCGAGGTTGCCCTCGGGCGTGGCGTTCGACAGCGAGACCGCGAGGTTTTCGCGCGCGAGTTCGGGGTCGAGCATGGCGGCGGCCATCGCGGCATAGAGCTGGTCGTCGAGCCAGACACCGAAGCCGCCGAACTTGGCGACGTCCCAGTTGCGGCTGATCGCCGTGTAGGGCCGGGCGTTGATACCGTCCCAGACGGTGTTCCAGGCGATGACGTCGCGCACTGCGTCGAGCGAGCCGGCGTTCGCCCCCTCCTGCGCCGGAGCGGCGGCCGGAGCCTCGCTGGCGAGCGCCGCCTTCGCCCGCGCCATCGCGAGGTCTTCCCGGTCGGCAACGGCGGCGGCGATGCGCGAGGTGCGCATCATCTCGAAGTTGAAGCGCAGCGCCAGCACTGGCGCCGCCTCGGAGCGGGCGGACAGGTGCCAGTAGCCGTGCCGCTCGTATTCGGCCTTGAGGTCGGCGATCGTCGCGTGCCCGCTGACCAGCGACGGCGCATCGGCCGAGACGACGGCGACGAAGCGGTGGCCGACGCGCACCACCGTCGCGCCGCTCGCCGCGTCATGCCGGACGGTCTCGCCGCCGTCGGCGGAGACGCAGAGGCAGAACCAGAACCGGAGGCCCCACTCACCGAGCGTCGGCGCCGTCCAGGAGCCGACGACCGCATAGGGGTCGGGCTTCGTCCAGGCGAGGTCGACGTGGGTGCCGGCGTGGTCGAGGCCGATCTCGACCAGCGAGCCGTCGATGGCGTGGCGGCCGTAGCGGGCGCCGCCGCCGGGCGGGAAATCCGTCGCCTGGCGGGTGCTCGCCGCATAGGCGACGGGCGTGAGACGCACGCCGAGCGGCAGGAACATCATCTCCGCCGGCCGCCGGCCCCAGGTGTTCCAGGCGCGCGCGAGCGGGATCGTCGTCGTGCCCGGCACGGCGGTCGGGGCGAAGGCGCCGCGGGGCGGCAGATCGGTGGCGGCGCTCATGGTCCCCAGACTTTCAAAGGTGAGACTTTTGCGAGGGCTGGCCGGTCAGGCCTGCCACGCCTTCAGCACCTCGTCGGTGGTGGCGATCTCGACCTGGCGGTCGAAACGCGGCAGCACGGCCTCGAGCGTCGCGCGGTGGCCGGCCTCCGACGACGAGGCGAGCGCGTCCGAGACCGCGACGACGCGGTAGCCGCGGTCGATCGCCGGCAAGAGCGTGCCGAGCACGCACACGTCGGTCTCGACGCCGGTGAAGACCAGCGTGTCGGCGCCGAGCCGGTCAAGCAGTTCGGCGAAGGCCGGCACCTCGAAGGCGGAATAGGTGAGCTTGTCGATGACGAGCTCCGGGTCGGCGTGGGCCACGAGGTCCGGCACGAGGTCGACCAGGCCCGCCTCCATGTTGCGGCCGGTGAACTGATCCCAGTGCCGGTAGTAGTCGCGCCACATGCCGGGTGCGTCGTCGGCGTGGTGGGGCACGACGAAGCGCGTCCACACCGTCTGGCCGGGCTTCGCGTGGGCAAGGCGGAGTACGTTCGGCAGGATCGCCGGGATCGCCGTGCACTGCCAGGCGGTCGCTTCCGCGAAGATGCGCTGCAGGTCGACGGCGACGTGCACAGTGCCGGGTCCCAGGGGGCCGAAGGGGAGCATGCCTCAGTCCTTTATTAGGATCGTCTGCTTCGGCGGGAAGGCGAGTGTAACGGTGGCGCCCGCCTCCGCCACGGGCCCGCCGGTGCGGTTCTGCGCAAACACCGTCAGTGACACGCCGTCCGGCCCGTCGAGCAGGTAGGTCGAGGCGGCGCCGGCGTAGACCACCTGCCGCACCGTCGCCGGCACGGCGTTGTGACCGGCCGGCGCCGCGCCCCAGGCCGGCACCAGCGCGATCTTCTCGGGTCGCACCGCGAGCAGCGCCTTCGCCCCTGGCGCCGGCAGCGGGTCGTCGGTGCGCACCAGCACGCCGCCGACGATCACGCCGCCCTCTGCGACGGTTCCCTCGAGGAAGTTCGCGTCACCGAGGAAGCTCGCGGCAAACCGCGTCGCCGGCCGTTCGTACACGTCACCCGGCGACCCCGCCTGGACGATGCGGCCGCGGTCGAGGATGGCGACGTGGTCGGAGAGGGCGAGCGCCTCCTCCTGGTCGTGGGTGACGAAGATGGTGGTGATGCCGACCTCGCGCTGGATGCGCTTCAGCTCCACCTGCATCTCCTGGCGGAGCCGCCGGTCGAGGGCCGACAGCGGCTCGTCGAGGAGCAGCACCCGCGGCCGTGTGACGATGGCCCGGGCCAGCGCCACGCGCTGCTGCTGGCCGCCGGAGAGCTCCTTCGGCCGCCGCGCGCCGAAGCCCGACAGCCGCACCATCTCCAGCGCCTCGCCGACGCGCCGGCGCGCCTCCTCGCCGCGAACGCCGCGGCGGGCGAGGCCGAAGGCGACGTTGTCGTCGACGCTCATGTGCGGGAACAGCGCGTAGGACTGGAACACCATGCCGATGGCGCGCTTCCACACCGGCACCTGCGTGACGTCCTCGCCGCCGATCAGGATGCGGCCGCGGTCGGCCGTGACGAAGCCGGCGACGATCCGGAGCAGCGTCGTCTTGCCCGAGCCGGAGGGGCCGAGCAGGCTCGTGAAGCGGCCATCCTCGAAGCGAAGCGATACGCCGTCGAGCACCGCCGTGGCGCCATAGCTCTTGCCGATCGTCTGAGCGTCAACGGCGGCCACTGACGCCTCCAACTTTCGTGAGCCGCGCGAAGATGATGATCAGGAACATCGAGGCGGCGAGGAGCAGCGACGAGACGGCGTTCACCTCCGGGGTGAAGCCCTTGCGGATCGAGGTGTAGATCTCCACCGGCAACGTCGAGACGCCCGGCGTCGCCAGGAAATAGGAGATGACGAACTGGTCGAGCGACACCGCGAAGGCGAACAGGGCGGCTGCGATCAGGCTCGGCATCAGCAGCGGCAGCGTCACCGCAAAGAACGCGTGCAACGGCGTCGAGCCGAGGCTCATCGCCGCCTCCTCGAGGTCGATGCGGGTGTTGTTGAGGCCGGCCCCGACGACGAGCACGACATAGGGGATGGCGAGCGCCACGTGGCCGAGCACCATCGCGTGCAGGCCGCGGCCGATGCCGGTCCAGAAGAAGAACACCAGCATCGCCGTGCCGATGATCAGCCAGGGAATGGCGATTGGCGGCAGCAGCAGCAGCTGCAGCAGCGTGCGGCCGCGGAAGCGCCGGCGTGACAGCGCGATCGCCGCGAGCGAGCCGATGATGGTGGCGAGCACCGTCGTCAGGATGGCGATGAGCACCGAGTTGCGAGTGGCCGCGAGCAGCTTGTCGTTCCCCGACAGCTCTTCGAACCAGTGGGTGGTGAACTCGAAGGGCAGCGCGTAGAGCGGCGAGGCGTTGAAGGCCATCGCCACCAGCACCGCCACCGGCAAATAGAGGAAGCCCAGCACCGCGAAGAGGAAGACCTTGCCTGCCGCCGTCATGCCGCCCTCACGACAGCGTCAGCCGGCCGCGCAGGGCGCGCGAGAACACGGCGAAGACGACGAGCACGACCGCCAGCATGATGAAGGACAGCGCCGAGCCTAGCGGCCAGTTGAAGGCCTGGGTGAACTGGTCCTCTATGACGGTGCCGATGGTGACGCCCGCCGTGCCGCCGAGGATGCGTGGCTCCATGAACGAACCGATCACCGGCACGAAGATCAGCACCGAGCCGGCGATCAGCCCGGGGGCGGCGAGCGGCAGCACGATCTTCCAGAAGACGACCGGCGCCCGCGCCCCAAGGCTCTTCGCCGCTTCCAGGATTTCGTCGTCGATAGCGACGACCGAGAGGTAGCAGGTGAGGATCATGTAGGGCAGGTAGGCGTGCACCAGCCCGACGACGATCGCCGGATAGCTGTAGAGGATGCCGATCGACGGTGCGTCGACCCAGAAGGCGCGCACGAGGTCGTCGAGAATGCCGTTCTCGCGCAGCACCATCGTCCACGAGAACACCCGCACCAGCCCGTTCGTCCAGAACGGCAGGATGACGAGGAAGAACAGCACCTCGCGGGTGCGGCCGTGGAAGGCGCGCGACAGGGCGAGGGCGGCCGGCAGCCCGATCAGGGCGCAGATGCCGGTCGTCCAGGCACCGAGTGCCAGCGAGCGCAGCGCCACCTCGACGAGGTAGGGCCGGTTGTAGAAGACGAGATAATGCGCGCCGGTGAACGACACGGCGCGGTTGCCGAACGGCGCGGCGGTGAGGAACGAGAACACCAGCATGGCGACGAGCGGCAGGAAGATCGCCACCGTCAGCCACAGATAGGCCGGTGTCACCAGCGCCGCCGTGACGGCGCCGGGAGAAAGGCCGCGCCGTGCCGGCGCGCCGCTCTGCGGCTCGCTCATGCCTGCCTCGCCTGCCGCCGGGGAGTGCGGCGCCGGCTGTCGAGCCGGCGCCCCTTGAGGTTCCTGCCTCGAAGCGTCCGCGCGCCTCAGGAGGCGTAGAACGCCTTCACCTCTTCCCACGCGTCGACGAAGGCCTGGCGGCGGTCGTCGGGCATCGGCGACATGAACTGCAGCTTCTTCAGGTACTCGGTCTTGTGGATGAGCTTCTGCGGATCGTCCGCCGGCAGCTCCTCCATCGCCTTGGCGTTCGCGGACGCCGGCGCGCCGACCTCGGTCGCCCACTTCACGTAGAACTTCGGGTCGATCATGTAGTTGATGAACGACACCGCCTCCGCCTTGTTCGGCGCCGAGGCGGGCACGGACAGGCCGTCCAGCCAGCCGATCGCGCCTTCCGTCGGCACGATGAACTCGACCGGCAGCTTGAACGTCTTCTGCGAGCGGCCGGCCGCCCCCGACCAGTAGATCGAGTAGTCGAACTCGCCGGCCGAGAACGCCTTGTTCCACTGGTCCTCGCTCGACCAGATCAGCTTGACGTTCGGCTTCATCGCCTTGAGCTTCTCGACGACGGCCTTCATGTCCTTCGGGTCGTTGATGCTCTCGCCGAAGAGGAGGGCGGCGATGCCGACCTCGGTGATGGCGTCGTCATAAAGCGCGACGCGGCCGACCGCCTCCGGCGACCACAGCACCTCGAGCGACTGCGCGCCGGCGGCCTTGTCCTTGCGGACGCCGAGGCCGTTCATGCCCCACACCCAGGCGACGCCGTAGGGCTTGCCGTCGAAGGCGAAGTTCGAGCTGTCGCGCAGCAGCGGGTCGAGGTCGGCCGAGTTCGGCACGGTGGCGAAGTCGATCGGGTCGAGCAGGCCTTCCTCGGCGATGCGGCTCGTCCAGGCGCTGTTGATCAGCGCGACGTCGTAGGCGCCCGGATTGGTCCGGAGCTTGGTGAACATCTCCTGTTCGGAGTTGAAGTAGTCGTGCACCACCTCGATGCCGGTCTGCTCCGCGAACAGCTTCAGCGCCCAGGCTTCGTCGGTGCCGTAGCCCTGCCAGTTCAGCACGGTGATCTTGTTGGCCGCACGGGCGCGCGGCATGCGGGCGCCCAGCGCGCCGGCGGCGACGCCGGCTCCGAGCAGGAGGTTGAAGCGACGGCGATCGACGAGAGTGCGCATGATCGGACCCCTCCGATTGTTTGTATACGAACAGTTTGAGGCCGAGCCGCCGACTCTGTCAACGGCGATCTGATCAGCGTTCGCGGGGCTCCGGCGAAAGCCGGCCGGCGCCCATCAGGAGATGCTCGCGGCCCACCTTGACGAGGTCGAACGGCACCAGGTTTCCGGCGGCGTCGGGCATCTCGTAGCGGACGATGTCGGCGGTGGCGTGGGTGCGGTTGATCTTCGCCGGGATGAAGCTGCCCGTGCCGACGACGTCGACCGGGATGCCGAGGTTGCCGAAGACGCGGCACTTCAGGACGTCGAAGCCGCTCGAGGCGACGATCGTCGGCGTCTTGTAGCCGGCGTCGTCGAGCGCCTTGCGGAAGCGCACGATGCTCGCCGCCGTGACGCCGGTGCCGAACAGGCACTTGTCGCGAATCTCGTCGGACGACAGCCCGTCTAGGTCGTCGATCATGAAACCCTGGAGGGCGAGCTTGGCGACCTCGCCCGGCGTGCCCTTGTGGGTCCAGCGCAGCAGCGTCTCCACCGAGCCGCCCCAGTCGAGGCCCTCGAGGTGGCGGCCGGCGTGGGTGTCGATGCGGAAGGCGAGCTTCTTGTCCCGGTCCTGCAGGCGCGCCTCGCTGTAGAACCAGTGGCACACCGCCAGCGCGTCGGTGATCTCGCGCCCGTCATAGTCGACCAGCACAGTGTAGGTCGTCTCGTCCGGGAAGGTCTCGGCATAGAGCTTCGCCGCCTCGAGCGTGGCGCTTTCCACGTCCGGATCGCCGCCGCGGGCGAGGATGCGCGCCTTGGCGTAGCCGATGAGCGCGTGCGGCATGGTGCCGAGCCCCTCAGTGGCGCCAAACAGCGGGGCGGCGATCGCCGTCGAGGTGCCGATGAAGGCGACGGCGCCCATCAACTGCGCGGTGCGCGAGCCGACGCTCGCGCCGTAGGCGCAGGCGAGGTGCATATCGTCGCCGGTGCAGTGGCGCGCTTCCATCGCGATGAACGAGGCCTTCGGCATCGCCTGGCACATGGTGAAGGCGTTCATCGCCGAGACGCAGGCGAAGCCGATGCGCTGCAGGAGCAGCGTCTCGAGCGGCGCCAGCGCCGTCATGCTGCCGCTGACGTAGAGGAGCGGCCGGCCGGAGGCGAGGATGGTGCCTTCCGGCGCCGTGCGCCGCACCTCGATCGGCCAGGTGGCGTCGGCCGGATAGAGCTCGTGCAGGAGCTCGACGGCGCGGTCGACCGCGACGATGCAGTCGGTGCGCAGGAATACCGCATAGGTGGCGCGGCAGTCGCCGTGCGCCGCAACGATCGCCGCCGTCTTGAGGAAGTAGGCGTCGCTGCGTCGGGCGATGTCCGACTTCAGCCGGTCACGGGCGGGGAGGTCGGTCTGTCGCATGGCGGGGCTCCTCCCGTCTCGCCGCAAACGTCGGCGCACGATCCGTGCCCCACTTCCCGTGGAGTTTCAACCGCTACCGGCCGCGGGATGGCTGTCGAGCCACGAAAGCGGGCTGCGGGTCATCCGGCCGGTGCTAACGGACGGCCGTGTCGCTGAACCCTTAGGCGTGACTATTTTCTGATCTGTTTTTGGCCTATTGTGTACAACAGCTCTGGCGCTTCGATGCGTCGCCGCTGTGGGGAGACCGTCTTGCGTCCCGTTTCAGTCGATCCCGCCACGACCGCCGTGGTGTCGAACCCGCCTCCGCGCAACGCCGGGGCGCGGCCGTGACGCTGCCGCGCGTGCCGTCGATCATCGACTTCCTGGACGCCTTCGCGAGCGGCCGGCTCACGCCCGCGGATGCGATCGATCTCGTCCTCGCCCGCATCGCCGCTGCAGACCCGGCCGCCTGGATCGCGGTGCGCGACCGCGCCGACCTCCTCGCCGATGTGGCGGAACTCGGACCCCGTGACGGCCGGCCGCTCTGGGGCGTGCCGTTCGCGGTGAAGGACAACATCGACGTCGCCGGCGTGCCGACCACCGCCGCCTGCCCGGCCTTCGCCTTCACGCCGGAGCGCGATGCCACCGTCGTCGCCCGGCTCCGGGCGGCGGGCGCCATCCCGGTCGGCAAGACCAACCTCGACCAGTTCGCCACCGGCCTCGTCGGCGTCCGCTCGCCGCACGGCGCGCCGCGCTCCGTCTTCGACGCCGACTACGTCTCCGGCGGCTCGAGCTCGGGTTCGGCCGTCGCGGTCGCGTCCGGGCAGGTGCCGTTCTCGCTCGGTACCGACACCGCCGGCTCCGGCCGCGTGCCGGCTGCCTTCAACAACATCGTCGGCGTGAAGCCCTCGCTCGGGCTGCTGCCCACCACCGGCGTGCTGCCGGCCTGCCGTACCCTCGATTGCGTCTCGGTGTTCGCCACCACGATCGACGACGCTACGCTCGTCCGCCGCCTCGCCGAGGGCCTCGACGCGGGCGATGCGTATTGCCGGAAGGCAACGCAGCAGACGCTGCCGGGCGGGCCGCTGCGGGTCGGCGTGCTCGCCGGCGACGATCGCGCCTTCTTCGGCGACGCCGAGGCAGAAGCCGCCTACGACGCGGCCATCGCCCGGATGACCGCCGCCGGCCACAAAGCCGTGGCGATCGACTACCGCCCCTTCCGCGAGACGGCCGACTATCTCTATGCCGGCCCCTGGGTTGCCGAGCGGCTGGCCGCCATCGAGCCGTTCTACCGCGAGCACGGCGCGGCGATGGATCCGACCGTCCACACCATCCTCGGCTGGGCGCTGACGATGAGCGCCGCCGACGCCTTCCGCGGCCTCTACCGCCTCGCCGAATTGCGCCGCCGCGCGGACGCCGAGTGGGCGAAGATGGACGTGATGCTGCTACCGACGACGCCGACCACCTACCGGGTCGCCGACGTGCTGGCCGACCCGATCCGCCTCAACGCCAATCTCGGCATCTATACGAACTTCGCCAACCTGCTCGATTGCTGCTCCGTCGCGGTGCCGGCCGGCTTCCGCGCGAACGGCCTGCCCGTCGGCGTGATGCTGGTTGCGCCGGCCTTCCACGACGACGCGCTGGCGGCGCTCGCCGACCGCCTGCACCGCGCCGGCGGCTGCGGCCCTGGCATCGACGCCGGCGGAAGCCTGGCGCCGCCGGCTTCGGCGACGGCGCCGACCCGAGACGCGTCCGCGGCATCGCGGCTGCCGATCGTGGTCGTCGGCGCCCACCTGTCCGGCGAGCCGCTGAACGGCGATCTCGTGGCGCGGGGCGGGGTGCTGGAGCGCGCCTGCCGCACGGCGCCGGACTACCGTCTCTACGCCCTCGACGGCACCGTGCCGCCGAAGCCCGGGCTGGTGCGGGCGCCGGGCTTCGCGGGACCAGGGATCGCGGTGGAGCTGTGGTCGCTGCCGGCCGAGGCCTTCGGGCCTTTCGTCGCCGCCATCCCGGCACCGCTCGGCATCGGCAAGGTGCGGCTCGACGACGGCAGCGAGGCGCCGGGCTTCCTCTGCGAAGCCGGTGGCCTCGAGGCGGCCCGCGAGATCACCGACTTCGGCGGCTGGCGGGCGTTCCGCGCGGCCGGCTGACGGCCCGGCGACGTCCTCGTCGGACGGCGTTGGCCGCCCTCAGGCGGCCGGCACGCCGTCGATCACGGCCTTCAGCCGCGCCATCTCGGCCTTCGTCGCCTCGCGATACTTCTCGATCGAGGTGTCGACGACGTGGCTGCGGTCGAACTTGCGGAACTCCTCGATGGCGCGAAATTTGTCCTCCGCCGACAGCGAGCGGCTCGGCCGGCCGCGCTCCGCCTTGATCAGCCACTCCTCGTAGCTCTTCGTGAAGTAGTGGTTGATCTGCGCGATCTCGTGGGTGCCGAACGGCTGGCGCTTCGGCTGGATCGCCCGCTTCTTCTCGTTGAAGTAGAGGCCTTCCGACAGGATGCAGAAGTGCGGCTTCACCCGCACGATCTTGTCGATCCGGCAGATGCTCTTCGCCGAGCGGCCGAACAGCGGATTGCGCGCGACGTCCTCGCAGCGCGTGAATCGCTCCGTCACCAGCTTGTCGTCGTTGCGCTTCTTGTGGCCGTCGGAGCCGAACAGCTTCCAGTGGATTGCGATACCGTTCGCCTCGCTGTAATCCTCGACGAATTGGCGGACGTTGTCGTGGTTCTTGAGGACGAGGAACTCGTCGATGTCGATGAAGCCGATCCACTCGATCTCGTCGCGGTACTTCTCGACGGCGGCGGTGTAGCAGGGCACCTGCGGGCCGGTCTCGGCGTCCTTCGGCCAGACCCAGGTGTTGAGGTCGATCTCGCCCGCCGCGGCGAGCGCCTTCAGCATAGCCGGGCCGTGGTCGGTGCTGTCGTTGTCGTAGATAATGATCTTCTCGAACCCGATGACCTTGCTGTGGGCGATCCACTCGAGGAGATAGGGCCCCTCGTTCTTGGCGATCGCGCAGACGGCGATGGTATCGCTCTTCATCGGTCGGACTCGGGGGGTTCGTGGGGATCGACGGCGTATAGCGGACCGCCCCGCGGGTGGCAACCGCGCGGCCGTCGGCGGGACCGGGGTCAGCCCGGCGGAGCCGTCGCTGCGGGGTCGAGCAACTGGTAGCCGGCAGGGTTGTCCGGGCAGAGGCCGCCGCCGCATTCGAGCACGGTGGAGACACCGTTGCCGAGCGCCAGCAGGCCGGCGAGCGCCAGCGCCGCCGCGCCGAGCTTCGGCAGGCCCGCCGGCCGCGGCGGCTCGAACTGGCGGTCGAACAACAGCATCACCGCG
>CALRZT010000128.1:0-11977 GCA_943372725.1 Pseudoxanthobacter soli DSM 19599
CGCCACCTGCCATTCGCAGGAAGCATTGGCGCGCCCGAGCGCAAGGGGGTAACTGCAAATGTCAAGCAGCAACGATGTGGCCTGGTGGTCGAAGACCAAGGGCTTGATGATCACCAGTCTGGTGATCTGGTTCATCTTCGGTTTCGTCATCCACGCTTTCGTCAAGCCGCTGAACGAGATCGTCATCGCCGGCTTCCCGCTCGGCTTCTACATGGCGGCGCAAGGCTCGCTGATCATCTTCGTCGTGCTGATCTTCTGGTTCTCGGCACGGCAAGATTCGATCGATCGCGAGTTCGGCGTCGCCGAAGACGACTGACCGGGGAGGAGCATCGGCATGGCTACGCAATCATCCGGCAGTGACTTCACCGACAATCTCGGCAAGGTCTACGGCCTCTACACCGGCGGCTTTGCCGCCTTCGTCATCCTGCTGGCGATCCTCGAGCAGTTCGGGCTGCCGAACCAGATCATCGGCTATCTCTTCGTGTTCTTCACGCTGGCGGTCTATGCCGGCATCGGCGTGCTCTCGCGCACCATGCAGGTGTCCGAGTACTACGTCGCCGGCCGGCGCGTGCCGGCCTTCTACAACGGCATGGCGACGGCGGCCGACTGGATGTCGGGCGCCTCGTTCGTCGGCATGGCCGGCACGCTCTACCTGCTCGGCTACGACGGCCTCGCCTTCGTGCTCGGCTGGACCGGCGGCTACGTGCTGGTGGCGACCCTCGTCGCGCCCTATCTCCGCAAGTTCGGCGCCTACACCGTTCCCGACTTCCTGTCGGCGCGGTTCGGCGGCAACTTCGCCCGCTTCCTCGGCATCGTCGTGCTGTTCTGCTGCTCCTTCACCTACGTGGTGGCGCAGATCTACGCGACCGGCATCATCGCCTCGCGCTTCGTCGGCATCTCCTTCGAGGTGGCGGTGTTCGTCGGCCTGCTCGGCATCCTGCTCTGCTCGATGCTCGGCGGCATGCGCGCGGTGACGTGGACGCAGGTGGCGCAGTACATCGTGCTCATCATCGCCTACCTGATCCCGGTGGTGTGGCTGTCGGCGCAGCGCTACGGCCTGCCGATCCCGCAGTTCACCTATGGTCAGGCGCTTCAGGAGATCAACGTTCTGGAGCAGCAGATGCTGCAGAACGGCCTCGCCACCGCGGCCAGCCTGAAGGTGCACACCGACGCGTTCATCAACTACACGCCGCTCAACTTCTTTGGCCTGATCTTCTGCCTGATGGTCGGCACTGCTTCGCTGCCGCACATCCTGATGCGCTACTTCACCACCCCGAGCGTCCGGGCCGCCCGCAAGTCGGTCGCCTGGTCGCTGCTGTTCATCTTCCTGCTCTACTTCACGGCGCCGGCCTATGCGGCCTTCGCCAAGCTGGAGGTCTATCAGCACGTCATCGGGGCGGGCCTCGAGACGCTGCCGCAGTGGATCTACACCTATGGCAAGATCGGCCTGGTGAAGGTCTGCGGCGTCGACGCCTCGACGGTCGAAGCGATCACCGCCGCCTGCGGTGCCCTCGAGGGCCACGCCGGCGTCCTGCGCCTGTCCGATCTCGCCATCAACGCCGACACGATCGTCATCGCCACACCGGAAATCGCCGGCCTGCCCTATGTCATCGCCGGCCTCGTCGCCGCCGGTGGCCTCGCGGCAGCGCTGTCGACCGCCGACGGCCTGCTGCTCGCCATCGCCAACGCGCTGTCGCACGACATCTACTACAAGATGATCGATCAGAACGCGCCGACGCAGCGGCGACTGCTGATCGCCCGCATCCTGCTGGTGCTCGTCGCCATCGCAGCCGCCTACGTCGCTTCGACGCGACCGGCGGACATCCTGGCGATGGTCTCGTGGGCCTTCTCGCTCGCCGCCGCCGGCAACTTCCCGGCGCTGGTGCTGGGTGTCTGGTGGAAGCGGACGACGTCGGCGGGTGCCGTTTGCGGCATCATCGCGGGCTTCGGCATCACGCTGCTCTACCTGCTGGTGACACGCTACTACCCGGTGTTCGGTGTCGAGGTGCTCGGCATGACGTCACTCACCAACGCACTCACCGGTGCTCCGGTGGTCGACGTCGCGGCGGCCCTCGCCGACCCGGCGACGGCCTTCGCCAAGCTGCACTCGAAGATCGGCTGGTTCGGCGTCAACAACATCTCCTCGGCGCTGTTCGGCCTGCCGGTCGGCTTCCTGGTGATGATCGTCGTCAGCCTGCTGACGCCGGCCCCGTCGAAGGAGATGCAGGCCTTCATCGACGACGTCCGTCGCCCGCGCGGCCCGACGGTGATGAAGGAGAAGACGGCCTGACGGCCGCCTTCACCCGACGAAACGACGACCGGCGGGGCCCTCACGGGCCCCGCCTCATTTCACCGGACGGCATTGCCGCCGCCGCTTCCGCGTGCTTCAAGCGGAACGATCCGCCCCCGCCGACGAGGAAACGACCGCCGTGACGGACGCCGGCTTCTGGGACCTGTGGTACTTCCACCTCCCCAACTACCTGCTCGCCGCCCTGATGTATTCGATGCTCGGGCGCCTGCTCCTGTCGTTCTTCTTCCCACCGGAATCGCGCAACTACATCTTCCTCGCGTTCGTGCGCCTGACCGATCCGGTGCTCGCCGTGGTGCGCCCGATCACCCCGCACGCCGTGCCGTTCCTGCTGGTGCTGGTGTTCGCCATGCTCTGGCTCCTCGTGCTGCGCTTCGTGCTCCTCGCGATGCTGCTCGGCGCGCTGGCGTCGCCGACGTGACGGACGGAGGGAGCACCATGAGCCTGCAGCCCTACGCCATCCCCATCGCCGCCTTCGGCGCGCTGAACGGCCTGTTCTCGCCGCTGTTGCCGCAGGTGGTGGCCGCGATGATCGTCCTCGCCCCCGGCTTCTTCTCGCCGAGCCCGGCGATCCTGTTCTTCATGTCCTCGCTGGTGCTGTCGACCTTGACGATCATGGTCGCCGGCGTGCCGGCTGCGCTCTTCGAGCGGCTCACCGGCGCGACGACCAGCACGCCGACGTCGATGTGGATCTGGCTCGCCGTCACCGGCATCCTGACGCTGCCGGCTATCAACACCTTCCTCGCCGTCGGGTTCTGACCGGCGGCGGGAACGGCTCGCGGCGACGGGCGCGGGCAGGCACAATCGGCGCAAGCTGCTGATTCGTCCCGCACTCCGCCCGAAGCCGAGAACCCCGCCCCGGATGACCGCCTTCTTCACCCTGCCCCGCGGCCGGCCCGTGCCGGCGCCGCCCGAGACCGAGACGCTGTGGCTCGACATCGGCGAGCGCGTCGCGGCGGTGCGGCTGAAGCGCGACCGCCGGGCGCGCCGGCTGACCCTGCGCATCCCGGTGGCGAGCGAGCTGCCGGTGCTGACCGTGCCGGCCCGCACCCGCCGCGAGGCTGTCGACGCCTTCCTCTCCGCCCACCGCGGCTGGCTCGCCGACCGCCTCGCTGATCGGCCGCGGCCGGTGCCGTTCCGCGAAGGCGCCGTCGTGCCTGTGCGCGGCATCGACCATCTGATTGTCCGCGACGGTTCGCAGCGCGGCCGCACCCGCCTCGCCAGCCACGAGGGCGCGCCCGCCCTCGTCGTCGGCGGCACGCCCGAGCACACCGGCCGCCGCGTCCGCGACTTCCTGCGCGCCGAGGCGACCGAGGACCTCAAGGCCGCCGTCCGCCGCCACGCCGACGCTCTCGGCACGCGGCCGACCTCGATCCGCGTGCGCGACACCGTCAGCCGCTGGGGCTCGTGCTCCGCCGACGGCGCCCTGTCGTTCTCCTGGCGCCTCGTTATGGCGCCGCCGGCGGTGCTCGACTATCTCGCCGCCCACGAGGTCGCTCACCTCGTCGAGATGAACCATTCGCCCGCCTACTGGCGCGTCGTCGACCGCCTGTTCCCGGCCCACCGCACGGCGCGGGCGTGGCTGAAGCGCGAGGGCGCCCGCCTGCACGCCATCGGTGCCGATCCCGACGAGCCTGCGCCGGCCCCACCGGAGCGATGAGCCCCGCCAACATCCTCGTGCTGGTACTGCCGTCGTTTGGCATCATCCTCGCCGGCTGGGCGGCCGGGCGCTTCAACATCCTCGCCGAGCCGGTCGGCGATGCGCTCGGCAGCTACGTCTTCACCATCGCGCTGCCGCTGCTGCTGGTGCGCACGCTCGCCAAGGTCGAGTTCCCGGACGTCTCGCCCTGGCCGCTCTGGCTCACCTATTTCGCCGGCGTCATCACCGCCTGGCTCGCCGGCGAGTTCATCGTCCGCAAGCTGTTCCGCCGCGATGCGCGCTCGGGTGTCATCGGCGGGCTGTCGGCGTCGTTCTCCAATCTCGTGCTGCTCGGCATCCCGATCACCTTCACAGTCTATGGCGACGAGGGGGCCGTGCCGCTGCTCCTCATCATCGCCGTGCACCTGCCGATCATGGCGATCGTCACGGCGGCCCGCTTCGAGGGCATCGAGGCGGCCGAGCGCGGCGGCGCCACCGACTGGCGGCGCCTGATCCTCTCCACCCTCAAGCACATGCTGAAGAACCCGCTGATCATCGGCATCTACGGCGGTCTGGCGATCAAGTTCACCGGCTTGCCGCTCACCGGCATCCCCGGCACCGTCGTCGACCAGATCGCAAACACCGGCGTGCCGTGCGCGCTCTTCACCCTCGGCCTCGGGCTGAAGCGATACGGCATCCGCGAGAACTTCACCGCCGGGCTGATGCTGACGGCGGTGAAGGTGGCGGTGCTGCCGACGGTGGTGTTCTTACTCGCCACCCGCGTGTCCGGCATGCCGCCCCTGTGGATCGCGGTGGCGGTGGTGTGCGCGGCGTCGCCGACGGGCGTGAACCCCTATCTGTTCGCCACCCGCCACGGCGCCGGCCACGGCATCGCCTCGAACACCATGACGATCGGCTCGCTCGTCGCGGTGGTGACGACGACATTCTGGATGTGGGTGGTCGGCACCGGCTGATCAGGGCGAGAGGCCCACCATCCGCCGGATGTCGGCCGGCGTGGCGCCGCCGGCGCGCAGTTCCGCGAGGCTGGTATCGCGGTTCGACTTCGCGAGCTTGCGGCCGTCCGGCCCGAGCACCAGCCGGTGGTGATAGTAGACCGGCTCCGGCAGCCTGAGCAGCGTCTGCAGCAGCCGGTGTACGGCGGTGGCCGCGAACAGGTCCGCCCCCCGGACCACGTGTGTGACGCCCTGCAGCGCGTCGTCGACGACCACTGACAGGTGATAGCTCGTCGGCGTCTCCTTGCGGGCGAGCACGACGTCGCCGAACGCCTCAGGCTGAGCGAGAACCGTGCCTGTCTCACCGCCGGGCCCCTCCCCCGTCTCGGTCCATGAGAGCGGCGCGCCGGCGATCGTCCCGACGGCCTCGAGGGCAGCGGCCATGGCGAGACGCGTCGCCGCCGGCTCGCCCACCGCCGCCCGCCGGGCGATGTCGTCGGCCGACAGCAGCGCCGCGTCGCCGGGAAACAGCGGCACGCCGTCCGGATCGAGCGGCCACGGCGCACCAGCCGCCACAGCCGCCGCTGCGGCCGTAGCGATCTCGCGCCGGGTTGCGAAAGACCGCACCAGCAGGCCGCGCCGGTCGAGGTCGGCGAGCGCCACCCGATAGGCGTCGAAGTGCTCCGACTGCCGCCGCACCGGCTCCTCGAAGGCGATGCCGAGCCAGGCGAGATCCTCGCGGATCGCCGCATCGAATTCCGGCCGGCAGCGCTCGGTGTCGATGTCCTCGAGGCGCAGCAGGAAGCGGCCACAGGCAGCCCGCGCCCGCTCGAAGTTGACCAGCGCCGACAGCGCGTGGCCGAGGTGCAGCCGCCCGTTCGGGCTCGGCGCGAAGCGGAAGACCGGGCGGCTCACGCGGCCGCGCGGTCCCCGCTCGCCGCGAGTTCGGAGAGCAGGCTCGCCGCCACCGCGAGCTTGGCGACGCTGAGGCCGCCGGCGCTGATCTCGGCCACCGCCCGCTCGATCCGCGCCGCCTGCGGGTTGGCGGCGAACCACGCCTCCACCGACGCGGCGCCGGACCCGAGCCGGCAGGCGGCGCCGGCGAGCTCGCGCACGGCGAGCGTCACCCGGTCGACGGCCTGGTCGATGGCGAGGCGCTCGAAGTGGTCGCTCACCGGCAGCGCCCGCGCTCCGTAGGCGATCTCGTCGACACGCAGCCGCTCGGCCAGCGCATAGAGCGAGGAAGCCGCATCGGTGATGGCGACGCCGCTGCGCTCGGCGACCAGCACCGCGTCCGGGGCGAGCGCCAGCGCCGCGAGGCTCGCGAGGCGCTGGGCGAGGTCGGCCGGCACCCCGCGCTGCACCAGTTCCATCGCCCGCTGCGAGCGGCGCTGCTGGAAGGCCGCCGGCAGCACCGTCTCGAGCGCGGCGCCGACGGTGTCGATACCGGACCGGAAGCGGCCGATCGTCTCCTCGAGCCCGCGGTCGAGCGCGACATTGCGCAAGAACCAGGCGGTTCGCGACGACAGCACGTCTTGCACCAGCGCATAGAGATCGAGCTGCAGCGCACCGGGAATGCGGGTGTCGAGGCCGTCGAGGGCGCCGTCCAGTTCGCCCATGCGGTAGCTGTCGAAGGTCGTCGCGAAGGCGGCGGCGATGGTGCCGACCTCGGCGCCGGTATCGTCGGCGAGGCGCAGCACGAAGGCCGGGCCGCCGCGGTTGACGAGTGCGTTCGCCATCATCGTGGCGATGATCTCGCGGCGCAGCCGGTGGCCGGCGATGGCATCGGCGAAGCGCTCGCGCATCGCGGTTGGGAAGTAGTCGAAGAGTTCCGCCCCGAGATAGGGGTCGTCCGGCACGCCGGAGGCCACGAGATCGTCGAACAGCGTGATCTTGGCGTAGGCGAGCAGCACCGCGAGCTCCGGCCGCGTCAGGCCGGCGCGGGCGCGGGCGAGTTCGGCGAAGGCGGCGTCGTCCGGCAACAGTTCGACGGCGCGGTCGAGCAGACCGCGCGATTCAAGCGAGCGCACCAGGCGGTGAGCGAACCCGAGATTGTCGGCGGCGTGCAGTTCGGCGAGCGAGAGCGCCAGCGTCTGGTTGTAGTTGTTGCGCAGCACCAGGGTCGCGACGTCGTCGGTCATCTCCGCCAGGAGCGCAAGTCGGCCGGGCTCGTCGAGACGGCCGTCGCGCACCGGCTGCGACAGCGCGATCTTGATGTTCACCTCGACGTCGGAGGTGTTGACGCCGGCGGAGTTGTCGATCGCGTCGGTATTGAGCCGGACGCCGCCGCGCGCCGCCTCGATGCGGGCACGCTGCGTCATGCCGAGATTGGCGCCCTCGCCGATCACCTTCGCCCCGAGATCGGCGGCGACGATGCGCACCGCGTCGTTGGCGCGGTCGCCGACGTCGGCGTCGCTCTCCGTCCGCGCCCGCACGTAGGTGCCGATGCCGCCGAACCACAGGAGATCGACCGGCGCCCGCAGGATCGCCGAGATCACCTCCGCCGGCGTCGCCTGCGGCTTGTCGAGGCGGAGAACCTGCCGCACCTGCGGCGACAGGGGGATCGACTTCGCCTGCCGCGAAAACACCCCGCCGCCTTCCGAAATCAGCGCCTTGTCGTAGTCCTGCCAGCTCGAGCGGGGCAGCGCGAACAGCCGGGCCCGCTCGGCGAGGCCCTTCGCGGCATCCGGCTCGGGATCGAGGAAGATGTCGCGATGGTCGAAGGCGGCGACGAGGCGGATCTCCGGCGACAGCAGCATGCCGTTGCCGAAGACATCGCCCGACATGTCGCCGACGCCCGCCACCGTGAACGGCGTCGTCTGGATGTCGACGTCGATCTCGCGGAAGTGGCGCTTCACCGCCTCCCAGGCGCCCCGCGCCGTGATGCCCATCTTCTTGTGGTCGTAGCCGGCCGAGCCACCGGAGGCGAAGGCGTCCCCGAGCCAGAAGCCGCGCTCGAGCGCGATGGCGTTGGCCGTGTCCGAGAACGTCGCCGTGCCCTTGTCGGCGGCGACCACCAGATAGGGGTCGTCGCCGTCGTGGCGCACCACGCGGGCCGGCGGCACGACGGCGTCGCCGTCGAGATTGTCGGTGATCGACAGCAGCGTCGAGACGAAGACCTTGTAGGCTTCGGTACCCTCGGTGAGCCACGCCTCGCGGCCGGCGGCCGGCGGTGGCAGCCGCTTCGGCACGAAGCCGCCCTTGGCGCCGACCGGCACGATGACGGCGTTCTTCACCTGCTGCGCCTTGACGAGGCCGAGCACCTCGGTGCGGAAGTCCTGCGGCCGGTCGGACCAGCGCAGGCCACCCCGCGCGACCTTGCCGAAGCGCAGGTGGATGCCCTCGACGCGCGGGCTGTAGACCCAGATCTCGCGGTAGGGCCGCGGCGCCGGCATCTCCTCGACCGCATGGGAATCGAGCTTGAAGGCGAGCGTCTCCGGCGGCCGGCCATCGGCGCCGTCGGCGAAGAAGTTGGTGCGCACGCACGCCGTCACGACGTTGAGGAAGCGGCGCAGGATGCGGTCGTCGTCGAGGCTCGCCACCCCCTCGAGGTCGGCCTCGATGCGCGCCCGCACCGCCGCCTCGGCCTCCGCACGCCCCTCGTCCGGCCGGTCGACGCCGAAGCGGACGTGGAAGAGTTCGACGATCGCCGCGGCGATCGCCGGAAAGCGACCGAGCGCCCCCCACAGATAGTCCTGCGAATAGGGGATGCGAATCTGGCGCAGGTAGCGCGACAGCGCCCTGAGCATGGCGATGTCGCGCCACCCGAGCCCGGCCGAGAGGATCAGGCCGTTGTAGCCGTCGCTCTCGGCGTGGCCGAACCACACCGCCATGAACATCGCCTCGAGCGGCCCGTCGAGGCGGTCGAGGTCGACCGCACCGCCGTCGGCCCGCTCGAGCGTCATGTCGTGCAGGTAGACGCGTCCGCGCTCCTCACCCGGGCGGATGCGGAACGTGCGCTCGTTGACGACGCGGAACCCCATCGCCTCGACCACCGGGACGCGGTCCGACAGGGGGATCGGCGCCTCGCGGTTGAACAGCTTCAGCGACACCCGGCTCGCCGGATCACCGTCGCGCCGGCTGAAGTCGATCGCGGTCCGCCGCTCGCCGCTGAGCCGCTCCAGCACCATGACGTCGTCGACGGCGTCCTCGGCGGCGTAGGTGTCGCGGTAGGCCATGCTGAACGCCTCGCCGTAGCGCTCGAGCAGGTGGCGGGCGTGCTGGCGGTCGGGTATCGCGGCGAAGGCGCGGCGCAGGTCGTCGGACCAGGTGCGGACGATCTCGCCGATCTCCGCCTCGATCGCCTCGCGGTCGGGGTCCGGACGCGGGCCGGCACGCAGGCCGACGATGACGTGCAGGCGGGCGAGCTGACCCTCGGGAAAGGCGATCGCCGCGGAAGAGACGCGGCCGCCGTAGCGGTCGGCCAGCAGTTCACCGATGCGGTGGTCGACGGTGGTCGAGTAGCGCTCGCGCGGCACGAAGACGAGAACGGAGACGAACCGGTCGAACTCGTCGCGGCGGGCGAGCACGCGGATGCGCGGCCGCTCGCCGAGCTCGAGGATGGCGAAGGCGTGGGCGGCGAGCGTCTCCACCTCGAGCTGGAACATCTCGTCGCGCGGATAGGACTCCAGCACGTTGGTGAGCGCCTTGCCGGAGTGGCTCGCCGGGGCGAAGCCGCCGCCCGCCAGCACCATCTCCGCCTTGCGGCGCACCAGCGGGATCGACATCACCGAGCGCGTGTAGGCGTCGTGGGTGAACAGTCCGACGATGCGCACCTCCCCCGCCAGGCTGCCGTCGGGCGCGAAGCGCTTGATGCCGACATAGTCCATGTGGGTGCGGCGGTGGACGCGCGAGCGCAGGTTCGCCTTGGTAATGATGATCGGGTCCGGCCGGAGCAGGAACTCGCGGATCTCCTGCGTCGTCGTCACGAGCTCGCCGCCGCGCCGCAGCACCCGCACGTCCGGGTCGCGGAGGATGCCGAGGCCGGGCTCTTCGGTGCGCTCCAGGGTGCCGTCGGCAGTGTCGCCGCGATACTCGTATTCGCGCACGCCGAGGAAGGTGAAGTTATCGTCGGCCAGCCACTCGACGAAGGCCTCGGCCTCGGCGAGCGTCTCCGGGCTGATGGTGAGCCGGGCCGCCCGCCACTCGGACGCGACGGCACGGGCGCGCGCCCGCATCGCCTGCCAGTCCTCGACGGCGTGGCGGTCGTCCCAGAGCGTCGCGTCGAGGCGGCGGGCGAGCTGCACGCGGTCGTCGGCGGCGGGAATGCGGTCGACGTGGATGGTGATGAGGCTCTCACGTTCGCCGGAGCGGGCGTCGGCGAGCCCCTGGAAGCTCTCGATCCGTCCCTCCGCCGACCGCGTCAGGGCGAGGATCGGATGCGAGACGAGCCGCACCACCAGGCCGGCGTCGCCGAGCTCGCCCATCACCGAATCGAGCAGGAACGGCATGTCGTCGTTGAGGATCTCGAGGACCGTCACCGCCCGCCCGTTCGGCTCGAAGGGCGGGTCGACGAAGCGCAGGCGGTGGCGGCCGGGGACCCGCTCGGCGAACGCCGCCCAGGCGTCGTCGACGAGCCAGATCAGGTCGTCGGGCAGGTAGGCGACGATATCCTCGGCCGCGGTGTGGCCGAACATCGCCTCAGCGAAGCGGGCGCGCTCGGGGCCGTCGGGCCGGCGTGCCTCCAGCCGCTGCCGCACCACCGCCAGCCGGTCGGCCTTTTCGCTCTCGTAGCGCTCGAGCATCCACACTCTCCCGTCGCGTCACGCCGGCGTGCGCGAAATTTGGGCGGAGCATGCCCCCTCGGATGCGGCGGATCAATGAAAGCCGGGGATTTCACGCGTCGTGGTCGCGCCGGCCCGGCAGGGCGACGATCCCCTGCGGCCGCAGCGCGAACAGCGCCGTCAGCGCCAGCAGCACCGCGACGTCGCGCCAGTTCGCCCCGAACGCCGTCGTCCACCCGACCTCGATCGCCGCCAGCACCAGGCCGCCGACGAGGGCGCCGCCGACCGAGCCGATGCCGCCGACGATCGCCGCGAGCAGCGCCTTCAGCGCCACCAGGAAGCTCGTGTGGAAGTTGACGTTGCCGTAGGCGACCAGCATCAGCACGCCCGCCGCACCGGCGGCGCTGGCGGCGATGGTGAAGGTCAGCGCCCGCACGCCGGCGACGTCGATGCCGAGCATCGCCGCCGCCTTCGGGTCCTCGGCGCAGGCCCGCCACAGCCGGCCAAAGGGATGGCGGGCGATGAAGACGACCAGCGCCAGGGCCACGGCGAGCGCGATCGGCACGACGATCGTCTGGCTCGCGGTGACGCGAACCGGAAAACCCGGCGCCTCTGCCACCGTCACCGAGGCGAGCATCATCGGCGGCAGCCAGCGCTCGTAGGAGCCGTTGGCGATGCGGATCGCCTCCTCGACGACGATCGTCACCGCGATGGTGGTCACCAGCATGGAGAGGTTGGCGGCCTGCGCCACCGGCCGGATCACCAGACGCTCCATCGCCGTGCCGAGCAGCGCCGCCGCGGCGACGGCATAGCCGCCGGCGATCAGGATCGCCGCCACCGTCGGCAGCGGCCACAGGAAGCCGACCAGCACGACGACGTTGAAGCACGCCGCCGCGCCGAAGGTGGCGATCGCCCCGAAGGCGAAGTTGATGCGCCGCGTGATGCCGTAGACGAGGGCGTAGGAGGCCGCCAGCAGCCCGTAGAAGGCGCCGATCTGCAGGGCGTTGAGCAGTTGCTGCAGGAAATAGGCGACCTCGAAGGACACCTGCACCGGCATGGCCGTCTCCGCTCGCGGGGCGGCTGCCGCATGGGGCGCCGCTGGTCTCGGGGACGGCCGCGAGGACGCGGCCGGTGGTATCGCGGCCCCCGGCGCTTGCCGGGGCGGACCGGGATGATAACTTATCCGGACGGTTCAATGAACGCCGGCCATCCGCCTGCCGGCGAGGAGGTGACGGCGATGACCACGCTCACCACGACGATTCCTCTTGGGGCGGCGCTGTCGACCGCCCCCGGCGGCCGGCGGATCGGGTCGTCGCGCGGCCTCTTCCTCGGCCTCGCCGCCGCTCTCGTCGTC
>CALRZT010000129.1:0-11836 GCA_943372725.1 Pseudoxanthobacter soli DSM 19599
CGCCGTTCAGGCCTTCCTGCGCTCGCTCGGCGGCTTCACGCTCGCCGCCATCGGCCACCGCGTCGTCCACGGCGGGCCGGACTTCACCGACGCGGTGCTGATCGACCCCGCCGTGCTCGACAAGCTCTCGCACTACCAGGACCTCGCGCCGCTGCACCAGCCGAACAACCTCGCGCCGATCCGTCTCGCCATGGAGATCGCGCCGGACCTGCCGCAGGTCGCCTGCTTCGACACCGCCTTCCACCGCGGCCACGCCCCCCACACCGACTGCTACGCCATCCCGCGCAAGCTCTATGACGAGGGTGTGCGCCGCTACGGCTTCCACGGCCTCTCCTACGAGTACATCGCCGAGCGCCTGCGCGCGGTGGCGCCGGGCGTCGCCGCCGGCCGCGTCATCGTCGCCCACCTCGGCAGCGGCGCCTCGATGTGCGCGCTCCTGGGCGGCCGCAGCATCGAGAGCACGATGGGCTTCACGGCGCTGGACGGTTTGCCGATGGGCACGCGCCCCGGCCAGCTCGATCCGGGCGTCGTGCTCTACCTCCTCGACCAGAAGGGCATGAGCGTCGGCGCCGTCACCGACCTGCTCTACCGCGGCTCGGGTCTCAAGGGCCTCTCGGGCCTCTCCAACGACATGCGCGACCTCGTCGACAGCGAGGACCCGCGCGCCGCCTTCGCCATCGACCATTTCGTCCACCGCGCCGCACTGTCGGCGGGCCAGCTCGCCGCCGCGCTGGGCGGTCTCGACGCCTTCGTCTTCACCGCCGGCATCGGCGAGCACTCGCCCGTCATCCGCGCCCGCATTGCCGACCGCCTCGCCTGGCTCGGCGCCGAGCTCGATCCGGCCGCGAACGAGGCCAGCGCGACGGTGATCTCGACGCCGGCGAGCCGCGTCGCCCTCCTCGTCGTACCGACCGACGAGGAGCTGATGATCGCCCGCCACACGCTGACGCTCATCGGCGATCCCGTCGCCTGATCCGACCGGAGACCACCCCGATGGCCCTTCCCGACGTGAAACTCAAGCTGCTCGAGGGCCGCAAGGGCCTGATCGTCGGCATCGCCAACGACCGCTCGATCGCCTGGGGCTGCGCCCGTGCCTTCCGCGCGCTCGGCGCCGACCTCGCCGTCACCTATCTGAACGACAAGGCGAAGCCGCACGTCGAGCCGCTGGCGAACGAACTCGAGGCACCGATTTTCATGCCCCTCGACGTCTCCGTGCCCGGCGAGATGGAGGCGGTGTTCGCGCGCATCACCGAGGAATGGGGCGCGCTCGACTTCGTCGTCCACTCGATCGCCTTCTCGCCGAAGGACGCGCTCGGCGGCCGCGTCACCGACGTGCCCCGCGAGGGGTTCCTGAAGACGATGGACGTCTCCTGCTGGTCGTTCATCCGCATGGGCCACCTGGCCGAGCCGCTGATGAAGACGGGCGGCACGCTCTTCACGATGACCTATTACGGCTCGCAGATGGTGGTGGAGAACTACAACATCATGGGCGTCGCCAAGGCGGCGCTCGAAAGCGCCGTCCGCTACATGGCGGCCGAGCTCGGCCCGAAGGGGATCCGCGTCCACGCCATCTCGCCGGGTCCGCTCGCCACCCGCGCCGCCTCCGGCATCCCCGAGTTCGACGAACTGCTCGCCAAGGCCAAGGTGAAGGCGCCGGCGCGCGAGCTCGTCGGCATCGACGACGTCGGCGCCGCCACGGCGTTCCTCGCCCTCGATGCCGCCCGGCTGATCACCGGCCAGGTGATCTATGTCGACGGCGGCTACCACATCATCGACTGAGCCGCCGTCGACCGTTCTGAGCCTTCCGCCTCAGCGGCAGCGCTTCAGGAGCAGCATGCCGAACAGGAACTTCTTCTTCTCGTTCAGCGGGTCGTTGCCGTCGAGCTTGCCGACCGCGTCGGACAGGTAGCCCGCCGTGAAGTCGACGTTCCGCTTGAATGGCACCACCATGTAGATGATGTCGTCGTCATCGTCGTCCTGCACCACCTTCAGGTCGATCGGCAGCTCCTCGCCGTTCATCTCGTAGTAGAGGATCTTCTTGCCGCCCGCCTTCACCGCCTTGACGGGAAAATTCTGCCCGTCCTTGTTGTATTCGACGACGCAGCCCTTGTCCTTGATGAGCGTGAAGATCAGCTCCTCGTAGATCTGGCCGGGCTTGATCGCCGGCTTGCCGTTGGGCTTCGTCTTCTTCCAGAGGTCGCCGAACACCTCGCCGGCGATGGCCGTGCCCTTGAATTCGGCGTCGTAGTCGTTGCCGTCCTTGAAGATCCTGAAAACCGACATCGTCGTCCCCTCCTTCGGTCAATCGCACCCGCCGTCGACGGTCAGGTGATCGTCTCCGCCGCCGCGAGCGGTTCGAGCAGGCCGGCGAACGCGACGAGGTCGCGCAGGCCGTAGTGGTCCGGGCGCGCCGGCCGCAATCGCGGGTCCGGGCGCCAGAGATCGCGCCCGGTTCCGGGCCGCGCCAGAATCGACGGCGAGGCCGCCGCGATCGCCGCGTGCAGGGTCTCGCCGACGATGCGGCTGCCGAAGGCACCGAGGCGGCGGCCGCCCTGCTGCGCCTCCGCCTCCTTCAGAACGTAGAGCCACATCGGCGTCTCGTCGCAGAGCCGCGCCCCGCCCGGTCCCTCGGCCGTGAGGATCGCCCGCGCCGCTTCGCCCTCGCCGGCGAGGATGTCGTCGCGCGACAACAGCGGCACCGTCGGCCGTCGGTGCGCGACGAGCCGCTCGTTCATCCGCCGCACCGCCGCCTGCCCGCTCGCAAGCCGCAGCGACTGCGCCCGCTCCAGCGAGCGTGTGGCGAGGTTAGAAGACAGCGGCGGCTGGCCGGGTCCGCCGGGCGGCAGCGCCGCGTCGGGCATCCGCCTCAGCGGATCGGCGAGCCGGCTCGACAGCGCCGCCGCCCTGAGCGGGAAGCGGCCGGCGGACGCATCGCCCGCCCCGTCGCCGTCCGCGACCGCCTCGCCCTCCGCCGGCAAGAGCCGCGCCCAGTCCGTCACCCAGCTCCAGTCGAGCATCCGCAGCGGATAGGCGTTGCTCGAATGGGTGCTCTCCCAGAACGCCGGCGCGCCGGCGCCGGGGTGGTGGGTGTTCCAGTCGTAGCGGTGCTTCACCATCGCGTGGCCGAAGCGGCCGCAGGCGGCGACGAACTCCAGCGGCACCAGGAACGGCGTATCCGCCGCGCGGTCCGGCCAGACGATCGCCCGCCCGTTCTCCATCACGTCCCGGTACACGTCCGGATCGAGAATACGCGGCAGGTAATCCGCCAGCACCACCGCCTGCACGTGCGTGGCGGCGAGCGCCGCCGCGCCACCCTGCGGCCCGACCGCCGCCCGCACGGCGTTGGCGAAAGCGATCATCGCCACGTGCACCTGCGCCAGCGCCAGGTTGTCGTCGTTGCGGGCGTCGGCGATCAGCGGCGCGCCACATGGCGAGCGCGGCAGGTCGGCCGCGAAGGCGCAACCGCGCGGGTCGCGCGCCGTCAGCCCGAGCGGCAGCGGCGCGGCGAGGTCCGGATCGCCCGCCGGCTCGAAGCCGAGGACGCTGTCGAGGTCGAGCGCGGCGCCGCGCAGCCCCGCCGCCGGCCCGTCGCCGACGGGCGGCTTCCAGTGGGTGATGTCGTGGAAGACGAACTGGCCGAAATAGGTATAGGCGGCCGGGATGTCGGTCTCGCGGTCGTGGGCGTCGTCGTGGTCGCGGAAGATCAGCGCGTCGCCGAGCCGGCGCAGGGCTTCGAGATCCGGCAGCCGCTCCATCTCGACGGCGGGAAACAGCCGCTCGAACGCCACCGCGCGGATGGCGCGCATCTCGCCGCCGGCGGCCGGGTCGGCGATGCGGACCACACCGGCAGCCGCATCGAGCGTCGCCACGCCGTGCTCGAGCCGGCCCCAGTCGCCATAGACTGCGAAGGCACGAGGCTCGGACGGGGCGTCGGCGGCCGGCGAGGGGGCGGACGCGTCGCCGCGATCGCCCGGGACGGGCTCGGCGACGACGCGCAGTCCACCACCATGACGAGCGGCCATCGTGCTTCATCCCCGAGGGGGTTGCACCGCGCGCGCCGGTGCCGCGGGTGCCAAGCGCGCCAAAATCCGCCGAGCACCGAGAGAACGGCCGTACTATCGCACGGCTTGCGTGTAGCGGAAACGACGATGTCCGCCCCGGTGCCCGCCCTGCCGTCGACGCACACGTCCCGTCACGCCGGCCGTCGGCTCCATCCGAAACCAGTCCTCGATGATCGCCGTCCCGCTCTCAAACGAGCAGCGGCACCCGCCGCTCTCGCCCGACCGCGACCCGCTCGATGTCGCGCGGATCGGGCGCACCGAGCCGTGGCCGGGCGAAGCGCGGCTTGGCGTGGCAGAGTGCCGTCGACAGCGCTCGCGCCACCGGCACGCCGATCGCCGGCCGCGTCAGGTTCACCGTCCACAGCGGGATCGCGGCCCGGTCGAGCGCCGCCAGCACGGCCCCGAGCCCGTTAAGAGGCCGCCCCCCGGTGCGGGGACCGCCGGCGCGGCGACCGTCCACGCGGTTTGCCGCCGCGATCCCTCCCGCCGGCAGGCGCGCGGCGGCGTCGAGCGGCGGCAGCGCCATCGTCACCCGCCGCCGCCACGCCCACCAGTCCGCCGCTTCCCGCCCGAGCTCGCGGGCGGCCTGGAGCGCCACCTCCATCTGCAGCATCTCGGTCGCCGCCGCGCAAGCCGCCGCGGGCGCGTCGAGACGGGCGGCGAAGCCGAGCGCCACGTCGGCCCCGTCCGCCTCCGCCGACACCGCCGCGACGACGGGGATGCCGAGGTCGGTGGTGATGTCGAAGACCACCGTCCGCCGCGCCCGCTCCGTGAGGAACGCCGCGAGCGGCGCCGGCAGGTCCGCCGCGTCCGGCGTGACCGGCCGCCGCCGCCGGCCGCCGTACCACCACCGCCCGGTGGCGTCGCGCTCGACGAGCTCCAGCACCGCCGAAAGCGTCGCCACTTCCGCCGTCTCTCCCGCCGCGCAGCCGCTGCTATCGCCGATCGCCACGGCATCGGCATCGCCCGCCTCGCGCCGGCCGATCAGCACGGCATCCGCCGGGGCGAAGGCGGGCGGCCCGCCGAAGGCGCTCGCCACCTCGATCCAGCCGATCGCGCGCGCCTCGTCGAAAGCCGGCGGCCGCCAGTCGAAGCCGCCGTGACGCATGTTCCAGGCGTCCCGTCCGGCGAGTTGCCGTGCCGCAAATCCGGTGAGCGCCGCGGGCGGTATCGCCGCCGGCCCGATCACGGCCATCGTCGCCGTCACCACCGCCTCGTCGCCCCACGCGCAGGCACTGACGAGTTCCGCCGCCTCGCCGAGCGCACTCCGCCGGGCCGCCGCCGGTGTCAGGCCGCGCCCGCTCGCGAGCCGCCCCGCCTCCGGCGTCGCCGCCTGCGGAAAGCCGGGCAGCGACCGCAGCCTCTCGCCGGGCAGCGTCACCGCGCAGTGCACGGGCGCGCCCTCGCCCGGCAGGTCGACGACCTCGAACAATTGCGCCCAGCCGGGCCGCCGTGCAGTCGTCATCGCGGGGCCGCTCGCGCCGGCGTTGTCCGGTCGTCCCACCGCTCGCCGCCTCGTCGCTTGCCAATTTTGCCGAAATTGCAGACACTTGCCGTCGCCGTCGACAGTCTGGCCCAGCCTACCATCGGACCATGGAACGTACCAAGCTCCGGGCGATCCTCTTTGCCGATCTGCAGCAGTTCAGCCGCCTGACCGCGGCCGACGAGTTGACGACGATCGACTTCGTCACCCGCTGCTTCGCCCTCTTCCAGGACCTCTGCCCCGAATACGGCGGCGTCTTCGTCAAGAACACCGGCGACGGCGTGCTGATCCTGTTCGACAGCGCGCTCTCGGCGGTCGACTACGCCATGACCATCCAGGAGCGGATGCGCGAGGCGGGCGCCGGCACCGTCTCCGGCCGCTTCCGCATCGGCCTGCACATGGGCGAGGTGCGCCTGCGCGGCGGCGACGTCTTCGGCCATGCCGTCAATCTCGCCGCCCGCATCGAATCCCAGGCGGAGGCCGGCGGCGTCTGCGTCACCGAGGAGGTCTACCAGGCGGCGCGTAGCAACTCCGGCTACGGCTTTCGCTTCGGCGGCCGCGCGGCCTTGAAGAACATGCCGGAGCCGGTGTCGATCTACCACGTCTTCGTGCCGGCGGAGGGCGCCGTCCCCCGCACCGCCGCCCATCTCGCGGTGGCCGTCGTCGACGGGTTGGCGCTGTCGACCGAGCGTGGTGACCCGGTGATGCTGCGCTCGCGCAAGGCGCAGGCGCTGATCGGCTACCTGGCGCTCGCCGGCCGCCGCCAGGAATCCCAGGACCGCGTCGCCGCGCTGATCTGGCCCGACCGCCCGCTCGCCGAGGCGCGCAAGGCGCTCGCCGGCTGCGCCGCGCTGGTCGACCGGGCGACTGCCCCGGGCAACGCGGCCTGCGTCGTCCGCCGCGGCGGCATGATCGGCCTCGACCCGACCCGCACCGACGTCGACCTCTCCCTCGTCCTCGACAACCTCGACAAGGGCAAGATCGACAGCCTGCTGCTCGACCGCGCCGACTGGCCGCGCGCCATCCTGCGCGGTCTCGAGACGGCGAGCCCCTTGTTCGCTGCCTGGCTGGAAGTCGCCCGCCACAGCCAGCGCTCGAAGGTGAGCGCGGCGCTCGAGCAGATGCTCGACCGCTTCGCCCCGGCCGAGCCGGTCGTCCGCCAGGCGGCGTCCGCCCTCCTGCTGCTCGAGCCGAGCCACGAGGGCGCCGCCCAGGCGCTGATCCGTCACCACATGGCGCTCGGCAACGTCTCGGCCGCCATCGGGGTCTACGAGACGCTGCGCAAGGTGCTGCGAAAGCGCTTCCGCCTCGCCCCCAGCCCCGCCACGGCGGCCCTGCTCCGCCCGCCGGCGAGCGCCACCCCCGCCGCGCCTCCCCCCGAGCCGGAGCCGCCGCCGCGCCGGACGGGAGCGCCGCGCGTCGCCGTCGGGCTGTTCCGCCCGCACCGCGACGACCTCGGCGCCGCCGTCTCCGGCTTCCGCGCCGACCTCATCGCCAACCTCTCGAAGTTCCGCGAGTTCGCCATTGCCGAGACGGCCGACGACGCCGACACCTCCGGCTTCGATTACCTGCTCACCGCCGTCTCGGCCGGCGGCGAGGCCGACGTCGAGGTGTTCGTGACGCTCGCCGAGCCCGCCGCCCGCCGCGTCATCTGGAGCCACGCCTTCGCCCTGTCGCTCGCCGACTGGACGGAGACGCAGAAGCGCCTCGTCGGCAAGATCGCCGCCTCCCTGCACATCTACCTCTCCCAGGACCGCCTCGCCCGCGCCCTGCAGGACCGGGCCGGCACCCTCGACGGCTACGACGCCTGGCTGCGCGGCGAGCACCTGCTGACGCGCTGGACGGCCGCGGCCGACGACGAGGCGACGCGCCTCTTCGAGCACGCCATCGCCCAGGACGCGAACTTCGCGCCGGCCTATGCGAGCCTCGCCAGCGTCTACACCTCCCGCCACCTCGTCCGCCCTGGCGCCCGCCTCGACGCGGCCGGCACCCGGCGGGCCCTCGAGCTCGCCCAGCGCGCCGTCGCCGCCGACCCGCTCGATGCCCGCAACCACCTCGTCGTCGGCTGGGCGGCGGCGATGGCGCAGCGCTTCGACCAGTCGGAGGTGCACTACGAGCTCTCCGCCGAGCTCAACCCGAACAGCCCCTCGACGCTCGTTTCCGCCGCGCTGGGCCTCGCCTTCCTCGGCCAGGGCGGCGAGGCGCGCCGGCTCGTCGCCCGTGCCACGGCACTGACGCCGATGTTCCTCGACTACCAGTGGTCGCACATGGCGGCCGTGCAGGTGCTCGCCGGCGAGTTCGAGCCGGCGCTGCGCTCGGCCGAGCGGTCGAATGACGTCATCCTCGACACGCCGGGCTGGCGCGCCGCCGCCCTCCTCGCCCTCGGACGCCGCGACGAAGCGACTGCCGCGCTGGCGGCGCTGACGGAGGCGGTGACTGCGGTCTGGGAGGGCGAAGTGGTGGCCACCCGCGAGGTCGTGCTCGAGTGGTTCCTCGGTGCCTTCCCGATCCGCCGCGACGCCGACCGCGCCCCGCTCGAGGCCCTGCGCGGGCTGCTCTGAACGGCGGCCGCGTCTGGTCGAAGCCCAGCCTGACGATGGTTCGCCCGGACTGCGCAGGGCGGCCCTGCCGCGTCGCGGACGACGATCGGCGGTCCGATCCGCTACACTGCGCCGGAGGACGCCGCGCCGGCCGGCGGGCGTGACGGGAGGGTGTGATGGCAAGACGGGTGGCGGTGCTGCTGTTCGACGAGGTCGAGGTGATGGACTTCGCCGGACCCTTCGAGGTGTTCGCCGTCACCGGCCAGCGTGGCGGCGAGGCGCTGTTCGACGTCTTCACGGTGGCGCGCGCGAAAGGCCCGGTGCTCGCCCGCAACGGCCTCAGCATCAACCCCGATTTCGACTTCGCCGACGCGCCGGAGGCCGAGATCCTCGTCGTCCCCGGCGGCTACGGCACTCGCCGCGAGATGCACGACACGGCGACCCTCGCCTTCGTCCGCGCCCAAGCCGAAAGGGCCGAGCGGGTGCTGTCGGTCTGCACGGGGGCGCTCATCCTCGCCTGCGCCGGCCTGCTCGACGGGCTGTCGGCCACCACCCACCGCGGCGCCCTGCACGAGTTGCGCGCCGTCGCCCCGGCGACCGAGGTCCTCGATGCGGCCCGCGTCGTCGACAACGGCCGGATCGTGCTGTCGGCCGGTATCTCCGCCGGCATCGACGCAGCGCTTCATCTGGTCGCCGACCTGCACGGCGTCGACCAGGCCGCCGAGACCGCCGCCTACATGGAATACGACTGGCGCCACCGCACCGTCGACGGCACCGCGGTGGTGAAGGCTCAGCGCGCCGCCGGATAGGCGGCGTGGGCCACGACGAGCCAGTGGCCGTCGACCTTGCGGAACACGGTCAGCCGCGGCGCCGCGCCGACGATCGTCTTGCCGTCGGCCACCTGCTCGACCTCCATGACGTAGCGCACGACCAGCACGCCGTCGGCCTCGCTCGCGATGAGGTCGCGCGCCACCGGCGCCCTCACCTGCCGGGTCCGGCCACCGGCGAGGTATTCCTCCCGCGTGAAGCCGCGCCCGTCGGAGCGCTGTACCTGGAACTCCGGCGCGAGCACGGCGGTAACCGCCGCCGCGTCGTTGCTCGCCAGCGCGTCGAGCCACGCCTTCACGGCATCATCGGCATCGGCCGCGAAGGCGGGCGCCGAGAGGGCGAGCAAGGCGGCGACCGTGGTGGCGAGGCCGAGGCGGCGGGCCAACGACGGGCCGGCCTTGCCGGCGTCCGCCCTCGCGCCGGCTCGGATGATCTCGTCGGACATCGTGCCAATCCTCCCGTCTGGTCTGTTGTGGAGCGTGGCCCTCGAGCAGAGTGCCCGCGCCCCCCCCTCCCTGCCCTCCCCCGCGAGGGGGGAGGGTTCGCGCCGAGGCTTTGGGGATGTGGGTACCATCCTGAAACGTCGATCATCTCCCCGTCAGGGACGTGAAGCCACCGACGAAAACCCTCCCCCCTCGCGGGGAGGGTAGGGAGGGGGGCCGCCGCGGGTTCGGCGCACCGGCTTTGCCGCCATCCCGATGCAGCGCAGTCCTCGGAAGGAGGCTGTTCCCGCCCCCGCTTCCTGACCGGCTACTTCTCGATCGGCGCGAAGTTCGCGTGGGCGACAACCAGCCAGCGGTCGCCGACCTTTCGGAAGACAGTGAGCCGCGGGGCGACGTCCGTGCGCGTCACGCCGTTCGCGGTCTGCTCGACGTCGAGGACGTAGCGCACCACCAGGACGCCGTCGGCCTCGGTGGCGACGAGATCGCGCGCCACCGGCGGCCGCATCTGCCGGGGCAATCCAGTGGCGAGATAGTCGGCGCGCGCGTAGCCGCGCCCGTCGAAGCGCAGGATCTGGAACTCCGGCGCCAGCACTGCGGCGATCCGGCTCTCGTCGTTGGTCGCCACCGCATCGAGCCACCCCTTCACCGCATCTTCGGCGGCGGCGGCGAAAGCGGGCGCGGCCGAGAGGGCGGCGACGCAAGCGGCCGCCAACACCCGCGCAACCGCACCGCTCGCCCTCGTCTCGTTCCCGAAAATCCGCATGGTCGATTCCTCTCCGCTTCGGCGCGAGCCTAGAGCGCATTGGCCTCGGTGGGGACCCCTCGTCTTCGCCGGGCTTTGTCCGGATCGGGTGGACTGGGCTCACGGCCCGGGCTTCGGCCCCGGTTCCAGGGGACTGTCGCGGCGGCTGCCACTGCGCCGGCCGATCCGTAGCCGTGGCAGCCGGCCGCCGCGCCGTCGCGCGCGATCAGCGAGCCTTGCCGGAGCTCCGCAAGCTCCTGAGAACAAAGCGATTCCCCAAGCCGCGCTCGCCCCCGTCGGCCCCCGCGAATTCAATATCCGTCTATATATTTTGCGCAAGAATACTCTGTTTTACTTCGTTCATCGATCCGACATAGTGCACAACGACTCACTACTGTTAATGAACCTACGCATTCTCCACTCATCATGGCGTTTCCAGCGGGATCTCGAACGCTCGTTGCTCATTCGGGGGAGAATGACATGACCGACTTCAACGCCAGCATCAACACGAACGAGGCGCCGACAGTGACGGTAACGGACGGTGCCGTCGCCACGAGCCCGGCGACGCCGACCGAGGGTACGGCGGTCGCCGACGCCCCGGCGGCGGATCCCGTCGTCGTCGTCGTTCCCTCCATCCCGCGCCTCGAGGCGATCGCCAAGGCCGAGCGCCTCGCCGCCGAGGCGAAGGTCGCCGAGGACCGCGCCCTCGACGCCAAGCTGCGCTACTCCGCCATCGAGGAAAAGCGCCTGCTGACGGACCTGGAGGCCGCCCGGTTGTCGGCCGAGAAGGCGCGCACCACCGAGGACCTGTCGGCGAAGATCCGGTCGCTCGACGAGGCTCGCGCCGTAGGCCAGCTGCCGGCCGAGGAACACGCCCGCATCACGGAGGCGCTGCGCGCCGACCTCCTGAGTACGGAGGCATTCTACACGATCAGCATCCAGGCTGCGGAGGCGCAGAAGGCCGTGGTGATGCGCGACGTCGAACTCGCGCGGGCCGAGGTGGCCACCACCGATGCGAGCGCCACTGCCGCCCGGCTGGCGGCCGAGGTGGCCGCGGCCGAAGCCGCGTGCTTCTGTGCCGGCACGCTGATCGCCACGCCGGACGGCGAGCGGACGGTCGAGACGCTCGCGATCGGCGACACCGTCCTGACCGCCGACGGCGAGGTCCGCAGCGTGCGCTGGATCGGCCGCCAGACCATCGTCACCGCCTTCGCCGACGCGGCGCGTTCCCTGCCCGTCCGGATCGCCGCCGGCGCCCTCGGCGAGGCGCTGCCGCGCCGCGACCTGACGCTCTCGCCGGATCACGCGCTCTGCCTCGATGGCGTGCTGGTGCAGGCCGGGGCGCTCGTCGACGGCCTGCTGGTGACCCGCGTCGCCGATCCCGGCCCGCGCTTCACCTACTTCCACGTCGAGCTCGACGACCACGCCCTGATCCTCGCCGAGGGTGTCCCGGCGGAGACCTTCGTCGACAACATCACGCGCGCCCGCTTCGACAACGTCGCCGAGTTCGTGGCCCTCTACGGAGACACGGGCCCGACCATCGACGAGCTGGACGTGCCGCGCGTCAAGTCGGCCCGCCAGCTGCCGCGCGCCCTGCGCGCTCGTCTCGAGGCCCGGGCGGCGGCGCTCTGCGGCATCGCCACGGCGGCCTGAGCAGCGACGACACCAAAGCACCGCGGCGAGGGCTCGCGAGCCTCCGCCGCGGCGCGACCGTCTGGCGCAATCGCGTCGATGCCGGT
>CALRZT010000130.1:0-11647 GCA_943372725.1 Pseudoxanthobacter soli DSM 19599
GCGCCACGGTGGCGCACGGCGGTGCGGGGGGCGCGGGCGAGGAGCGCCGTCATCTCCCGCTTGGCGCGGCCGTCGGCATAGCTCTCGAGCGCCTGGCCGCCGGCATACATCAGCGCCACCACGGCGGCGGCGAGGTTTTCGCCGACGGCGAGCGCCCCGGCCAGGGCGAGTGCCGCGACGATGTCGAGGCCGAACTGGCCGCGCCGGAGGCTGGCGATGATCGAGAAGACGAGTGTGACGAGCACGGCGGCGGTGCCGGCCCGATAGGCGAGCGTCGCGAGATCGGGCTGCCCGAACGCCGACAGCACCAGCCCCGCGATCAATGCTGCGGCGATCGCCACGACGAGGAGGCCCTGGCCGGAGCGGAGGAAGGCGATGGCGCCGGACACGGGGATGGGGCACTCCTGTCGGCGGCGGCGCTGGCGGCGCCGTCCCGGTCCGCCGCAGCAACCAGCAGGCGACCAATAGTTTAGAATTATTATAGTAAATGCGCCGACCGGCATAGGGCGCGGCGCCGTCAATCGCACCAGGAGAGCCGCATGAAGGCCGTTGGTTTCCACCGCCCGCTGCCAGTCGACGACGCGCAGGCGCTCGTCGATCTCGACTTGCCGACCCCCGTGGTCGGCCCGCACGACCTGCTCGTGCGGGTCGAGGCGATCGCCCTCAACCCGGTCGACGTGAAGCAGCGCTCGCGCACCACGCCGCCGGCCGGCACGGCCCGCGTGCTCGGCTTCGACGCCGCCGGCACGGTCGAGGCGGTCGGCCCGGCGGTGACGCGCTTTGCCGTTGGCGACGCAGTGTTCTACGCCGGCGCCCTGCAGCGGCCGGGCTCGAACGCCGAACTGCAGGCCGTCGACGAGCGCATCGTCGGCCTGAAGCCGAAGAGCCTGTCGTTCGCCGATGCGGCGGCGCTGCCGCTCACCTCCCTCACCGCCTGGGAGCTCTTGTTCGACCGCCTCGGCGTGGCCTATGGCGACAAGCGCGGCGGCGATGCGCTGCTGATCGTCGGCGGCGCCGGCGGCGTCGGCTCCATCCTGACGCAGATCGCCCGCCGCCTCACCGGCCTCACCGTCATCGCCACCGCATCGCGCCCCGAGACCGTCGAATGGTGCCGCAAGATGGGCGCCCACCACGTCATCGACCACCGCAAGCCGCTGAACGAGGGCCTCGCGGCGATCGGTTTGCCGCAGGTGCGCTATGTCGCCGGCCTCACCGCCACCGACCACCACCTGCCGGCGATCCTGGAATCCCTCGCCCCGCAGGGTGCCTTCGCGCTGATCGACGATCCGGAAAGGCTCGACATCCTGCCCTTCAAGCGCAAGAGCCTGTCGGTCCACTGGGAACTGATGTTCACCCGCTCCCTCTACGAGACGCCCGACATGGCCGAGCAGAATGCCATCCTCGAGGAGGTCTCGGCGCTGGTCGACGCCGGCGTGCTACGCTCGACCGCCAACGCCCACTTCGGCACCATCAACGCCGAAAACCTCCGGCGCGCCCACGCCGCCGTGGAGGCCGGCACCAGCATCGGCAAGATCGTGCTCTCGGGCTTCTGAGAGCGACGCACGGCTGACGCGGCAGTCTTGCCCGCTGCCGCGGGCGAGTGGCATGGTGTGTCTCGCAAACGATTGCACGACGGTTGTCGCGTCGTGCCGGGAGAGGGGCCTCGAAAATGGACGTCGGCTTCATCGGGGCCGGCCGCATGGGCCGCGTCATGATCGCCAACCTCGTCGCGGCCGGCCACCGCGTCCGTGCCTTCGATCCCGACCCGGCGGCGATGGACGCCGTCCGGGCGGCCGGCGCTGAAGGTGCCGCGAGCGCCACGGCCGCCTTCGGTGGCGACGCGGTGATCTCGATGCTACCGAACGATGCGGCGATGCTGGCCGTGTTCGGCCCCGGCGGCGTGCTGCCGGAGGGCAGTGCCGTGACGATCCACGTCAACATGGCGACCGCCTCAGTCGATTGCGCCGACACGCTCGCGGCCTTCCACGCCGCGCGCGGCGTGCCCTATGTCGCCGCGCCGGTGTTCGGCCGGCCGGAGGTGGCGGCCGACCGCCAGCTCAACATCATGGCCGCCGGCGACGACGCGGCGATCACGGCGGTTCAGCCGCTGTTCGACGCGCTCGCCCGGAAGACCTGGCGGCTCGGGCCGGAGCCGCGCCAGGCAAACGTCGCCAAGATCGCCGGCAACCTGATGGTCGCCTGCATGCTAGAGGCGATGGGCGAGGCGTCGGTGCTGGCGAAGGCCTACGGCATGGCACCGGCGACGGTGCTCGACGTCGTCGTCGGCTCGTTGTTCGACGTGCCGATCTACCGCGCCTATGCGGGCCTCATCGGTGCCCGGCAGTTTGAGCCGGCCGGCTTCGACATGCGCCTCGGCCTCAAGGACGCCAAGCTCGCGCTGGACGCCGGCGAGGCTGCGAACGCCACGCTGCCGTTCGCGAGCGCGCTCCGCGACATCTACCTCGACGCCCTCGCCCACGGCGGCGAGGGCAAGGACTGGTCCGCCCTCACCGACGTCGCCCTCCGCCGCGCCGGCCTCGACTGAGGCTCAGCGCGGTTCGGCGCCCGGCCCTCAGACCACCGGCTTCGATTCCGGGTGGTAGTGGGCGAGGGTCGCGGCGAAGCGGCCGTTGACGTAGTCGCCGGAGGTGATCGGCTCGTACTTCGCCGGCCGCTCGGCCGACACGCAGGACGGCAGCGCCTCGACGAGGGTGTCGTAGTCCGGGCCGAAGAAGAACGGCACCGAGTAGCGCTCGCGGCCGGAACGGTTGATCGCCCGGTGCACGGTCGAGGCGAACAGGTCGTTCGTCCAGCGCGCCATCTGGTCGCCGATGTTGACGACAAAGCAGCCCGGGATCGGGTTCGCCGCGATCCACTCGCCCGACTTCGACAGCACCTGCAGGGCCGGTACGCCATCCTGGGCGAGGATGGTGAAGCACTCGTAGTCGGAGTGGGCGCCGATGCCGATCTGGCGGTCGTCGATCTCGCCGAACTGCGGCGGGTAGTGCAGCACGCGCAGCGTCGCGAGCGGCTTCTTCACGAAGCCATCGAAGTAGGTCTCCGGCAGGTCGAGGGCGAGGGCAAAGGCGTGCAGGAGGTGATGTGAGAGCACGATCATCTCCTTGTGGTAGGTCTCGAGCGCCGTGCGGAAGGCGGGCTCGCCCGCCGGCCACTGGTTGGGCCCGTAGAGCACCTTGCCGGCGAGCACGTCGGGGTCGTCCGCCGGCACTTCCAGCGCGATGTCGAAGGATTCGTGCAGGTCGCCGCGCGCGGTCGGGTCGGTGTTCTCTTCCAAGAGCGCCGCATAGCCGCGGTTGTTGCGCGACTTGGCGACGTGGGTCGCCATCTTCGCTTCGGTGTCCTGGGCAAAATAGCCGTGCGCCGCCTCGAAGATGCCGTCGATCGCCGCCTGCGGCACGTTGTGGTTGCGGATGTAGAAGAAGCCGGAGTTCGTGCACGCCTGGCGGAGCGCGGCGGCAAGTTCCGCCTTGCCGGCCGGGCTGTTCGTGAACATCGGCTCGAGGTCGAGGATCGGGATCTCCTCGCGGCTCGCCTGGCGCGGCTCGAGCCCAGCCGCCACGGCGCGGGCGCCGTTGCCCGTCTCAAGAACCTTCATGCCACTCTCCTTTGAGTTCCAGTCGTGTCCGGCCCGCTCAGGGCCTCGAAGTAGTATTCCGGCCCGTCGAAGGCGAACTCCGGCCGGAAATAGTCGGCGCAGAAGTCGCGGAAGGCGGCCGACTTGCGCGAACTGTCCTGTCCGCGCGGGAAGTAGAGGTGGACGAAACGCTCCTCCGACAGCCAGTCCGGCAGCACCGGCACGAGATGGCCGCGGGCGCATTCCATGCGGGTGAAGAAGCGCGGCAGGTAGGCGATGCCGTCGCCGCCGACGGCGAAGTACTTCACCGTCCAGTACTCGTTGGCGACGAGGTCGTCGGCGGGCAGCACGTCGATCGTCTCGTCGGCGCGGCAGAGCCGCCAGCTCTGCAGGCCGGTGGCGGTGCGGTAGAGCACGCCGCGATGGCGGCGCAGGTCCGCTGGCGCCTCCGGCACGCCCGCCTCCGCGAGATAGGCGGGGTTCGCGAACAGTCCGAAGCGCGTCGACGACAGCCGCACGCTGTCGTGGCCGCCGGCGCCGACGGCGTCCCAGGCAACGATGGCATCGATCGCCTGCAGGCGGTCGAGGTCGAACAGCGTGCTCGCCGAGAAGAACACGAGGTCGAGCTTCACCTTCGGGTGGCGGCGGCGGAAGGCGTAGAGCATCTGGGCGTTGAAGGCGGTGCCAAACTCACCGGAGAAGCCGACGCGCAGCGTGCCGGCAATCTCCTCGCGCACCTCCGCCACCGCCGAGCGGGCGCTCTCGCAGGCGGCGAGGATGGCGTGGGCGTGGCGCAGCAGTTCCTCGCCGGCGTCGGTGAGGCGGAGTGCCCGGCCGTCGCGACCGAACAGGTCGGAGCCGACGTCCGCCTCGAGCTGGCGCAGCTTCAGGCTGAGCGTCGACTTCGGCAGCCCGTGCAGCTTCGCCGCCGCGGAGATCGACTGACCCTCCGCGATCCGCACGAAGCAGCGCAGCGCCTCGAAGTCCATGCCACCGTCCATATTTTTGGCCGAAGTGAACAAAAAACGAGCTTGAGAAGCTCCAATGTGTGGACGATCATAACCTCAAGGTGGGGGCCGCCGCAAGCGGTGACGGCAGCAATGTCAGGCTATATTTTCCAAGATCGACAGCAATGACGCCCGATTCCGCAACGCTTTCGGCTCATGATCGCAATCTCCGCTGAAGAGATGCTCGATCACCAAGAAAAGGGGAAAGAGATGGTGAAGTCATTCGCGTCCGGCCTGCTGGCGCTCGGCGCTGCCGCGACGTTGCTCACGGGCACGGCAACGTCCGTTTGGTCGTTCGAGTTGAAGGCCGAGCCGAAGGTCGCGTTCATCTATGCGGCGGCGGCGAAGGACGGCGGCTGGAACGAGGCCATCGACGCCGGCCGCGCCGCCGTCGAGAAGGACCTCGGCCTCACCGTCGCCGTCGCCGAGAACGTGCCGGAGGACGCGACGAAGCTCCGCGCCGCGATCGACCTCTTCGTCAAGCGCGGCTTCAACATCATCGTCGGCACCACCTACGGCTATTCCGAGCCGATCGCGGAGGCCGCCAAGGCCTATCCGGACGTCGCCTTCCTGAACGCCTCCGGCACCACCAACGGGGCCAACCTTGAGAGCTTCTACGCCCGCACCTACCAGGCCTGGTACCTCGCCGGGATCGCCGCCGGCTCGGTGACGCAGTCGAAGAAGCTCGGCATGGTCGCCGGCTTCCCGGTCGGTGTCGTCAACTGGGACGCCAACGCCTTCATCCTCGGCGCCCGCTCCGTCGACCCGTCGATCGAGACGGTGGTCGTCTACACGAACTCCTGGTGGGACCCGGTGAAGGAAGGCCAGGTCGCCGAGGCGATCCTCGACCAGAACGCCGACGTCATCGCCACCGATCTTTCCTCGACGGCGCCGCTCGCCGCCGCCGAGCGCCGCGGCGCCTCGTCCGTCGGCTATCAGCTCGACATGAGCCATGCCGCCCCTGAGGGCATCCTCACCTCGGTGGTTTTCCACTGGGATCGCTATTTGGTGCCGACCATCAAGTCGATCACCGATGGCACGTGGAAGCCGCAGGAGTACGGTGCCTTCGAGGGCATCGACAAGGGCGTCATCGGCCTCGCCCCCTTCGGCAAGCGCGTGCCGGATTCGGCCAAGGCGAAGATCGAGGAGGTCCAGGCGAAGATGGTGGCCGGCGAGTTCGACCCCTTCACCGGACCGATCGAGAAGCAGGACGGCTCGGTCGCCGTGCCGGCTGGCGAAAAGGTCTCCGACGAGGCGCTGTGGTCGATGGACTACTTCGTGAAGGGCGCCATCGGAACGATGCCCGCCGCGCAATGACGGAGACGGCCATCGCCCATCCCGCGGGCGACGGCCGCCCCGTGTCCCCCAGCGCCGGGGCTCCTGCGGGAACGCCGCCGGCGCTGGAACTCGCCGGCGTCCACAAGGCCTTCGACGGCAAGCCGGCACTGATCGACGCCGGCTTCACGCTCAGGCGCGGCGAGGTGCACGCCCTCGTCGGCGAGAACGGCGCCGGCAAGTCGACGCTGATGAACGTCGCCACCGGCGTCTATGCCGCCGATGCGGGCCGCGAGCTCGTCGACGGCGAGCTCGTGCGCATCCGCGGGCCGGTCGATGCCGCCGCCGCCGGTCTCGGCATGGTCCACCAGCACTTCCGCCTGGTGCCGCGCTTCACCGTCGCCGAGAACGTCCGCCTGGCGCTGGGGCGCCGCGCCGGCTCGCCCGCCGCCGCCGCGGCGCTGGTCGCCGCCAAGGCGGAGGAAATCGGCTTCCCCGTCCGGCCCGATGCGCGCGTCGCCGACCTCTCCGTCGCCGAGCGCCAGCGGGCGGAGATCCTCAAGGTCCTGCTGCTCGGTGCCCGCGTGCTCATCCTCGACGAGCCGACCGCCGTCCTCACCGAGCAGGAATCCGACGCGCTCCTCGCCTTCACCGCCCGCCTCGCCGCCCAGGGCGGTTCGGTCGTCCTGATCACCCACAAGCTGCGCGAGGTAGCGGCGCGCGCCGACCGCGTCACCGTCATGCGTCAGGGCCGCACCGTGCTGGACGGCGCGCCGATCGCCTCCGTCACGCCGGCGGAAGTGGCGCGCCTCGCCGTGGGCGCCACCGTCGCGCCGGTGGCGCGGCCGCGACGGGCGCCCGGTGGACCGGCGCTGACGGTGGAGGGCCTCTCCCACCGCCGCGAAGACGGCGGCGTCACCCTCGACGGCCTGACGCTCGCCTTGCGCGAGGGCGAGGTGCTTGGCCTCGCCGGCGTCGGCGGCAACGGCCAGAGCGAGCTCGTCGCCTGCCTCGCGGGCCTCGCTACGCCGCGCGCCGGCAGCGTCGCGCTCGCCGGTCGCGACGTCACGATGGCCTCGCCGGCGGCGCGGCGCGACCTCGGCCTGCGCGTCGTGCCGGCCGACCGCTTCGCCTTCGGGCTCGTCCGCGGCTTCACGGTGGCCGACAACCTGGCGCTCGCCGCCCTCCGGCGCGGTCGCTACGGCTCGCCGCTCGGCGTCGCCCGCCGCCGCATCCGCCGCGACGCCGAAGCGGCGATCCGCGACCACGAGATCCACGGCGCCACCCCCGGCCGCTCGACGGGCCTCTTGTCCGGCGGCAACGCCCAGAAGGTGCTGCTCGCCCGTGAGCTCGACGACGCCGTGCGCGTCCTCGTCGCCCACTCGCCGACCCGCGGCCTCGACGTGCGCGCCGCCCAGGCAGTCCAAGCGGCGATCGCCGCCGCCGCCGAGCGCGGCGTCGCCTGCCTTCTGATCAGCGAGGACCTCGAGGAGCTGATGGCGCTGTCCGCCCGCATCGCCGTCATCAACCGCGGCCGCATCGTCGGCGAGATGCCGGTGGAGGAGGCCTCCGCCGCGGCGCTCGGAGCCCTGATGGTCGGCCATGCTTGACGGCCTCGTCATCACCCGCCGCTTCGACACGCCGGCCTGGCTGTCGGCGCTGGTCTTCCTCGCCGGCATCGCGGCGGGCCTGGCGATGGCCACCGCCCTCCTGGTCGCCATCGGCGTGCCGGCCTCGGCGCTGTTCGACGAGGTGATCGGCGAGGCCTTCATGACCGCGTCCGGCCTCGCCCAGACGCTCACCTTCGCGACCCCGCTCATCTGCGTCGGGCTGTCCGCGGCGGTGGCGCTGCGCCTGCGCTTCTGGAACATCGGCATCGAGGGCCAGCTCTGGCTCGGCGCCCTCGGCGCTACCGCTGTCGCGCTCGGCGACTTCGGCCCGGAGGCGACGCGCCTGCCGCTGATGCTCCTCGCCGCGGCGCTCGCGGGTGCTGCCTGGATCGCGCTGCCGCTGGTGCTGAAGCTCCGCCTCGGCGTCAACGAAGTGATCACGACGCTGCTGCTCGGCTCGATCGCCTTCCTGTTCGCCCAGCACCTCCTGTTCGGCGCCTGGCGCGACCCGGCGACGGGCTTTCCGATCTCGCTCGCCTTCGACGCTTCCGAGCGTCTCGCCGCCCTCGGCTTCGGGCGCACGCATCTCGGCCTGCCGATCGCGCTCGCCGCCGCGCTCCTCGTCTGGTTCCTTGTCGACGTGACGCGCCTCGGCTTCTACGGCCGCGCCGTCGGCGAGAACATCGAGGCGGCGCGGGCGGCAGGCGTCCCCGTGATCGCCGTCACCTGCGCCTTCGTGCTGCTCTCCGGCGCCCTGTCCGGCCTCGCCGGCGGCCTCATCGTCGCCGGCACCGAGCACCGGATGAGCCTGACCCTCGGCGCCGGCTACACCTTCTCCGGCATCGTCATCGCCTTCCTCGGCCGCTTCCGGCCGCTCGCCACCGTCGTCGTGGCGGTGATCATCGGCGGCGTCTTCACCGCAAGCGACGTCTTCAAGGTGTTCTACGGGATTTCGGAGGCGGTGGTGGTGCTGCTGCAGGGCCTCGTGCTGTTCGGCGTGCTGGTGGCGCAGTTCTTCGGTGCCTACCGCATCTCGCGGGCGAACTGGGGAACCACGCCATGAGCGGCTTCCTCGTCGGCTGGCTCGCCGCGATCCCCGCCTATGCCGCGCCGCTGTTGCTGGCCGCCCTCGGCCTGATCCTGTCGGAGCGGGCGGGCGTGCTCAACCTCAGCGCCGAGGGCGTCATGGCCATTGGCGCGATGACCGGCGCCGCCGTCGTCCTGAGCGGCATCGCGCCGACGCTCGGCATCCTCGCCGGCGTCGCCGCCGGCGCTGGGCTGTCGCTCGTCTTCGCGATCGTCGTCGTCGTCTTCCGCGGCGACCAGACGCTCGCAGGCCTCACCACCGTCGCCGTCGGCATCGGGCTCGCCGGCGTGCTCGGCCGCGACTTCGTGCAGAAGCCGTTCCCGGGCATCGAGCGCTTCGGCGCCGATGCGGCGCCCGCCAGCAACGCCTTCGAGCGCTTCTTCCTGCAGCAGGACCCGCTGGTCCTGGTGGCGCTGGCCCTCGTCGTCGCCGTCTGGTGGTTCCTCGAGCGCACCCGGGCGGGGCTGCAGTTGCGCGCCGTCGGCGAGGACCCGGGTACCGCCGACGTCGCTGGTGTCGACGTGCAGCTCGTCCGCATCGCCGCGGTGGTGGCGGCCGGGGCGCTCTGCGGCCTCTCCGGCGCCTACCTCTCGGTGGCGGCGAGCCATGTCTGGGTGGAGGGGATGATCGCCGGCCGCGGCTGGATCGCCGTCGCGCTCGTCATCTTCGCCCGCTGGGACGCCCGCCGGGCGCTCCTCGGCGCCCTGATCTTCGGCGCCGCCGAGGCCCTCGGGCCGCGCCTGCAGGCGGTCGGCGCGCCGGTGCCGACCTATCTGATGATGATGCTGCCCTATGCGCTGACGCTCGCCGTCCTCGTGCTGTCGAGCCTCGTCGGCCGCCGCGGCACGGACGAGCCGGCGGCGCTGGGCTCGATCTATCTGAGGCAGGACAAGAGCTAGAGGGGCAGGGGTGGGGCAGTCTACCCGCCGCCCCGCCGCGCCCCCGTCGCGACCGCGAGCGCCATCGCCAGCGCGAGCGTCGCCGACAGCGAGCGGAACGCCGAAAAATCCGCCTCCGCCACCTCGAACTGCACTGTCGCGCTGGGCCGCAGCGGCGAGAACGGGCTGTCGGTGATCGCCACCACCGGCACGCCGATCTCGGCGGCGCGGGCGGCGAGCTCGATCGTCGTCGGCGTGTAGGGCGAGAACGAGATCGCCACCACCGCGTCGCCCGGCCGGGCGCCGCCGATCTGTTCCGGGGCGAGCGCCGCCACGTGGTCGACGAGGACGGCGCGCAGCCCGAGTTTGCCGAGCGCATAGGCGAGGTAGGCGGCGACCGGGAAGGCGCGGCGCAGCCCAAGCAGGAAGATCGTGTCGGCGCCGGCGAGGATGCCCGCCGCCCGCTCCACTTCTTCCGCCGACACGGTGTCGCCGAGCCGCTCCAGCGACACCGTCGCGCTCTCAACGAAGCCCGCAAGCAAGGCCGCCGCGCCGCCGCCCGAGGCCTGCGGCCCGTCCACCTTCAGGCGCGCGAGGCGCTCGCGGTAGTCCGGCCAGCGCGAGCGCAGCTGCTGGCGGAACACCTCCTGCAGGTCGGAAAAGCCGGCGAAGCCCAGCTGCTGGGCGAACCGGATCAGCGTCGAGGGCTGCACGTCGGCCTGCTGGGCGACGCTCGCCACCGTGCCGAAGGCGATCTCATCGGGGTTTTCGAGTGCGAAGGCGGCCACCTGCGCGAGCCGCCGCGGCAGGCTGTCGTGGCGGGCGAGCAGAAGCTCCTTCAGCGCCTCGAAGTCGCGCGGTGGCTCGGTCGTCTCGCTCGCCATCGGCGCCCCCCTGTCGTGCCGCCCGCCGCGGCACCGTCATCCCCCCGCACGCTACCCTTGACAGCCGGCGGCGGGTAATGGAATAAAAGTTCCAAGACAAGAATAAATGGGTTCATTCATTCTGTCCAACGCCGCCGGGAGGGACCGGGCAGCCGCGGGCAGGGGAGGACCCAGCCCGGCAGGAACGCCCGCCCCCGGCCACCCCATCGGCCGCCGTCACCGGCGAAACCGGCCGTGCATCGCAGCGCCCGATGGGCGCCGCGCGGGAGGCCGGCCGTCGCGTTCGCGGCACCGGGAGCGAGACAAGGGAGGAGACAGCCATGACCACCGCCATCATCCGCACCATCGCCGCGGCCGCAGCCCTCGCGCTGCCGTTCGTCGGCCTCGCCGGCCCGGCCCACGCCGACGGCGAGCGCTTCGTCTTCGTCAGCCACGCGCCGGATTCCGACTCGTGGTGGAACGTCATCAAGAACGCTCTGAACAATGCCGGTGCCGACCAGAAGGTCTCGGTCGAGTACCGCAACCCGCCGACGGGTGACCTCGCCGACATGGCGCGGATCATCGAGCAGGCGACGGCCACCAACCCGAACGGCCTGATCATCACCATCGCCGACTACGACGTGCTCGAGGGCCCGGTGCAGGCGGCGATCGCCAAGGGCATCCCGGTGATCACCGTCAACTCCGGCACCGCCGAGCAGTCGAAGAAGCTCGGCGCCCTCGTCCACATCGGCCAGCCGGAGTACGACGCCGGCAAGGGCGCCGGCGAACGGGCGAAGGCGGCGGGCGTCACCAAGTTCGTCTGCGTCAACCACTACATCACCAACCCGGCCTCGGTGGAGCGCTGCCAGGGCTATGCCGACGCGCTCGGCGTGCCGCTCGGCGACCAAATGATCGACTCCGGCATCGACCCGACCGAGGTCTACAACCGCGTGAAGGCGCACCTCGCCCAGCACCCGGACACCAACGGCATCCTGACGCTTGGGCCGAACTCGGCCGAGCCGACGCTGAAGCTGCTGAACGACACCGGCTCGGCCGGCAAGTACAACTTCATCGCCTTCGACCTGTCGCCCGACATCGCCCAGGGCATCAAGGACGGTGTCGTCGAGTCCGCCATCGACCAGCAGCCCTACATGCAGGGCTACCTGCCGGTGGTGTTCCTCACCATGAACGCCCGCTACGGCCTGGTGCCCGCCAACGACATCAACACCGGCCCGGGCTTCGTGACGAAGGACACCATCGGCCTCGTCGAGAAGTTCGCCGGCGAGTTCCGCTGAAGGCGAGAGGGCGGCCGGCGGCAATCGGGACGCGTCC
>CALRZT010000131.1:0-11530 GCA_943372725.1 Pseudoxanthobacter soli DSM 19599
GTCGACGGCGGCCATCTCCGACGTTTCCGCCCAGCCCTCCACCGCCACCTTGCCGCCCTTGGCGTCGATGCCGACGACGACGCGACCGGGAAAGGCCTTCGCTGCCCGCCGCACCAGCTCCGGATCGCGGACGGCGATGGTGCCGAGGATGACGCGGCGGACGCCACGGCCGAGCCAGCCCTCGATCGCCGCCATGTCGCGGATGCCGCCGCCGAGTTGAACCGGAAGGCCGGTGGCGGCGAGGATGCCCTCCACCGCCGCACCGTTGCGGCTCGCGCCGGCAAACGCCCCGTCCAGATCCACGACGTGCAGCCACGAGAAGCCGGCGTCGGCGAAGGCGCGCGCCTGGGCGGCCGGGTCGTCGTTGAAGACGGTGGCGGACGCCATCTCGCCGCGCACGAGGCGGACGCAGCGGCCTTCCTTCAGGTCGATGGCGGGAAACAGGATCACGGGCGCCACTTCAGGAAGTTGGAGATCAAGGCGAGCCCGAGGTGCTGGCTCTTCTCGGGATGGAACTGCGTGCCGACGAGGTTGTCGCGCGCCACCACCGCCGTCACCGGACCGCCATAGTCGGTCGTCGCGACCACCGTCGCCGGGTCGGTCGCGGCGAGATGGTAGGAGTGCACGAAATAGGCGTGCAGGCCCGCCGGGCCGGTGTCGATGCCGGCGAACACCGGGTGATCGCGCACGAGCGTCAGCGTGTTCCAGCCCATGTGCGGCACCTTCAGCGCCGGGTCGGACGGCTCGATGCGCACGACGTCGCCGGGGATCCAGCCGAGGCCCTCGGAGGTCACGTATTCGAGGCCGCGCTCGGCCATCAGTTGCATGCCGACGCAGATGCCGAGGAAGGGCGTGCCGCGCTCTTCGACCGCCTCGCGCAGCGCCTCGACCATGCCGGGGATGGCGTCGAGGCCGGCGCGGCAGTCGGCGAAGGCGCCGACGCCCGGCAGCACGACGCGCTCGGCGCGCGCCACCACGGCGGGATCGGCGGTGACGGCAATGGCGATGTCGAGCCCCGCCTCGCGGGCGGCGCGCTCGAACGCCTTCTCGGCCGAGCGCAGGTTGCCCGAGCCGTAGTCGACGATGGCGACGCTCATCGCGAACGCTCCGACGTGGGGAAGAGCCCGAGGACCTGGGCCTCGTCGCCCTCGTGCCGCGAGGACGCATAGACGCGCGGCACCGTCGCAGGCGGGACCGGGGTGCCGGAGGTCGGCGCGACGGATGCGCCGCCCTCCCAGTCGGCGAAGAAACGGCGCTCGCACTCGCTGCGATCGGTGCCGGCGACGACACCGGCGAAGCGGAAGCCGCGGCGCTCGAGCGTCCAGCGGCGCAGGCTGCTCGCCTCGAAGCCCATCACCAGCGCGATCGCCACGGCGGCGACGAGCGGCGCGGGCTCGCCGAGGAGCGAGGCGCCCCACTGCACGATGACGACGACGGCGATCCACAGCACGAGAACGAGCCACATGCGGTGCCAGAGGAGCCAGACGAACGGGATCAGCAACGCCGGCCAGGAAAAGCCGTCGCGCACGAAGGCGACGCGCTCGGCATCGCGCATCAGGTCGCCGGACGGCGGCGGCTCGTGAACGGTGAAGACGGCCATGATCGGTCCTCGCCCGGCGTCAGTCGCCGAGCCGCCCCTTCGTCGACGGGATCTCGCCGGCGGTGCGCGGGTCGACGGCAACCGCCGTGCGTAGCGCCCGCGCCACCGCCTTGAAGCAGCTCTCGGCGATGTGGTGGCTGTTCGCGCCGTAGAGCGTCTCGACGTGCAGCGTCAGCCCGGCGTTCATCGCGAACGCGCGGAAGAACTCCAGCACCAGCTCGGTATCGAAGGTACCGATCTTCGGCGTCGGGAACGTCGTGTTGAACACCAGGAACGGCCGGCCGGAGACGTCGACGGCGGCACGCGTCAGCGCCTCGTCCATCGGCAGGTAGCTGTGGGCGTAGCGGACGATGCCGCGGCGGTCGCCGAGCGCCTTCAGGATCGCCTGGCCAATCGCGATGCCGACGTCCTCCACCGTGTGGTGGTCGTCAATGTGCAGGTCGCCCTTCGCCGTCACGCTGATGTCGATCAGCGAATGGCGGGAGAGCTGGTCGAGCATGTGGTCGAAGAAGCCGACGCCGGTCGAGAAGCTGCCCTTCCCCGTGCCGTCGAGGTCGACGGTGACGGAGATCTCGGTCTCGTTCGTCCTGCGCTCGACGCGCGCCGTCCGCATCGTCCTCGTCGCTCCCGGTGGTGGAATGGCGCCGCTCCGGGTCAGGTCCGGGGGCACGGGCCCGCCCTTCTAACAGAGGGGGCGGAGTGGTGAAAGCCGCCGTTCCGCCCGTCGCCGTGCCGCAGCGGCGCCCGCGACCGCATCGGCCCGCGTGCCGCTTCTTCCACCGCGTCACGGAACTTCGAGGCGTCCGACCCATTGGGGACCGCGGGGCTCACGCACAGGACGGCTCTCATGTTTCTACGTGTCGACAAGCTGCAGATCGAACTTCCCGCCCCGAAACGGCAGGACCCGAACGCCGGCGCCGCGCTGCAGGAGCTCCTCGGCGGCAAGTACGGCGAGATGTCCACGCTCGGCAACTACATGTTCCAGAGCTTCAATTTCCGCAGCAAGGCGAAGCTGCGGCCGTTCTACAGCCTCGTCGCCGCCATCACCGCGGAAGAGCTCGGCCACGTCGAGCTCGTCAGCAACGGCGTGGCGATGCTGAACAACGGGCCGGACACCGGCGCCGACGAGGAGGACGGCGGCGACATCTCCGGCGCCCCCTTCGAGGACATGAAGGACATCCGACTTGCCGGCGGCTTCTACTCGCACGCCGGCGGCGCTGTACCGGTGAACAGTAACGGCGCCTCGTGGAACAACGACTTCGTCACCACCACCGGCAACGTCGTGGCGGACCTCCTGCACAACTTCCACCTGGAATGCGGCGCCCGGCTGCACAAGCTGCGCGTCTACGAGAGCCTGACCGACCCGACCGGCCGCGAGGTCTGCGGCTACCTGCTGGTGCGCGGCTCCGTCCACGCCCACGCCTATGCGCTCGCCCTGAAGCAGATCACCGGCGTGGCGATCGAGAAGATGCTGCCGACCCCCAACATCAACCTCGACAGGATTCCCGAGGCGCAGAAGTACCTCGCCGAGGGCAGCCACTGCCGCCTCTATACGTTCAGCCCGAAGGACTACAAGGAGATGTCGGGCATCTGGGGCAACGGCGAGATGGCGCTGCCGGGCGACCCGCCGGGCGAACTCGAGGTGGTCGAGGGCATGCCGGACGGTGGCAAGATCCACCAGCTCGGCGGCGTCCCGTCGGCCTTCACCCCGGACTACGCCCCGGAGGAGCTCTTCGAGGTCGCCCAGAAGCTGACCAAGAAGGCTCGCTGACACCGGCGCACCATCGACCGGTCGCGTACGGCTGATCGAGATTGCGGCCCGCCGCCCCCTGGGGGTGGCGGGCCGTCTTGCGTCAGAGGCCCGGATTCTCGACCGCGAACGTCGCCGCGAAGGCGCGCTCGCCGGCCGGCGTGAAGGCGACGATGCGGCCGGTTTCGCCGACCCTTAGCCAGCTCAATTCAGCCATCCGGGCCAGCAGCGCCGCGCCGAGCGAGCCGGCGAGGTGGTGGCGGCGCTCGCTCCAGTCGAGGCAGGCCCGGCAGAGCGGCCGGCGCTTGCCCGTGAGCGGCGCGAGATCGATGCCGAAATCACAGAGGAAGGCGCGGCCGGCCGTCGTCGGCGCGAGCGCGCCGTCCTGCTCGGCGAGCACGCCGCGCCGCCGCAGGCCGTCGAGCAGCGCGACGCCGCGCTCGCCGGCGAGGTGGTCGTAGCAGAGGCGGGCGACGCGCAGCGCCGGCTCCTTCGGACCGGGCCGCGTGCGGACCGCGCCGGTGCGCTCCGCGAGCCCCATCAGACCTTCGAGAACCGCCGCGACGTCGCTGCCGGACAGGCGGAAATAGCGATGGCGGCCCTGCTTCTCGACCGCGACGAGACCGCCGGCCTCGAGCTTCGCGAGATGGCCGCTTGCCGTCGGCAGGCCGACGCCCGCCTCGCCGGCGAGTTCGCTCGCTGTCAGCGCCCGGCCGTCCATCAGGGCGGTGAGCATGTTGGCGCGGGCGGGGTCGCCGAGCAAAGCGGCGACGGCGGCGATGACGGGTCCGTCTTTCATGGTTCGATCATGACCGAACTGTCGAAGCTCGGCAAGCGGCTAGGGTGAGCGGGTCGGGCGACCGACAACCCCCACCGGAGATGCCGCATGAGCACACCCCTCACCGCCCCTCGCCTCGGCCGTTTCACCGCGGCCTGTGGTTTCGTCGGGAGGCTTCGCCGTCTCGGCCCGGGGAACGGGTGCGCCGGAATGGTCCGCCGCTTCGCCGCCGCGGTGGTCGCCGGCGGTGCCCGCTTCGTCCGCATCCGGCGGAACCGCCGCGCCACCCTCGACCTGCTCGACCTCGACGCCGACCGCCTCGCCGACATCGGCCTCACCCGCGCCGACGTGCGGGTGGCGCTGTTCGACCCGCGCACGCCGGACCCGACGGGCATGCTGGATGCGTTCGCGGCGGAGCGACGGCGGGCGTGGCGGCGAAGGGGATGAGGAGGGGCTGCGGTGAGTTTGGGGCATACGTCCGATGCTGCCCACGTTGAGATCACTCTCGACGGCCGGGCCCGCGGCGCCCCCCCTCCCTGCCCTCCCCCGCGAGGGGGGAGGGTTGCGTGGTGCTTGGGCACTCCGATTGCTCCAATCTCGGCGCGAACCCTCCCCTCTCGCGGGGGAGGTGGCCGGCGAAGCCGATCGGGGGGGGGGCGCGGGCGAGACGGTCGAGGGGCCCGGATGCCTTGGCCGACGGTGGCCGGTCGTCGGCGTATCGACTTCACCCTCAGCCCTGCCGCACCGTCAGCGCGACGTTGCCGCGGGTGGCGTTGGTGTAGGCGCAGATACGCTCGGCCTCGGCGACGACGGCCGCGCGGTCGGTCGGATCAAGGCCCGGCAGCGTCACGTCGAGCACGGCGGCGAGGCCGTAGGTGCCGGCGTCCGACAGCGTCATGGCGACCGTCGCCGCGACGGCGACGTCGCCGGCGTCGAGGCCCTTGGAGCGGGCGGCGAAGCGCAGCGAGCTGTTGAAGCAGGCGGCGAGGCCGGCGGCGAACAGCTGCTCGGGATTGCTGCCCTCGCCCGAGCCGCCGATCGTCTTCGGCAGGGCGAGGGTGACGGCGAGCCGGCTGTCGTCGGAGGTGGCGCGGCCGTCGCGGCCGCCGGTCACGCGGACCGTCGTCTCATAGAGCGTCTTCATCGGGGACCTCGTCGGGATGGCCCCGGTGACCATCGGCCGTGCCGTCGGCCACCGGGGCCCATGAAGGGATCGGGGCAGCGAGGATCGGGCGGCGGCGGACCTCAGCGGTCGTAGGGCTGAGCGGCGATGTCGTAGAAGGGCTGCGGCAGCCCCTTCACGCCGAGCTGAACGAAGGCGCGCGGCCAGTCGAACTGGTCCCAGTGCTCGTAGAGCTGGCCGTCGCGCACCGACCAGACGTCGATGACGTCGAACTCGAGCGTCTGGCCGGTCGGCGCGATGCCGAGCAGCGGCGCGCCGGTGAGCGTGCCGGTCCAGGTCCAGCGGGTGACGACGCGGTCCTTGGTGGCGAAGACGTCGTGGACGATGAAACGTGAGTCGGGCATCGCGGCGTAGATCACCGGGATGAAGTCGATCAGGCCCTGACGCCCTTCCGGCACCAGCGGATTGTGCTGGACGTAGTCGAGGGCGACGATCTTCTCGAGGATGGCGACACGCTTCTCCTGCGACGGCTCGTTGAGGAGCACGTCCGAGAAGCTGCGGCCGAGCCACTCGTTGTAGGCGACGGTGCCGGGCGCGGCCGGCGGCGGCGTCAGTTCGGCGGCGAAGGCCGATCCGGCCAGCGCCACGAGGCCGGCCGCGAGGGCCAGGGCGGACACTCTGATGGTCATCGACGGTCTCCTGTGGCCGGACGCCGGCCCTGCGGCGCCGGACGCCGGCGCTGTCACCGTCGGTAAATGATCGATCGATCACAAACAATCCGAGACGGCGCTTGATTCATGATCGATTGATCAACATAATGTGACCATGGCTCGCCCCCGCGAATACGCCGTCGACGACGTCCTGCGCCGCGCCATGGAGGTGTTCTGGCGGAAGGGCTTCGTCGCCGCGTCGCTGTCGGACATCTACGAGGCGACGGGCCTGAAGCCGGGCAATCTCTACGCGACGTTCCGCAGCAAGGAGGCGCTGTTCCGGCAGGCGTTCGAAACCTATGCCGGCTTCTTCCGGGCGACGCTGCCGACGGACGTCGAAGGCGTGGCGGCGATCGAGGCGTGGCTCGGCGTCCAGGCGCGGCTCGCCACCGACGACCCGGAGCGGCGCGGCTGCCTGATCGTCAACACGATCACCGAGCGCGAGGCCCACCCGCCGGAGACCCGCGCGCTCGCCGACGCCCGGCTGGCCGAGATCGGCGAGTTCTTCACGCGTCATCTCGCGATCGCCGTCTCCCGGGGCGAACTCCCGGCAGGGACGGATCAGGTACGGCTGGCGGACGCGCTCGTCGGCGCGGTGGTGGCGATGATGTCGCTCGCGCGCGCCGGCGTGGCGGCGAGCGTCATCGACAACGTCGCCGCTCAGGCGATCGCCACGCTCCGCGCCTGACGCCGCCGCTGGTGCTAGACTGCGGTCCTGACAGGGAGGAGGCGATGTACCAGCCGGAGCATTTCCGCGAAGAGCGTCTCGAGGTCCAGCACGCGCTGATCCGCGCCCATCCGCTCGGGCTGCTGATCTCGCACGGCGAGGGCGGCCTGTCGGCGAACCCGGTGCCGTTCCTGCTGCACGACGCTGACGGGGCCGCGCCGCTCGGCACGCTGCGCGCCCACGTCGCCCGCGCCAACCCGCAATGGCGGGACTTCGTCGACGGCGCCGGGGACGGCGCGGCGCTGATCGTCTTCCAGGGCGCCGACACCTACGTGACGCCGTCCTGGTACGCGACGAAGCGGGAGACGGGGAAGGTCGTGCCGACCTGGAACTACGCCGTCGTGCAGGTGCGCGGCCGGCCGCGCGTGGTCGAGGACGACGCCTGGCTCACCCGCCAGATCGAGGCGCTGACGGCCGAGCACGAGGGCGGCCGGCCGGCGCCGTGGGCGGTGTCGGATGCGCCGGCGCGCTATGTCGAGATGCAGAAGCGCGGCATCGTCGGGCTGGAGATCGCCATCGAGCGCATCGATGGCAAGTGGAAGGTCAGCCAGAACCGCCCCGAGGCCGACCGCCGCGGCGTCGCCGACGGCCTCGCGGCGGCGGGCGATGCGGGCGCGGCGATGGCCGGCCTCGTCGCCGCCTACGGCGGGCTCGACCGCGGCTGAGGGAACCCGCCGCCGCCGTCGCCGTTTCGCATCGCAGTTTTTCGACCACGGCGATGCGATCGTCACGCCGGCGGTCTATTTAGGCGGTTCGAGGGTCCCCCGGTCCGGGAGCGCCCTCACACCAAGGGAGCGCTTCGATGCCGACCACCCGCAACTCGATCCACGACAACGCCCGCAAGGCCGCCATCGCCGCCCTCGGTGCCCGCATGGCCGACGCCATCGACCTCGGCCTCGCCATCAAGCAGGCGCACTGGAACGTCCGCGGCCCGCAGTTCATCGCCGTGCACGAGATGCTCGACACCCTGCGGGGCGAGATGGACGACCACGTCGACACCATGGCCGAGCGCATCTCGCAGCTCGCCGGTTCGCCGCAGGGCACGCTGCAGGCCGTCGGCGGCGCCACGTCGCTGCCCGCCTACCCGCTCGACCTCAAGGGCATCGAGGCGCACCTGACGGCGCTCGCCGACCGCTACGGCGCGTTCGCCAATGCGGTCCGCACGGACATCGAAGCCGTCGACGAAGCCGGCGACCCGACCTCGGCCGACGTGCTGACGCAGGTCTCCCGCGGCGTCGACAAGGCGCTCTGGTTCATCGAGGCGCACCTGCCCGCCAACGCCTGACGCGGTCCGCAAACGCCTGCCGGCGGCGCGCCGGCGTCGCAGCGAACGCCCCTCCCCGCGCGGGGAAGGGGCTTGCGCGGGGAAGGGGCGTCTCAGGTGACGTTGAAGGCGGCGATCGCCGCCATGTTGACGAGCTCGGAATCCTTGGCGCCGAGCTGGACGATCTGCACCGGCTTGTCGAGGCCGACGACCAGCGGCCCGATCACCGTCGAGCCGCCGAGTTCGCGCAGCATACCGGTGGCGATCGAGGCGGCGTCGGCCGACGGCATCACCAGCACGTTCGCCGGGCCGGAGAGGCGCGCGAATGGATAGGCGGTGAGGAGCTCGGCGCTGAGGGCGGACGTGGCCGACATCTCGCCGTCCACCTCGAAATCGATCCGGCGCTTGCCGAGGATGGCCATCGCCTCCTGGACCCGCCGGGCGCTGTCGGTCGGCGGCTGACCGAAGGTGGCGCTGGCGAGCAGGGCGACGCGCGGCTCGTAGCCGAGCCGGCGGGCGACGTGGGCGGCCTCGACGGCGATCTCCGCGAGTTCCTCCGCCGTCGGCGTCTCGTGCACGGCGGTGTCGGCGACCAGCACCGTGCGGCCGCGCGCCAGCACCATCGACAGCCCGATCGGCCGGTGGCCAGGCTTGGCGTCGATGACGCGGCGCACCGCCTCCAGCGTCGAGGCGTAGTGGCGGGTCGAGCCCGTCACCATCGCGTCGGCGTCGCCGAGCGCCACCATCAGGGCGCCGAAGTAGTTGCGGTCGGTGTTCACTAGGCGCTGGCAGTCACGCAGCAGGAAGCCGCGGCGCTGCAGGCGGGCGAACAGGAACTCGGCATAGTCGCGGTTGCGGCTGGACACACGGGCGTTGGCGATCTCCATGCCCGGCCTGATCTCGACGCCGGCCGCCCTGGCGTTCGCCTCGACGATGTCCTGGCGGCCGATCAGGATGGCGGTGCCGAGGCCCTGGCTGACGAAGCTCGCCGCGGCGCGGATCGCCGCCTCCTCCTCGCCCTCGGCGAAGACGACGCGCTTCGGCTGCTGGCGCACCTTGGTGAAGACGCGGGCGAGCGTGCCGGCGACGGGATCGCGCCGCGCCGAGAGCTGCTCGACATAGGCGGCCATGTCGACGATCGGCCGCTGGGCGACGCCGGATTCCATCGCCGCCTTCGCTACCGCCGGCGGCACCACCGAGATCAGCCGCGGGTCGAACGGCGCCGGGATGATGTACTGCGGCCCGAAGCGCGGCCGGTGGCCCTGGTAGGCGGCCGCCACCTCGTCCGGCACGTCCTCGCGCGCCAGCATGGCGAGCGCGTGGGCGGCGGCGATCTTCATGGCGTCGTTGATCGTCGTCGCCCGCACGTCGAGGGCGCCGCGGAAGATGTAGGGGAAGCCGAGGACGTTGTTGACCTGGTTCGGGTAGTCCGAGCGGCCCGTCGCCATGATGGCGTCGTCGCGGACCGCCGCGACCTCTTCCGGGGCGATCTCCGGGTCGGGGTTCGCCATCGCGAAGATGATCGGGTTCGCCGCCATCGAGCGGACCATGTCGTCGGTCAGCGCGCCCTTCACCGAGACGCCGAAGAAGACGTCGGCGCCCTCCATCGCCTCGGCGAGCGTCCGCTTCTCGGTGGCGACGGCGTGGGCCGACTTCCACTGGTTCATGCCCTCGGTGCGGCCCTGGTAGACGACGCCCTTGGTGTCGCAGAGGATGACGTTGTCGTGCGGCATCCCGAGCGCCTTGATGAGCTCGATGCAGGCGATGCCGGCGGAGCCGGCGCCGTTGCAGACGAGCTTCGTCGTCTTGAGATCCCGCCCGGTGAGATGAAGCGCGTTGATGACGCCGGCGGCGGCGATGATCGCCGTGCCGTGCTGGTCGTCATGGAACACCGGGATGTCCATGATCTCGCGCAGGCGGCTCTCGATGATGAAGCAGTCCGGGGCGCGAATGTCTTCGAGGTTGATGCCGCCGAACGACGGCCCGAGGAAGCGCACGCAGTTGACGAACTCGTCGACGTTCTCGGTGTCGACCTCGAGGTCGATCGAATCGACGTCGGCGAAGCGCTTGAACAGCACCGCCTTGCCTTCCATCACGGGCTTGGCCGCCAGCGCGCCGAGGTTGCCGAGGCCGAGGATGGCGGTGCCGTTGGTGATCACGGCGACGAGGTTGCCGCGGATCGTGTAGTCGAAGGCGCGGCTCGGGTCCTCGGCGATGGCGCGCACCGGCACGGCGACGCCGGGCGAATAGGCGAGCGACAGATCGCGCTGCGTCGCCATCGGCTTGGTCGCGACGATCTCGATCTTGCCGGGCCGTCCCATCTGGTGGAACTGCAGCGCTTCGCGGTCGGTGAAGGCCAGGCCGGGCCGCGTCGGGCCGTCACTCGCTGCCATCGCACCAGTTCTCCTTGGGGGGCGGGCCGTGCCGGCCTCGAATTTCAGAAGGGGGGCGACCTTATCCACGGCTCGTTCGGGCCACAAGCCGCCCGGCGGTGAAACGGCGCCTGCGGTCTGCTAGCGTCGCGCCGCCATGCGATCTCTCCCCGAAGACGCCCCCGCTTCCCAGGATGCTCCCGCCGTCGGCCGGCCGACGCCGATGATGGAGCCGTACATCGAGATCAAGGCGGCGAACCCCGACTGCCTGCTGTTCTACCGCATGGGCGACTTCTACGAGATGTTCTTCGGCGACGCCGAGGTGGCGAGCCGGGCGCTCGGCATCGCGCTGACGAAGCGCGGCAAGCACCTCGGCGACGACATCCCGATGTGCGGCGTGCCGATCCACGCCGCCGACGACTACCTGCAGAAGCTGATCGGGCTCGGCCACCGCGTCGCCGTCTGCGAGCAGCTGGAAGACCCGGCGGAGGCGAAGAAGCGCGGGGCGAAGTCGGTGGTGCGCCGCGATGTCGTCCGCCTCGTCACGCCCGGCACCATCACCGAGGAGACGCTCCTCGACGCCGGCCGGCCGAACTGGCTTGCGGCGCTGTCGCGGCTCGGCGGCGGCGACGGCCCGCTCGGCCTCGCCTGGATCGACATCTCCACCGGCGCCTTCCGGGTCGGCGAGGTGGCGCTGGCGGCGCTGCCGGGCGAACTGTCGCGCATCGAGCCGCGCGAGTTGCTGGTGCCGGACGGGCTGCTCGCCGACGCGAGCCTCGCGCCGCTGCTGCGCGCACTGCCCGGGCGAAATCCAGCGACCGCGGTGACCCCGCTGCCGCGCGTCCACTTCGACGGCGCCAGCGCGGCCGAGCGCCTCGCCCGCTTTTACGGCGTCGCCACGCTCGACGGCTTCGGTGCGTTCACGCGGCCGGAACTGTCGGCCGCCGCCGCCGCGCTCTCCTATGTGGAGCGCACGCAGTTGAGCGCGCGGCCGCCGCTCGACGCGCCGCGCCGGGAGGCGGCCGGTGCCGCGATGGCGATCGACGCGGCGACGCGTTCCAGCCTCGAGATCACCCGCACGCAGACCGGCGAGCGCGCCGGCTCGCTGTTTTCAGCTGTCGACCGCACCGTCACCGGCGGCGGCGCGCGGCTTTTGGCCGAGCGGCTGTCGAGCCCCCTTACGGATCCCGCCGAGATCGGTCACCG
>CALRZT010000132.1:0-11495 GCA_943372725.1 Pseudoxanthobacter soli DSM 19599
GCCTCCGCCCGGGCCGGCGGCGCACCGGCAGCGGCCGGCGCGATCACGGCCGACGTCGGCCGCGGCCCGCGCGGGCCACGAGCGAATTGACTCACGAAGCGTCGGGCCGCAAATTTAGCCTGCGACCTTTCTACCGGCGTGCCGTGCCGACCCGCGCGCTGCGGCGCCAAGGTCCAGGCGAACCGCAGAATTCGCAGTTCGGCCGGACGCGCGTATCTCTTTTCCGGCTCCCCGATTGACGCGTCGAGCAGGAGTCCGCGATGGCGACCGGTACCGTGAAGTGGTTCAACGTTCAGAAGGGCTACGGCTTCATCCAGCCGAGCGACGGGTCGCGCGACGTGTTCGTGCACATCACCGCGCTGCAGAAGGCCAACATCACCAACCTGATCGAGGGCCAGCAGATCACCTATGATCTCCTGACCGAGCGCGGCAAGACCTCGGCCGGCAACCTCAAGGTCTGATGTCTCCTCTTCCCTTCTCCCGCGATAGCGGGAGAAGGTGCCCGCAGGGCAGATGAGGGCGCGCCGCGAGCGCGGCGCGGGCATTGACGTTGCGCCTCTGCGGCGGGTTCCGCCCGACGTCGTCGGGCGGCCCTCATCCGGCGCTGCGCGCCACCTTCTCCCCGCCTTCGGCCGGGAGAAGGGGTAGGTCGCTCACAGCCCATCGCTGCTCACAGCCCATCGCTGCTCACAGCACTCCGCTGCTCGCGGCACTCCGCCGCTCGTAGCACTTCGCTGCTGACGGCACTCCGCCGTTCAGAGCCACTCGGCCGTGCCGGCGCGGTAGATGACGAAGCGGTCCTGGGGGACGTCGAGGTTTGGGATCTCGGCGGTCGGGCGGTCGAGCAGCAGGCCCTCCAGCACCCGCTGGACGCCACCGTGCGAGACGATCACCGCCGGACGCTCGACGTGGCGCAGCCACACCGCGATGCGCGCCGAGAGCATGGCGTAGCTTTCCCCGCCGGGCGGCACGAACCCCCACTTGTCCGCCCGCCGCGCCGCCACCCCGGCGGGGTCGCGCAGCTTCAGTTCGGGGATGGTGAAGCCCTCCCAGGTGCCGAACGTCACTTCCTTCAGCTGCGGCTCGAGGCGGTAGGCGGTCGGCGCCAGGCCGGCGGCGTCGCGGACGATCTCCATCGTCTCGCGGGCGCGGCCGAGCGGCGAGGCGATCCAGTCGAGCGTGTCTGGGTCGAGGCCGGCGGCGTCGAGGTGGTCGGCGAGCACCCGGCCGTTGCGGGCCGCCTGGGCGCGGCCGTGCGGGTTCAGCGGGATGTCCTGCTGGCCCTGCAGACGGCTCTCGACGTTCCAGTCGGTCTGGCCGTGGCGGATGTGGATGAGCGTCGGCAAGGTCCGCATCGTCGGGTCTCCCGAGCGGGCCGTTCGGCCGGTGAGAACGGTCGGCGGAGCCGCCTCAGTCCTTGACGACCGAGATGTCGGGGGCGTCGACGGCCTTCATGCCGACGACGTGATAGCCCGAATCGACGTGGTGGATCTCGCCGGTGACGCCGCGCGACAGCGGCGACAGCAGATAGAGCGCGGCGTCGCCGACCTCGTCGATCGAGACGGTGCGCTTCAGCGGCGCGTTGTACTCGTTCCACTTCAGGATGTAGCGGAAGTCGCCGATGCCGGAGGCGGCGAGCGTCTTGATCGGGCCGGCGGAGATGGCGTTGACGCGGATCGCCTTCGGGCCGAGGTCGACGGCGAGGTAGCGCACGCTCGCCTCCAGCGCCGCCTTGGCGATGCCCATGACGTTGTAGTGCGGCATCACCTTCTCGGCGCCGTAGTAGGTGAGCGTCAGGAGCGAGCCGCCGTTCGCCATCAGCTTCTCCGCCCGCTGCGCGATCGCGGTGAACGAGTAGCAGGAAATCTGCAACGTTTTCGCGAAGTTGTCGGGCGTGGTGTCGACATAGCGACCGTCGAGCTGGTCCTTGTCGGAGAAGGCGACGCAGTGCACGACGAAGTCGATCGAGCCCCAGTCGGCCGCGACGGCCTCGAACACCGCGTCGATGGTGGCCGGCTCGGTCACGTCGCAGTGGCCGACGACGCGGGCGCCGATTTCGGCGGCGAGCGGCTCGACTCGCTTCCTGAGTGCATCGCCCTGGTAGGTGAGCGCGATCTCGGCGCCATGGGCGGCGAGCGCCCTGGCGATGCCCCAAGCGATGGAGCGGTTGTTGGCGACGCCGAAGACGAGGCCCCGCTTACCGCTCATCAGACCTGGATTATCCGCCATGACCACCGTCTCCGGAGCGCCCGCGGCCGGGCGGCCGGGGCGCCCCCCTATGGCACGACCCGACGGGCGGCTTCAAGGCGGAGCGGTGTGAGAGGCGGTGGACACCCGCGACGCGGCCCCGCGGCGCGGGGCGGCGATGACCTTCTCGATCCACGTCGCGAAGCGCGCGACGCGGGTATAGACGCCGTATTTGTTCGGCGCGGCGCAGCGCGCCCCCCACGAGGTGACGCCGGCGAGCGCGAAGCCGCCGTCGCCGTCGGGGACGACGAGCGGACCGCCGCTGTCGCCCTGGCACGAATCCTTGCCGCCGGCGGCGAAGCCGGCGCACAGCATCTTCGTCTTCACCTCGCCGGCATAGGAGCGCGGGCCGTTGCAGACGCGGTTGGTGACGATCGGCACGTCCACCTTGCGCAGGTCGACGGGGAAGCGCTCGCCCTTCACCAGCGTGTCGCCCCAGCCGATCGCGGTGGCGAGCGTGCCGGCGGCGGTGAGCGCCGTCTCCTCGCCGAGGGTGACGGGCGGCAGCGTCTCGACGTCGACCGGCTCGGCGAGGCGCAGCAGTGCGATGTCGTTCTCGCTGGTGCGTTCGTTGTAGCGCGGGTGGACGACGATGGTGTCGACGTCGATCCGGACGCCGCCGCTCTTCAGGCTGGTGGTGCCGACGAGGATGTCGACCGCGCTCGGCGGCTCGACGCGGCCGTCGAAGACGCAGTGGGCGGCGGTGACCACCCAGCGCTCGTGGACGAGGGCGCCGCCGCAGAACTGGGCGTCGAAGGTGTTGTTGACCGAGCCGTCGAGGAGCGCCACCTGCCACGGGAACTCGCCGGGCGCCGCCTTGCTGCCGCCGACGATCTGCGGCGTCGCGACGTCGCCGGCCCGGGCAGGAACCCCTGGCATGGTGAGCGCCGCCGCCAGCACGAGCGCTGCGATCCCCGCCGCCGGACGGCGTGCGGCTGTCATGGTCTGCATGGAAGTTCTCCCCGCGCCGGGCTCGACCCGGTCTGTTCGCACCCTCCTCTGCATCGGACGCCGGCGCGGCGGCGTCAACGAACGATGGCGTGTTCTCGCGCCGCCCGCTACCCGGGGCGGCGGCGGCCGCCGTCACTCCCGAGTGGACGCCGGTTGCTTGCGCCGCCCGTTCAGGTGCCGCCCATCACCCGGGCGATCCAGTCGGCGTGGGGGGCGACACGGGTGTAGACGCCATACTTGCCGGGCGAGGCACACTTCAGTCCCCAGGACGTGATTCCCGCCAGGACCCACTTGCCGCTCGCGTTCTTCACCATCAGCGGGCCGCCGCTGTCGCCAGCGCAGGTGTCCTTGCCGCCTTGCTCGAAGCCGGCGCAGAGCATTCCGGACTTCACCCGGCTCTCGTAAAACTTGTCCGTGCGGCACACCTCGCGGGAAACGATCGGGACCTTCACCTTGCGGAGATCCGGCGTCTGCTTCGGCGGCTTGTAGCGGGTCAGACCCCAACCGGAGGCGGTCGCCGGGGTGCCGGGAGACGAAAACCGCGCCTCGTCCTTCGTGGTCAGCAGGCCGAGCGTCTGCTCCCGTGCGTCGGTCTTGAGGTGCACCAGGGCGATGTCGTTCTCGTAGGTCTTGTGATTGAACTTCGGGTGCAGGACGAAGCGATCGACATCGATCCGGACGCCGCCTTTGCGCAGGTCGGCGGTGCCGACGAGGATCTGGGCGATCTTCGCATCGATGGGCTTGCCGCTGTCGTAGGTCATGCAGTGGGCGGCGGTCAGCACCCAGCTCGGCGCGATGAGGGTGCCACCGCATTCCAGGCCCTTGGAGGCGTCCCGCTCGCTCTTGGCGATCAGCGCGACCTGCCAGGGGAACTCATGCGCACCGGCCGGCTTCCCGCCGACGATCATCGGCTCGGTGACGCCGCCGCCGGCGTGTACCGGCGGGGTGGACACGAACGCGAACGCGGCCGCGACCGCGGCGACAAACCAGCCCGACCGACGGCCCGGCAAACCCTGCACTCTCATCGAGACCCCCGGCTACCCGCAGGTAGTGCATCCCGCCCCCGACCCGACATGCGGATCGCAGTGCCCTACCAGCCATCGTCGCCCCTGCGCACACATGTCAGTGGAGGGGACGACCGTCAACCTGTGGTCGCAATCAGCGCGCCTCCGAGGGGTCATCGAGGGGGAGCCCGTCCTCGTCGTCGAACATCGGGCCGGCAGCGGCGGCGGCGGCCGCCATCGCCGCGACGGGGATGACGCCCGGCTGGGTCGGCGGGGCCGCCATCGCCGCCCCCGGCGGCGGCTCGCCGGGCCGGAGCGCCTCGGGATTGCCGATGAACACGGTAACGTTGCGGTGGGCGAAGTTGATGCCCTCGCGCTCGAAGGCCTCGCGGATCTTGGCGTAGACGACGCGCTTGACGACGAACTGGTCGTCCGGCCGCGTCTTGAACTTCAGACGGATGACCATGGCGGAGTCCTCCATCTGGTAGACGCCCTGCGACTTCAGCGGCTCGAGGAACATGTGGCCGATGTCCTCGTCGGCGAGGAGCTCCTTCGACAGCGCCTTGACGACGCGGCTGAGCTTGCTCACCGGCGTGTCGTAGGTGACGCGTACCGGCAGCTTCACGATCACCCAGTCGCGCGAGAAGTTGGTGAGGCGCTGGATCTCGCCGAACGGCACGGTGTTGAGCGGGCCGTTCTGGTGGCGCAGCTGGAAGGAGCGGATGGAGATCTTCTCCACCGTGCCCTTGGCGGCGCCGATGTCGATGTACTCGCCGAGGCGGAAGGCGTCGTCGATCAGGTAGAACATGCCGGAGAACATGTCCTTGATCAGGCTCTGGGCGCCGAAGCCGATGGCGAGGCCGACGACGCCGGCGCCGGCAAACAGCGGCGTGATCGGCACGCCGAGCTGCGACAGCGCCATCATCGCGGCGAGGCCGAAGATGGCGAAGAGCAGGAAGTTGCGGACGATCGAGAGCAGCGTGCCGAGGCGGGTGTTGGCGCCGATGACGGAGGCCGAGGCGCCGCGCGCCTCCTCCTCCTGCGCCGCCAGCCATTCGACCGCGATCTCCCGGTCGAGCCAGAGCCTGACCGCGCGGTAGGCGAGCATGGCGACGACGACGATCAGGACGAAGCCGGCGGCGTGGCTGACGATGCCGTCGGCGTCGAAGACGTCGACGCCCCACGTCCACAGGATGGCGACGATGGCGCCGACGAGGGTGGCGATGAGGGCGGCGTGCTCGGCGAGGCCGTGCAGGATGTTCGCCCGCTCGTAGGCGACCTCGCTGCCGACCGTCTGGGCGACCGCCGCCTCGGCGGCGGGATCGAGACGCGGCGGCGGGCCCTCGCCCCCCGGCAGCGGCGGCACGGCGACGGAGGTCGGCACCGTCAGGCTGCGGTCGATCAGGAGCAGCAGCACGGCGTGGATCAGCATCGCCACGGCGACGACCGCGAAGGGGCCGAACACGGGCATCACCGGCCGTTCGAGGTCGAGCAGCAGCCGCAGCACGGCGACGGTGGAGGCGACGACGATGCCGACGACGACGACGACGTGCCACCACCGCGCGATGATGCGGCGGGCCGGGATCTCGTAGCTCTCGATCGCCCCGGTGAGGGCGGCGACGTCGAGGTGGCGCTTCAGGGTGAACACCGCGGCGCACAGCATCATCGCGACGACGGCGATGCCGACGAGGCCGGTGAGCCGGAAGACGGAGCGCGGGAATTCGATCGTCACCATCCACCAGACGATCGCCGCGAACAGCGCGGCGATGGCGGCCGTCACCTCGAGGAGGAGCGCCATGCGCCCGGCGGCACGGTCGCCGAGGGGCAGCAGCCGGAACTCGGCGGCGCCCGGGGCGAGAGCGATCGAGACGAGGAGGCGCACGAACAGCACCGCCGCCACCGGCAGCAGGAACACCTGCAGCACCCGCCGGGCCTGGTGGACGTCCTCGGAGAGCGCCACCACCACCGCACCGCCGGCGACGAGGAAGAGCGCCATCCCGACCGCCATGCCCAGCGCCCGCAGCAAAAGGTAGGACAGCCTGTCGGCGCGGTCCTGCGGGTGGGCGATCGGCAGGGCCTCGAGCTTGGCGTGGCCGAAGCGACGCCACGTCAGCATCGCCGCGAAGCCGACGAGGATCGCCGCGAGGGCGATCGTGACCGAGTGGCGGATGCGCTCGAAGAAGCCCGCCTCGCGCGCCGTGCGCAGGGTGTCCGGCAGGGCGGCGATGTGGCGGGGGATGTTGTCGGCAATGTTGAGGATCGCCTGCCGCACGTGCATCAGCGAGCGCACGAAGGTCTGCGGCGGTTCGGCCTCGGCAACGGCGGCCGGCGCCGGCGGGGCGATGACGAGGACCGTCGCACCCTGCTTCTTGGCCGCCTCGACGAGATCGGCGAGCGCCTTGGCGGCGGCGGTGTCGGCGGCCTGCGTGGAGGCGGCGGTTGTGCCAGTGTCGGTGGACGTCGTCTGGGCGAGTGCCGGGTTCGCGACAAGGGGCGACATCAGGCCTGCGACGAGGAGCCCGGCCGTCAACAGGAGGACAGCCAGCGGCGACGGAGGCCGCGAACGGGCCGGGGCGACGTGGCCCTGCGGCTGCTTCCTGCGTTTCCTCGCCCCCGTCACGCTCGTCCCCATCGCCCGTCGTCCGCCCGCGCGATGCTGATCCCGCCGCCCGGCCGGCGCAAGCGCGATACCGTCCGGCCCCGCCGCGGCATCGGCGCCGGCCCCGACGCGCGGCGGCGCTGTTGACGGGGCACCGCCCCTCGCCTATCCCGGCGCGTGGCCCGCCCGCCACGCGCTCGTCCGCGCCGCCTTTGCGGCCCGCCGGAGTCCGGAATGCTCCCGAACGCCATTGCGATCACCCCCGCGCTCGTCGCCGAGCACGGGCTGAAGCCCGACGAATACCAGCGCATCCTCGACCTCATCGGCCGCGAGCCGACGCTCACCGAGCTCGGCATCTTCTCGGCGATGTGGAACGAGCACTGCTCCTACAAGTCCTCGAAGCGCTGGCTCAGGACGCTGCCGACGACGGGGCCGCGCGTCGTCCACGGCCCCGGCGAGAATGCCGGCGTCGTCGACATCGGCGACGGGCTGGTGGTCGTCTTCAAGATGGAGAGCCACAACCACCCATCCTACATCGAGCCCTACCAGGGCGCGACGACGGGGGTGGGCGGCATCCTGCGCGACGTCTTCACGATGGGCGCCCGGCCGATCGCGGCCTTGAACGCGCTGCGCTTCGGCGCCCCCGACCACCCGCGCACCCGCCACCTCGTCGCCGGCGTGGTGGCCGGTGTCGGCGGCTACGGCAACTCGTTCGGCGTTCCGACCGTCGGCGGCGAGGTCAACTTCGACCGCCGCTACAACGGCAACTGCCTCGTCAACGCGATGGCGGTCGGCCTCGCCCGCGCCGACGGCATCTTCCTCTCCGCCGCCTCGGGCGTCGGCATGCCCATCGTCTATCTCGGCTCGAAGACCGGCCGCGACGGCATCCACGGCGCGACGATGGCGTCGGCCGAGTTCGACGAGGGCTCGGAGGAGAAGCGCCCGACCGTGCAGGTCGGCGACCCCTTCTCCGAGAAGCTGCTGCTCGAGGCCTGCCTCGAACTGATGGCGTCGGGCGCCGTCATCGCCATCCAGGACATGGGCGCCGCGGGCCTGACCTGCTCGGCGGTCGAGATGGGCGCCAAGGGCGACCTCGGCGTCGAGCTCGACCTCGACAAGGTGCCGTGCCGCGAGGCGCGCATGACGGCCTACGAGATGATGCTCTCGGAGAGCCAGGAGCGCATGCTGATGGTGCTCCGCCCCGAGATGGAGGCGGAGGCGCAGGCGATCTTCCGCAAGTGGGGGCTCGACTTCGCCGTCGTCGGCCACACCACCGACACGCTGCGCTTCGTCGTCCGCCACCAGGGCGAGACGATGGCCGACCTGCCGATCAAGGACCTCGGCGACATGGCGCCGGAGTACGACCGGCCGCACGTCGCCCGCCCGGCGCGGCCGCCGCTTGATCCGGCCACCGTGCCGGCGCCGGCCGACCTCGCCCAGACGCTGCTCGACCTCGTCGGCTCGCCGGACCTCTGCTCGCGGCGCTGGGTGTGGGAACAGTACGACCACCTGATCCAGGGCAACACCGTCCGCCGGCCCGGCGGCGACGCCGCGGTGGTGCGCATCGAGGGCACCTCCCGGGGTCTCGCGATGTCCGTCGACGTGACGCCACGCTATTGCTACGCGGACCCCGTCGAGGGCGGCAAGCAGGCGGTCGCCGAGTGCTGGCGCAACATCACCGCCGCCGGCGCCCTGCCGATCGCGCTGACCGACAACCTCAACTTCGGCAATCCCGAGAAGCCGGAGATCATGGGCGAGTTCGTCGGCTGCATCCGCGGCATCGGCGAGGCGGCCCGCGCGCTGGACTTCCCCGTCGTCTCCGGCAACGTCTCGCTCTACAACGAGACGCTGGGCGAGGCGATCCTGCCGACGCCAGCGATCGGCGGCGTCGGCCTCCTCGACGACGTTTCCAAGGCCTCGTCGGCCGCCTTCGCACGCGCCGGCGACGTGGTGTTCCTGGTCGGCGGCCACGGCAGCCACCTCGGCGCTTCGATCTACCTGCGCGACGTGCTCGGCCGCGACGAAGGCCCGCCGCCGCCGGTCGACCTCGACAAGGAGCGCCGCCACGGCGATTTCGTGCGCGCCGAGATCCGCGCTGGCCGCGCGACGGCCGTCCACGACCTGTCCGACGGCGGGCTCGCCATCACGCTCGCGGAGATGGCGATGGCGTCGGGAATCGGCGCTCGCGTGGCGGTGCCAGTGCCCGCCCACGTCGCCCTGTTCGCCGAGGATCAGGCGCGCTACGTCGTGACGGTCGCCGCCGGCGACGCCCGCGCCTTCGAGGCCGCCGCCGTGCAGGCGCTGGTGCCGGTCGAGCGGCTCGGCGAGACCGGCGGGACGGAGTTGATGTTGCAGGGCGAAATCGCCATATCCGTTGCAAATCTGAGGGCGCGGCACGAAGATTGGTTGCCGCGATTCATGCACGGCGAACGGTGAGGACCGACGAATGGCGATGGATGCCCGCGAGATCGAGGCGCTGATCAAGGCGGCGCTTCCGGACGCGCGGGTGGAGATCCGCGATCTCGCCGGCGACGGCGACCACTACGCCGCCGTCGTCGTCTCATCACAGTTTGCCGGCAAGACCCGGGTGCAGCAGCACCAGATGGTCTATGAGGCGCTGAAGGGTTCCATGGGCGGCCAGTTGCACGCGCTGGCGCTGCAGACCGCCGCTCCCGACGCCTAGCGACCGCGCACGGTCATACGATCAGAAGGACAGGGGCCGACGATGGGTGACCGCAAGAAGCCGATGGTCGAGGTGTCGGCGGAGGATCTGCACACGGCGATCTCCACCTTCACGAAGAATGCCGCCGTCTTCACCGACGCCTCGGCGTCCGAGGAGGCGGTCAAGCAGGCCGGCCTTGCGATCCGCGAGACCATGCCGACGCTGCGCGCGGCGGGCATGATGCGGATTTTCCGCGTGAAGAACGCCAAGCTCCGGCAGTATCTGACGCCGAAGAAGAAGGGCCCGGGTGCCAAGGGCGCCCGCAAGGTGGCCGGGGGTGCGGACGGCGGCTGAGGCCGGCCGACGCCAACATCGTGCTCCCGACGGCGCGCGCCCGGGAGCCGGCAACAGCAGGATGTGAGCCGATGGCTGACGTGAACGCGTTCATCGACAACGAAGTGAAGAGCAACGACGTCGTGCTGTTCATGAAGGGAACGCCGACGTTCCCGCAGTGCGGCTTCTCGGGCCAGGTCGTGCAGATTCTCGACTACGTCGGCGCCCCCTACAAGGGCATCAACGTGCTCGAGGACATGGCCGTGCGCGACGGCATCAAGGCCTATTCGAACTGGCCGACGATCCCGCAGCTCTACGTCAAGGGCGAGTTCGTCGGCGGCTGCGACATCGTCCGCGAGATGTTCCAGGCCGGCGAACTTCAGGACCTTCTGAAGTCGAAGGGCATCACCGTCCGCGAGACGGCGGCCTGAGCCGGCCGCCTGTGGGCGGCACGGCGGGGACTGGATCTGACTGTAGCCGGATCTGACGTGGATCGGGTCTGACGGGCAGACTTGCGCCGCCGGTCGAGACTTGTCCGATCGAGAGGTCGAGGAAGCGCCGCCGGCACGCGCCGGCGGCGTTTTCGCATCCGCAGCGCGACGTCAGCCGACGGCGCGACGGGACGAGAGTTCGACCGGAGTGCCGGCCTCTTCGGGATCACCCGCGGCCAGCGCATCGGCGAGGGTGCGGGAATCGAGCACCGCCACTTGCGCCCGGTAGACGTCGGCGAAGGCGCGGCGGACCTGGCAATTGATCTCGTCGACGCAGTCGGCGCAGCGGTCGTAGGCCGTGCGCGACAGGCACGGCAGCGGCGCCACCGGGCCGTCGACAATGCGTAGCACCTGGCCGACGGTGATCTGGGTCGGATGCTTGAGAAGCCGGTAGCCGCCATTCTTGCCGCGGCGGCTCGAGACGAGACCGTGACGCTTCAGGTCGAGCAGGATGTGCTCGAGGAAGTTGCGCGGGATCTTCTCGGCGAGCGCGATCTCCTGGATCTGACGGCCCCCCTCGGCATCCGCCGCGGCGAGCGCGAACAGCGCCTTGAATGCGTACTTCGCCTTCTGCGAGATCATAAAATCACCGACGCGGCCGAATCGGCGCCCGGCGCGCCACAGCCGGGAGCACTTCTAGACGCATTCAAGCCGTTTCACCATAAGGCAATCCCGCTTTTTGTCCGACCGTCATACGGGACGAGCGAAGGAACGCTCCGGTGCCACGGACCGTTGCCTCGCCACGGAAGCGTTCCAACGTGACGCGGAGAGGGCGAGGACCGTGCGATCCCACATCCTTTTGACGGCCGCCGTGTGTGCCCTGTCCTTTTCCGCCGGGGGCGCGAACGCGCAGGACGCCGCCGCGGACGGCAAGCTGTTGTTCAACAACGCCTGCCGGACATGCCACTCGGTCAACGAGGGCGACAATCGGCTGGGGCCGTCGCTCGCCGACATCGTCGGGCGCCCGTCCGGCTCGATCGAGGGGGTGAACTACTCGTCCGCCCTCGCCAACGGCGCCGTGACCTTTGACGCGGCGACCCTCGACCGCTTCATCGAGAACCCCGACGCGGTGGCGCCGGGCCACGGGATGAAGCCCTTCGGGGGGATCAGTTCGCCTGAGGAAAGGGCGGCGATCATCGCGTTCCTGAGGGCGCCGTCCTGACGGCCTCAGGCGCCGGCGAGTTCCGCGACGATGGCGCGGGCCGCCG
>CALRZT010000133.1:0-11471 GCA_943372725.1 Pseudoxanthobacter soli DSM 19599
AGGGTCGGTCGCCGGCAGGGCCACGAGCAGGGCCGTCCCGAGCATCGGGCCGACCAGAATGCCCGCAAAGGCGAATGGCGCCGTCGCGACGGACGGCAGACCGACGTCCCCGTAAGTTCCCAGAAGGATGCCGATACACGCCGAAGCAATCATGAGCGAGACCACGAACCAATTTCGCACTGGCCGGCCCTCCTCATCACGACAAAAACGGTCGTCTCGAGCGCAAATGACTGACTTCGGCCGAGCAGACGGCCGTCGACAGTCGCATTTCATCATCAGGCTACAACGTTCACGGAGACGAGCACGCTTCGAATATCATCACCTTCACGTGATGGAAGGAGGCCTTTTTTTCTGAACCCGAGGTTCGGGTGCGGCGCTCCGGTCGTTGCCTTGACGCTCGTCCTTCCAGGATAGCCGCGGCCCCGCACCGCTTGCGGGTGCCATCCGGCATCGGCGCGGGCGGGCGCCGGGAGTGCCGTGGCCGCAGCCGGGTCCGCGTTCGTGACGAAGCCCGGCCGAGAATACTCGTTGCGGCACATGTCCGACAAATCTAGGGTCCGCACAAATATCTGAGAAATAAAGATTTACGGGAGAAGTCCTTTGATGACGCTCGCTCGCGGCGCGACGGCACTCGCCACAGTTCTCCTGTCGACCTTGATCGTGTCCGGCGCCGCCGGCGCGGCGGCTCCCGAGGAGCCGGCGCACGCCGCGGCGTCCCATGCGACGATGCCGGTGGCCGCAGACGATGACACCTCACCGCCGCCGGCGGAGCCCGGACGCCGCTGCGGCGCGTTCGCCGACGGGCCGGCCGATTCCGCGTTTCCGCAGCCGGAGGTGCGGGAGTCCCGGAACGGCACGCTGCGGACGAGCCTCTTCGCCTGCATGGGCAAGAACAAGGTGCTCGACGCGCCGAGCGGCGAGATGCGGGTGATCAAGACGACCACCTATGAAGGCTCGATCCCCGGCCCGACGTTCGTGGTCAAGCCGGGCGACCGGCTGCTGATCGACCTCACCAACAACTTGCCGGCAAATCCCGAAGGTCTGCGCGAGGGGATGTTCCCGCACGAGCAGAACACCACCAACTTTCACGCTCACGGACTGACGGTTTCGCCGCTCGGCAACTCCGACAACGCCTTCCGGCTGATGAAGCCGGGCAGCACTCACCGGGTGAAGATCGACATTCCCGCGGATCACCCGAGCGGCACCTACTGGTACCACCCGCACAAGCACGGCGCGACGACGTTCCAGTTCCTCGGTGGCATGAGTGCCTTCCTGATCATCAAGGGAGGCAAGGGGACGCTCGACGCCGTGCCCGAGGTCGCCGCGGCGAAAGACATCGTCATGGGCTTCCAGGTGATCCGCACCGCAATCGACGGCACGCAGCCCTTCGTGCATCAGGCAGCGGAACAGTTCGGAACGTTCCCCTTCTTCACGACGGAAGCCCAACACCAGGGGATCTGGAGCACCTACGGCCTCGATGGTGCACCCGGACGCAGCAACTTCTACTTCACCACGAACGGCGTCACCAATCCGACGCTGCGGATGCGCCCCGGCGAGGTGCAGCGGTGGCGCCTGCTGAACGCGTCGCCGATGGAGAACCTGACCATCGACCTCGAGGGCCACGACCTCAACATCGTCGCCATGGACGGCATCACCGTCGGCAAGATGCTGAAGCTCAAGGCCGGCCAGCCGTTCGTGATGGGGCCGGGCCAGCGCATGGACGTGCTCGTCAAGGCCGGCGATCCCGGAACCTACCGTCTGATGTCGCAGGATCCTTCCGCCGTCCCGACCTCGGTCACACCCTCCACCGACATCGGGATCCGGCCGAGGAACTCGCGCCACAGCTTCGACTTCCCGACGCCCTGCGCGATGCCCAACTCGGGTCGGACCGTTGGGATCGTCGACATGGAACATGCCGGTCCGAACCGCCAGCCCGGGCACACCCGCGCGCGCGTCATGGAGGCTTCCGCCCCGACCGAGGAGGATCCCTGTGCGAAGAAGAAGCCATCGATCCTCGCCTACCCGTTCGCGCTCGTGACGATCGTGGTGGACGGCAAGCCGATGGCGATGAAGCTGCCGCCGGAAGACTTGCCGGTGCCGGCCAGCCTGCCGAGCGTCGCCAAGATGCTGAAGAAGACCCCGGATGCCCGCCGAAACGTCGCCTTCGAGCTTTGCGGCATGCAGGCGGACACGATCATGGAGCGCCCGCGCAACCGTCTGCCGAGCTGCGGCTGGTACTTCGAGAAATACGCCGACAACTGGGGCGGCAAGCCCTTCGTCATGCTGCAGATGATGCGTGACGCCGATGACGAGGGCGTTGCCAACGACGACAAGGAAATGCCGCTCATCGACTTCAAGAAGGACGGGCTCTTCAACCCCAATGAGCCGCTCTTCGAGGGTATGGTGGCGGGCAACTACGAAGAGTGGACGGTCACCAACCGCACCTACTCCGACCACCCGTTCCACATTCACCAGAACCCGTTCCTCGTCACGCACATCAACGGTCGGCCGCTCGACCGGCCGGAATGGCACGACACGATCATCGTGCCGGGGACCGTGCGGCAGCCATCGGGGCCCCTGCCGCCGCCGAAGCAGCCGAACATCAACAATATCCGCTGGGGGACGATCACGTTCCGGACCTATTTCAATCCGATCACCGTCGGCTGCATGGTGATGCACTGCCATATCCTGTCGCACGAGGATATCGGCATGATGCAGCGGCTCGATATCCTGCCCGGCAAGGATCAGCCGAGCGTCTGCCCGGTCGGGCCGACCGCGCAGATGGAGCACTGACCGCGCGGCGACCCTCGCCGACCCCGGGAGGTGGCGGCATGCCGAGGCACGTCGATGCCGGCCAAAGCGTGCAAGCACGGGACCGCCGCGCGTGAGGGCCTTCGATGCCGTCGCGGCGACCTTCGAGCGCGAGCGCGCCCTGCCGGCCGACGTGCCGGCCGCCATCAGGCGTATCGTCGTCGAACACGGCGGGGCCGATGCCGACCGGCCGATCCTCGAGGTCGGCTGCGGCACCGGCCGGATCGGCGCGGCGTTCAGCAGCGCCGGCGACCCGTTCTGTGGCGTCGACATCTCCGGTGCGATGCTGCGGGAGTTCCAGGCGCGCGCCGCCGCGCGGCCGCCGCATCTCGTGCAGGCGGATGCCCGCGCGCTGCCGTTCGGTGACGGTCGCTTCGGGGCGGTGCTGATGATGCACGTGCTCACGGCAGGAAACTGGCGGGCGCTGCTGGAAGAGGCTCGTCGCGTCCTCGACCCGCGCGGCGCCCTCGTCATCGGCAAGGCCGAGGGCCCGCCGGACGGCGTCGACGCGGCGATGCGGCAGCGCCTGCACGCGGTCCTCGCCGACCTCGGCGTTCCCGAGCCGCCGCCCAAGCAGGATGCCATCGCCGCCTGGCTCGGCGACCACCCCGGGCGCCAGCTCGACATCGTCGCCGCGACGTGGACGGAGCTGCGCCGGCCGCGCGACTTCTTCGCGCGCAAGCAGAGCGCAGGGCGCTTCCGGCAACTGCCGGAGCCGGCGCGCGCGGCGGCCCTGGAGACACTGGCGGACTGGGCGGAGCGGGCGATCGGCCCGCTCGACGCGCCGCGTCGCGAGCAGCACCGTTTCCGGGTGCGGCTCCATTGGTTTCAGGAGCCCGGTCGGCTCCGAGAACGGGAAGGCCAACGATGAGCAACCTCGAGGCCGGCGCCCCCGCGCTGCCCCTACTCCAGCAGCTGTTGCAGCGCTCCCTGAGCGATCCGGGGATGCTGCGCGCCACGGAGGGCCACGGCGACTACGCCATCCTGCCCAACGCCAACGTGGTGAAGATCGGCGGCCAGAGCATCATGGATCGCGGCAAGGCGGCGGTCTATCCGCTGATCGACGAGATCGTCGCCAACCTGCCGCGCCACAAGATGATCCTCGGCACCGGCGCCGGCACCCGCGCCCGCCACATCTACAGCCTGGCGATCGAACTCGGCCTGCCGATCGGCGTGCTGACGGTGCTCGGCACCGCCGTCGCCTGGCAGAACGCGCAGATGCTGCACTACCTGCTCGCCAAGCACGGCATCCCGTTCATCGAGCCGGAGGGCTTCAGCATCCTGCCGCACTACATGGCGGCCTCCGGCGCGGTGATCTGCCAGGGCATGCCGCCCTACAAGCTCTGGCAGGAGAACCCGGTCGTCGGGCGCATCCCGCCGAACCGCACCGACACCGGCTGCTACCTGATCTCCGAGGTGTTCGGCGCCCGCAAGATGATCTTCGTCAAGGACGAGGACGGCCTCTACACCGCCGACCCGAAGAAGGACGCGTCCGCCAAGCACATCGGCCGCATCTCGCTCGACGAGCTCGTCGCCCTCGACCTCGGCGACCTGATCGTCGAGCGCGCCGTGCTCGACCTGATGAGGACCGCGCGGCACATGCACGAAATCCAGTTCGTCAACGGCCTGAAGCCCGGCCAACTGACCCGCGCCCTCGCCGGCGAGCCGGTCGGGACGGTGATCTATCGCGAGCGTCAGGGGTCGACCGATGAATGAGCGCAGCCAGATCCACGACAACCACATCCCGTCGCGGCTGATGCGCGAATCGCTCGTCGACCGCGACGTCATCGCCACCACCCAGGCGCCGGTGACGCGCATCCTGCCGAACCTCAACGTCATCCAGATCGGCGGCCGGATCATGGACCGCGGCGCCGCCCTGCTGCCGCTGCTCGAGGAGATCGTCGCCAACCAGCCGAACCACATGCAGGTGGTCGCCGTCGGCGCCGGCGCCCGCACACGGCACCTGTTCGCCGTCGGCATCGACCTCGGCCTGCCGACCGGGGCGCTCGCAACCCTCAGCGCGAAGGACGCCGCCCAGAACGCCTACATGGTGTCGTGCCTGCTGGCGAAGCACGGCTTCGTCTATCTGGAGGCGCCGTTCATCGTGCAGCTGCTGCCGGCGATCCTCGCCGCCGCCCGCGGGGCGGTGTTCAATGGCGTGCCGCCCTACGACCTGTGGGAGCATCCGCCGGCGATCGGTCGGATCCCGCCGCACCGCGCCGACAGCGGCGCCTATCTGCTGGCTGAGGTGTTCGGCGCCCGCCGCATGATCTTCCTGAAGGACGTCGACGGCCTCTATACGGAGGACCCGTCGGCGGAGGCCGGCAAGGCCGAGTTCCTGCCGCGGATCTCCGTCGCCGACCTGCGGGCGCGCAACCTGACGACGCTGCCGATCGACCGCATCCTGCTCGACCTGATGGGGAACGCCAAGCTCTGCAAGGAGATCCAGATCGTCAACGGCCTGAAGCCCGGCTCGCTGACCCGGGCGCTCGCCGGTGAGGCCGTCGGCACCACCATCTACGCGAACTGACAAGGCGCCGCCCACGTCTCAAGTGCCGCCGACCAGGCCCGGCGACCCGCCGCCTCACGACTGGGCGGCGCGGCGCTCCGCCGGGCGGTAGTCGTTGGCGATGGTCTCGCCGAACGGGCCGGTGTTGACCGGCTGGCGCCGGCGCGCCGTGGGCGTCGAGAGCGGCAGCAGCGGCAGTACCAGCTCGCCGAACCGCCAGGCCTCCTCGAGATGCGGGTAGCCGGAGAGGATGAAGGTGTCGACGCCGAGGTCGGCGTACTCGCGCATCCGCGCGGCCACCGTCTCCGGATCGCCGACGAGCGCCGTGCCGGCGCCACCGCGGACGAGGCCGACACCGGCCCACAGGTTGGGGCTGACCTCGAGCTTGTCGCGGCGCCCGCCGTGCAGGGCGGCCATGCGGCGCTGGGCTTCCGAATCCATGCGCGAGAACACCGTCTGGGCGGCGGCGATGGTGTCGTCGTCGAGATAGCGGATGAGGGCGTCGGCGGCGTCCCAGGCCTCCCGCGTCGTCTCGCGGACGATGACGTGCAGGCGGATGGCGAACGTCACCTTGCGGCCGCGCGCCTCGGCGAGCTTGCGGACGGTCGCGACCTTGGCGGCCCCACCGCGAGCCCCGGCAGCCGCCGCTGGCGCTCGCCACCGTCGCCGCGACGACGCCGCTCGTGAACCTCATGCGGCTCGTGCGCACCAAGGCGAAGGCGGAGATCGCCGTGGGGCGCGACTGGCGCCCCGTCGTCGACGGCCTGCGTCCCCGGCTGCAGGAGCTCTGGCAGGGTCTCGGCAGCGAGGACCGGCGCCGCTTCCTGCGCCATGTCGCGCCGTTCTGGAACATCCACCGCCACCGCTTCGCTCCGGAGGTGGCGGCCCGCGTCGCCGAATGGCGCGCGTCCGGCCGCCTGGAGGTCGTGAGCGGGCGAGTTCTGGCGCTCCGGCGCGGCACGGCGGACGACAAGGTGGCGGTCACGCCGCGCCCGCGCGGCGACGCGGTCCCGGTGGAGGTGCGCGTCGACCGCGTCCTCAACTGCGCCGGGCTCGATCGTGGCGCGCCAGTGCGCTCGCAGCCCATCTTGCGGGACCTGGCCCAGGCCGGGCTGCTGCGCGAGGACCCCGCTGGCCTCGGGGTCGACATCGACGCTGACGGCTGCGTATTCGACCGTCATGGCCGCGCCGACAACGCCCTCTTCGCCCTCGGCCCGCTCGGCACCGGGCGGCTCTGGGAGATCGTCGCCGTTCCGGAGATCCGCGAGCAGTGCACGGACGTCGCCGCCCGCATCGCCGCCAACGCCTTCGCGCGGCACTACCGGCAGGTCAGGGTCGCCGCCGGGCGGTAACGCGGTCGCGCGGACGGCGCCGTCGTCGTCAGGTCCGCGCGAGCGATGCCGGCTGCGCCAGAAGCCCTGCTCCCGGACAGCGTCGATGACGTGCTGCCAGCCTGTCCGCCACCCTGCCGCAGACGCGCACGCCCTGAAGCAGGCGATGCGGGCGCTCGCCGGCGGCGTCACCGTCCTCACGGCCGGCATCGGCGAGGCGCACACCGGCGCCACCGTCACCTCGGCGACCGCCCTGTCGGTCGAGCCGCCGACGATGATCGTCAACATCAACCTGTCGCCGTCGACCTGGCCGGCGATCCGGCGGCACGGCCACTTCCGCGTCAACATCCTCGGCCGACATCACCAGGACGTCGCCGACCGGTTCGCCGGCAAGGCGGGCGTCAAGGGGGCCGAGCGCTACGCGGAAGCAGACTGGGTAGCGCTCTCGACCGGCGCCCTCGGCCTCGTGGGCGCGCTGGCGGTCGTCGATTGCGAACTCGAGGAGGCGATCGAGCGGCACGGCCACGCGATCATCCTCGGCCGCGTCACGGGCCATCACGCTCGGCGTGGGTGCCCCGCTCGTCTACGCCGACGGCCGCTACGGCTCGGTCGGCGACTGAGCGGCCGGCCCGGCACCGCGCCCGTTCCGGGAACCCGTCAGCACCCTCGGGCCGCCGCGCGGTCTGGCCGGGCACAAAGTCTCACCGCCCGCTCACCGAGCGCGTCCGGGACCGTGCGGTTGCTGTGAAGACGAGGGTGGCTTCGGGGACTTGGTGGAGCCGAGGGGAATCGAACCCCTGACCTCTGCAGTGCGATTGCAGCGCTCTCCCATCTGAGCTACGGCCCCGGCCCGAAGGCAGCGGGATTTACGGCGGCGGCCGGCGCGCTGTCAAGCGAAGTGGGTGCCGGAGGTCGCGTTCGTCGAAACGGTGCGCCGCCGCCGGCACCGGCGGGCGGCGCTGCGCCCTCGCCCTCGCCCGGCGGGTGGCCACTCCCAGTCAGGTGGTGGCGCGACGGCGGGGTGCGAGAATCAGGTGGAAGATCACCGCCGCGACGCCCATCGCCGGCATCACGGTGGCGAGCGCGACGACCGGGTCGGCGAACAGGGCGACCGTCAGACCGGCGATGAAGCCGGTCGCCATCTGCAGGAAGCCCATCAGCGCCGAGGCGGCGCCGGCCATGTGCGGATAGTCGGCGAGCGCCGCCGTCTGCGTCGCCGGCAGGATCAGGGCGATGCCGAACGCCCAGAACTGCACCGGCAGGATGACGCTGACGATCGTCGGCTCGAACAGGCGCAGGCCGATCGTGAAGACGACGGCGCTGACGCCGACGATGGCGAGGCCGATCGGCACCAGCTTCGGCGCCGCGACGCGCCGCATCAGCCGCTGCGTGACGAAGCCGCCGAGCATGTAGGACATCGTCTGGCAGATCATCACCAGGCCGTACTGCGTCGGCGTCAGCCCGAGCTGCCCCATCATCACGAACGGCATCATGATGGCGAGGGCGTAGAGCCCGCCCACCGACAGGCCGATGACGAGGCTCGCGCGCATGAAGCCGCGTGCCACCAGGAGGCGTCCGTAGCTGACGGCGAGCCGGCCGGGGTGGATCAGCCCGATGTCCGGCCGCTCCAGCGTCTCAGGAATGGCGAAGACGAGCACGGCGACGAGCACGACGCCGTAGGCGAGCATCAGCACGAACAGCCACGGCCAGCCGGCGACCTCGAGCACGAGGCCGCCGAGCGTCGGCGACACCGCCGGGCCGATCGCCAGCATGATGCCGATCGTCGTCATGATGCGGGTCGAGGCCTGGCCGGTGAACAGGTCGCGCACCATCGCCCGCGACAGCGCGATGCCGGCGGCGGCGCCGACGCCCTGGAACAGGCGCGCGACGGTCAGGACCTCGATCGACGGCGCGAACACCGCAATGAGGCTGGCGGCGACGTAGATCGCCATGAAGATGAAGCCGATCGGGCGGCGGCCGAAGGCGTCCGACAGCGGGCCGCAGGCGAGCTGCGCCACCGCGAAGCCGCCGAAGAAGGCGGTCAGCGTGTGCTGCACCTCGGCATGGGTGGCGCCGAAGGCCACCGACAGCTCCTGCATCGCCGGGGTGTAGAGCGCCAGGCTGATCGGCCCGAGCGCCACCAGCGCCGCCCCGACGATCGAGATGCGGCGTTCGCTGACGGCGGGGCGGGAGGCGGCTTCGGACATCGGGGTCCCGATCTGTTCGGCAATCGTCATGGATCGGCTCGCGGGCGGCGGCGGGACGCCTCAGGAGGGGGCGGTATCGGAGAGGTTGCGGATCATCCGGCCGAGCGCCCGCCGCACCGCCGCAACGTCGCCGTCGCCGAGGCCCTCGGTGGCCTGCTCGCGGACGTGGCGGCCGAGGGTGCGGATGCGCTCGACCATCGCCGCCGCGGTGGCGGAGGGGCGGACGATCTTGGCGCGCCGGTCGGTCGGGTCCGGACAACGCTCGACCAGCCCCTTGCCCTCGAGGGCGTCGAGGTAGCCGACGAGGGTCATCGGATCGACGTTCATGATGTCGGCGAGCGCCGTCTGCCGGCGGCCCTCGTAGACGGCGATGTAGGCGAGCGTGCGCGCCTCGCTGGCGGTGAGGCCGAGCCCCTCCGCCTCCGCGGCGCGCTCGAAGCGTCGGCGCAACAGGCGCTGCGCGTCGGCCAGCAGGAAGCCGAGGGGGATGTCGCTCGGGGGTGTCGCAGGGGTCGCCATCGTCGCCGCGGGGTCCGGACCATCAGGAGAACCAGATACTATGTCTTCCATATGATCCGTGAAGCTGGCTTTTTGCAGGCCAGCCATGCGTTGCCCGCGAGAGACTGCCGCCGCCGATGACCGCTGGGCGCTTCCCTCGCCTCGGCGTTGGCGCTAAAGACGCGGGTTAATCTCGACCCGTCGCCGGACAGAGCCCGGCCCGCGGGCGACACCGGGCCGGACAGGGACCGGCCGACGCTGGAGTGAAGCCATGAGTGCGCCGCGCACCCTCTACGACAAGATCTGGGACGACCACGTCGTCGACGTGCAGCCGGACGGCACCGCGCTCCTCTACATCGACCGCCACCTCGTGCACGAGGTGACGAGCCCGCAGGCCTTCGAGGGGCTACGCACCACCGGCCGCACCGTGCGGGCCCCGCAGCGCACGCTCGCCGTCGTCGACCACAACGTGCCGACGACCGACCGTTCGCTGCCGAACGAGGACCCGGAGAGCGCAGCCCAGATCGCGGCTCTCGCCGAGAACGCCCGCGAGTTCGGCGTCGAGTACTACGACGAGTTCGACAAGCGGCAGGGCATCGTCCACATCGTCGGGCCGGAGCAGGGCTTCACCCTGCCGGGCATGACGATCGTCTGCGGCGACAGCCACACCTCCACCCACGGCGCCTTCGGGGCCCTCGCCCACGGCATCGGCACGAGCGAGGTCGAGCACGTGCTCGCCACGCAGACGCTGATCCAGAAGAAGGCGAAGAACATGCGCGTCACCGTCGACGGCACGCTGCCGGACGGTGTCGGCGCGAAGGACATCATCCTCGCCATCATCGGCACGATCGGCACCGCCGGCGGCACCGGCTACGTCATCGAATATGCCGGCGAGGCGATCCGGGCGCTGTCGATGGAAGGCCGCATGACGGTCTGCAACATGTCGATCGAGGGCGGCGCCCGCGCCGGCCTGATCGCGCCCGACGAGAAGACCTTCGCCTACATCGCCGGCCGCCCGAAGGCGCCGCAGGGGGCGGCCTTCGAGGAGGCCCGCCGCTTCTGGGAGACGCTCGTCAGCGACGAGGGCGCCCACTTCGACGCCGAGATCCGCCTCGACGCGGCGAGCCTGCCGCCGACCGTCACCTGGGGCACGAGCCCGGAGGACGTCGTCTCGATCGAGGGCGTCGTCCCGGATCCGGCGCTGATCGCCGACGACAACCGCCGCGCCGCCAAGATCCGGGCCCTCGAGTACATGGGCCTGAAGGCCGGCACGCCGATCACCGACATCAAGCTCGACCGCGTTTTCATCGGCTCGTGCACCAACGGCCGCATCGAGGACCTGCGCGCCGCGGCGAAGATCGTCGAGGGCAAGCGGGTCGCCTCCCACGTCAGCGCGATGGTGGTGCCGGGCTCGGGCCTCGTGAAGGAGCAGGCGGAGGCCGAGGGGCTCGACAAGATCTTCCTCGCCGCCGGCTTCGAGTGGCGCGAGCCGGGCTGCTCGATGTGCCTCGCGATGAACCCGGACCGGTTGGCGCCGCAGGAGCGCTGCGCCTCCACCTCCAACCGCAACTTCGAGGGCCGCCAGGGCTTCAAGGGCCGCACCCACCTCGTCTCGCCGATCATGGCGGCGGCGGCGGCGATCGCCGGCCACTTCGTCGACATCCGCGACTGGAAGTGACGCCCCCGCCCGGGCGATCGGGCGGTGGGTGACGGAGAATGGAAGAAGGGCTGGCCGAGGATGTCTCGGCCGGCCCTTCTGGTTTCAGGCGGTGGTGGGGCGCGGCCGCGCGAGCGCCTCAGACGCGCGCGCGGCTCAGCGGTAGACCCACTTTCAGCGATAGACCCACTTGCAGTCCTGCACCGGCTTGTAGGTGACGACGCGGTTGCCGTTCGGCTTCACGACGACGACCTTCTTCGTCGCGTTGGTGCAGCGCTTGACGCGCGTCGGCTGGACGTAGACCGGGCCGGGGGCGACGTAGACCGGACCCGGCCGGACGACGACCGCCGGCGGGCGATAGTAGGGATAGGGCGCGACGTAGGCGCCGCGGCCGTAGTAGGGGCCCGGCTTCACCTTGACGACGACGTCGGCGGCGGCGGGCGTGACGGCGGCGGGCG
>CALRZT010000134.1:0-11470 GCA_943372725.1 Pseudoxanthobacter soli DSM 19599
GGTGCGCGGTCAGCGCACCCACACCAACGCGCGTACCCGCAAGGGTCCGGCGAAGCCGATCGCCGGCAAGAAGAAGTAACGCCGCGTCTCCGGCCGGCGCTGATGCCGCCCGGAGCCCGCGCCCCGAAACGACCTCGCCCGACCGGGACGCCGGTGCGGGCCGCTGCAGGAAGACACAGAGCCCATGGCCAAGGAAGCCACCCGCGTCAAACGCCGCGAGCGCAAGAACATCGCCTCCGGCATCGCGCACGTGAACGCGTCGTTCAACAACACCATGATCACCATCACCGACGCGCAGGGCAACGCGATTTCGTGGTCCTCGGCCGGTGCGATGGGCTTCAAGGGCTCGCGCAAGTCGACGCCCTATGCCGCGCAGATGGCCGGCGAGGACGCCGCTCGCAAGGCGATGGAGCACGGCATGCGCACCCTCGAGGTCGAGGTGAGCGGCCCGGGTTCGGGCCGCGAGTCGGCCCTGCGGGCGCTGCAGGCCTCGGGCTTCATGGTGACCTCGATCCGCGACGTGACGCCGATCCCGCACAACGGCTGCCGGCCGCGCAAGCGTCGCCGCGTCTGAGGCCCGGGCCCCGGTGGGGCCCGGCCTCCGCGATACCGGGTCCGCGCGGTGATGCGCGGCGGGCCCGCCGGCAGGGCCGACCGCGGCCCGCCGGACGAAGAATGGAAAGGGTGCGACCGTGACCATCCAGAAGAACTGGCAGGAGCTGATCCGTCCGACGAAGCTCGATGTTCGCCCGGGGGACGATCCGAAGCGCCTCGCGACCGTCGTCGCCGAGCCGCTGGAGCGCGGCTTCGGCCTGACGCTCGGCAACGCGCTGCGCCGGGTTCTCCTGTCGTCGCTGCAGGGTGCCGCCGTCACCGCAGTGCAGATTGACGGGGTGCTGCACGAGTTCTCCTCGATCGCCGGCGTGCGTGAGGACGTCACCGACATCATCCTCAACATCAAGGAAGTCTCGATCCGCATGCAGGGTGACGGCCCGAAGCGGATGGTGCTGCGCAAGCACGGTCCGGGCGTCGTCACCGCCGGCGAGATCCAGACCGTCGGCGACATCGAGATCCTCAACCCCGGCCTCGTGCTCTGCACGCTGGACGAGGGCGCCGAGATCCGCATGGAGTTCACCGTCGATACCGGCAAGGGCTACGTGCCGGCCGACCGCAACCGGCCCGAGGATGCGCCGATCGGCCTGATCCCGATCGACAGCCTCTATTCGCCGGTGAAGAAGGTTTCCTACAAGGTCGAGAACACCCGCGAGGGCCAGGTCCTCGACTACGACAAGCTGACGCTGACGGTCGAGACCGACGGCTCGGTGACGCCCGAGGATTCGGTCGCCTATGCGGCGCGCATCCTGCAGGACCAGCTGGCGGTGTTCGTCAACTTCGAGGAGCCGCGGCGCGAGGAGCACCGCGACGACGTCCCGGAGCTCGCCTTCAACCCGGCACTGCTCAAGAAGGTGGACGAGCTCGAGCTGTCGGTGCGTTCGGCCAACTGCCTGAAGAACGACAACATCGTCTACATCGGCGACCTCATCCAGAAGACCGAGGCGGAGATGCTCCGCACCCCGAACTTCGGACGCAAGTCGCTGAACGAGATCAAGGAGGTGCTGGCGCAGATGGGCCTGCATCTCGGCATGGAAGTGACGAACTGGCCGCCCGAGAACATCGAGGAGCTGGCCAAGCGTTACGAGGACCACCACTACTGAGACCGGGCGGACGCCGTCGGCACCGCGTGAATTTTGTTTCGAATGCAAGGAGAGGGCGATGCGCCACGCCAACAGCGGCCGCAAGCTCGGACGTGACTCGGCCCACCGGAAGGCGATGTTCGCCAACCTCGCCTCGTCTCTGATCGAGCACGAGCAGATCGTCACGACGCTGCCGAAGGCGAAGGACCTTCGTCCGATCGTCGAGAAGCTGATCACGCTCGGCAAGCGCGGCGATCTGCATGCGCGCCGTCAGGCGATCTCGCAGATGCGCAACGAGGAGGCGGTGCGCAAGCTATTCGCCACCATCGGCCCGCGCTACAAGTCGCGCAACGGCGGCTACACCCGCGTGCTGAAGGCCGGCTTCCGATACGGAGACGGCGCGGCGGTGGCGGTGATCGAGCTCGTTGATCGCGACGTCTCCGCCAAGGGCGCGGCCGACAAGGCCCGCACCGAGGCGGCCGAGGCCGAAGCGGCCTGATTGTTCCCTGGTCGGCGCAGGCGGCGCCGACGGGGCCATGCTTTGGACGGGTGGCCGAGAGGCCGCCCGTTTCTTGTTGTGGCGACGCGGTGATGCGTCACACACATCCGCTCTGGTCGCGGGAGCGCGGCATACGGGGCCGAACGGGTGTGCCGTCGAGGCGAGGCGGCCGGTGTCGACCCACAGTCCGATGACCGTCGCCGTTGCCGCTGGCTGCCTCACGGGTCGAAGCGGAACATCCGGTAGAGGTCGGTCGGGGCGGCGTAGATCTCGCGGGCGTGCGAGAAGCCGGCCTCGCGGCCGAGCCGGATCCAGCCCTCCGCCGTCTCCGGGAGATCGCAGGCGTGCACGTGGGCGTCGATCGCCCGCCACTGTTCCTCGCTGAGAATGGCGCGCCAGAGTGGCCGGTTCACCGCATCGAAGCGGGCGAGATAGGCGGGCCGGTCCTCGTCCGGCCGCATCGTCGGCTCGTAGACAAGGAAGACCCCGTCCGGGGCGATCGCCCGCCGGATCGCCGTCATCAGCGCCCGCTTGCCGTTCGTGTCGAGGTGGTGGAGCGAGAGGCCGAACCAGAAGGCGTCGGCGTGGGTGTCGCGCGCCGTCACCGCCTCGACGAAGTCGGCGTGGTCGAGGACGACCTCGAACGGCGCCCCCTCGAGGGTGCGGCTCGCGAGCTCGAGGGCGGGCATCGACAGGTCAACGCCGTGATAGTGGGCGACCTTCGTGCCCTCAAGCGCGCCGCGGACGACGAAGGCGTCGCCGCAGGCGAGGTCGACGAGGCTGAAGGGTCGGTCGAAGGCGGTGGCGAGGGCGTCGTGCAGGTGGTCCGCCACCGCCTTGTGGAAGAGCGCGTCGTTCTCGACGAGCGTCCGGTAGAGGGCCCAGTCCTTCTGGAACTGCTCGAGGGCGGGCGCGTCGACGACCTCCCCCTTCGGGTGGTGGTGCAGGATGTTGACCAAGGCTCGCCTCGTCTCCGGGGATCGTCACCGCTCGTTGCTGCGCGCCATCACATAGGCGTCGAAGCCGAGCTCGGCGAATTGGAACCACAGGGTTTCCTTGGCCCGGAAGGCGAGCCAGGGGTCGTAGATCGCCTTGAAGTCAGGATTGCGGGCCGCGATTTCCGCGTAGACTGCGAAGGCGGCGTCGTAGCAGGCGTCGAGCACCTCGCGGGAAAAGCCGCGCAGCTCGGCGCCAGCCGCCACCAGCCGCCGCAAGGCGTCCGGGTTGTGGGCGTCGTAGCGGGCGAGCATGGTGATGTTGGCGTTGGCCGCCGCGAGCTCCAGAGCTGCCTTGTAGGGCTTCGACAGGGCGTTCCAGGCGTCGAGGTTGACGAACAGGTGGATCATCGGCCCGCCCTCCCACCAGGACGGGTAGTAGTAGTATTTGGCCACCTTGTAGAAGCCGAGCTTCTCGTCGTCGTAGGGCCCGCTCCACTCGACCGCGTCGAGGGAGCCGCGCTCCAGCGCTGGGTAGATGTCGCCGCCGGCGAGCTGCTGCGGCACCGCGCCGAGCCGCGACAGGATGGTGCCGCCGAGGCCGGCGATGCGGATCTTCAGGCCGCGCAGGTCGGCGGGCGTGTTGATCTCCTTGCGGTACCAGCCCCCCATCTGGGCGCCGGTGTTGCCCATCGGGATGCCGCGCACGTTGAACTTGCCGTAGAAGGCGTTGGTGAGCGCCAGTCCGCCGCCCTCCAGCATCCAGGCGTTCTGCTGGCGGGCGTTCAGCCCGAAGGGGATCGCCGTGCCGAAGGCGAACGCCTCGCTCTTGCCGACATAGAGGAACGAACTCGTGTGGGCGCACTCGACCGTGCCGTTCGAGGCGGCATCGAGGGCGGCGAGGCCGGGCACGATCTCGCCCGGCGCGAACACCTGCACCTGGAAGCCGCCGTCGGTCGCCTCCGCGAGCGCCTTCGAGAACACCTCGGCCGCGCCGTAGATGGTGTCGAGCGACCGCGGGAAGCTCGAGGTCAGGCGCCAGCGCACCGTCGGTGTCGTCTGGGCCACGGCCGGGGCGGCGAGGCCGGTGGCGGCCGCCGTGCCCGCGAGGCCGGTGAGAAAGGTCCTGCGACGCACCCGTTCGTCCTCCCCCGAAGACTGTGCCGGCTTCGCCTTGCCCCCCGGCGGCCGAGCGACGATGTATGGGCCCGTGTTCCTTGCGGGCGCCACGAACGCCTAGCATGGAACGCCGGGCGACGCAGTCGGGACGGAATGGCATGAGCTTTGCGGCGATGACGGGGCGGAAGCGGCGGCAGGCGGGTGGCGGGGCGTCGCCGCCGGGGACCGCCGCGCGGCCCACGCTCGCGGCCGTGATGGGGGCGTTGCTCGTCATCGCATCGGCCGCCGCGGGCGCGGACACGGTCCGCCGCGTGCCGACCGAGCAGGCCGAGATCACGCTCTCCTTCGCCCCGGTGGTGCGCCGCGTCGTGCCGGCGGTCGTCAACGTCTATGCCTCGCGCGTCGTCGCGACGCGGTCGCTGTCCCCCTTCTTCGACGACCCCTTCTTCCGCCGCTTCTTCGGCGACGGCGGCGGGGAAGGCCCCCGCCAGCGCCTGCAGTCGTCCCTCGGCTCCGGCGTCATCGTCGAGGGCGGCCTCGTCGTCACCAACCATCACGTCATCGAGAACGCCGACGAGGTCCGCGTCGCCCTCACCGACCGGCGCGAGTTCGACGCCGACGTGGTGCTGAAGGACGAGGGCTCGGATCTCGCGGTTCTGAAGATCCGCGGCGCACCCGAGGGCCTGCCGACCGTCCCCTTCGGCGAATCGGACGCGCTGGAGGTCGGCGACATCGTGCTCGCCGTCGGCAACCCGTTCGGCGTCGGCCAGACGGTGACCCAGGGCATCGTCTCGGCGGTCGCCCGCACCCAGGTCGGCATCACCGACTACCAGTTCTTCATCCAGACCGACGCCGCCATCAATCCCGGCAACTCCGGCGGCGCCCTCGTCGACATGGCCGGCCGCCTCGTCGGCATCAACACGGCGATCTTCTCGCGTGGCGGCGGCTCCAACGGCATCGGCTTCGCCATCCCGTCGAACATGGTGCGGCTCGTCGTCGATGCCGCCCGCACCGGCACGGTGGTGCGCCGCCCGTGGTTCGGGGCGACGTTGCAGGCCGTGTCCGCCGAGATCGCCGAAGGCCTCGGCCTCGACCGGCCGCGCGGCGCCATCGTCACGACCGTCTATGACGACGGGCCAGCGGAAGCGGCGGGGCTGCGCGCCGGCGATGTCGTCGTCGCTGTCGACGGCGTCGCGGTCGATGACCCGGACGCCTTCGGCTACCGCTTCACGACGCGCGGCACGGAGGGCGAGACAACGCTCACCATCATCCGCGGGGGGCGTGAGCGGACCGTCACCGTCCGCCTCGGCCCGCCCCCGGAGACGGTGCCGCGCGACGAGCGGACCATCGGCGGCTATGCCCCCCTGTCGGGGGCGACGGTGATGAACCTGTCACCGGCGGTCGGCGAGGAGCTGAAGCTGCCGGCGGGCAAGACCGGCGTCGTCGTCGCGGCGGTGACGCCCGGCTCCCCCGCCGCCTCAATCGGCTTCGCGCCGGGCGATGTCGTCGTCGAGGTGAACGGCGAGCGGGTCGACACGACGCGCACGCTGGAGCAGATGATGCGCGAGCGCCCGGGCACCTGGCGTCTCGTCGTCGATCGCGGCGGCGAACTGCTGCGGCTGGCACTCCGGGGCTGAGCGCCCCTTTTGTTGGAACGGGAGACGGGATGAGCGACCTCTTCGCCGCGGCCGGCTTCGAGAGCGATGCGCCGCGGCCGCTCGCCGACCGGCTCCGCCCGACCCGTCTGTCGGAAGTCGTCGGCCAAGACCACCTGGTCGGCCCGGATGGCACGCTCGCCCGCATGCTGCGTTCCGGCCGCGTCGGCAGCCTCGTCTTCTGGGGCCCGCCCGGCACCGGCAAGACGACGGTGGCCCGGCTCCTGAGCCGCGAGACGGACCTGCACTTCGAGCAGGTCTCGGCCATCCACACCGGCGTCGCCGAGCTCAAGAAGCTGTTCGACGGCGCCCGCGGCCGCCGCCGCATCGGCAAGGGCACGCTCCTCTTCGTCGACGAGATCCATCGCTTCAACAAGGCGCAGCAGGACAGTTTCCTGCCCGTCATGGAGGACGGCACCGTCACGCTCATCGGCGCCACCACCGAGAACCCGTCCTTCGAGCTCAACGCCGCGCTCCTGTCGCGGGCGCAGGTGCTGGTCTTCCGACCGCTCGACGAGGCGGCGGTGGCGCAGCTGCTCGCCCGCGCCGAGGAGGTCGAAGGTCGTCCGCTGCCGCTCGACGCGGAGGCGCGCGCGGTGCTCGTGCGCATGGCCGACGGCGACGGCCGGGCGTCGCTGACGCTCGCCGAGGAGGTCTGGCGCGCCGCCGGCGAGGGCGAGGTCTTCGACGCCGTCCGCCTGCAGGAGATCCTGCAGCGCCGCGCGCCGATCTACGACAAGTCGGACGACGGCCACTACAACGTCATCTCGGCCCTGCACAAGGCGGTGCGTGGCTCCGACCCCGACGCGGCGCTCTACTACCTCTGCCGCATGCTCGATGCCGGCGAGGACCCGCTGTTCGTCGCTCGTCGGCTGGTGCGCATGGCGGTCGAGGACATCGGCCTCGCCGATCCGCAGGCCCTCGTGATCTGCAACGCGGCCAAGGACGCCTACCACTTCCTCGGCTCGCCCGAGGGTGAGCTGGCGCTCGCCCAGGCGGCGATCTACATTGCCACCGCACCGAAATCGAACGCCGCCTACGTCGCCTACAAGGCGGCGATGCGAACGGCGAAGGAGGGCGGCTCGCTCGTGCCGCCGAAGCACATCCTCAACGCCCCGACGAAGCTGATGAAGTCCGAGGGCTACGGCTCCGGCTACCGCTACGACCACGACGAGCCGGACGCCTTCTCCGGCCAGGATTATTTCCCCGAGGCGCTTGGACGGCAGCAGTTCTATCGGCCGACGCCGCGCGGCTTCGAGAAGATCCTCGGCGACCGCCTCGCCCGCTGGGCGGAACTGCGCGCCACTCGCTGGCGCGACTGACGGGCGACGCTCCCCGCATTCGGATGTCCACGCACTCGTGAGCAAGGTCGTCGGAGTTTCGGTGTAGTTTATCCCCATCGTCGGTGCCCCAGCCTCCGGCGACGGGGAGGTCACGATGACGTCGGAGGAACAGAACGTCGCGCTGCTGCGTCCGCTCTACGCGGCCTGGAACGACACCAAGGGGGCGAGCTTCGGCGCGTTCCTCGACATCATCGCCGACGACGTCGATTGGCGCTCGCTCGCGGACGGCGGGGTCGGCATGGAGTTCACCCGCTCGGGCAAGACGAAGGGCGACGTCGAGCGCTATTTCGAGGGTCTCGGGCGCGAGTGGGAGATGCTGCACTACGTCATCGACGACTACGTCGCCCAGGGCGACCGGGTCGTCGCGCTCGGGCGCTGCGGCTTCCGCCACCGCCGTACCGGCCGGGTGGTGGAGACCGACAAGGCCGATGTCGTGCGCTTCCGCGACGGCCGCATCGTCAGCTTCTTCGAGTACTACGACACGGCCGGCGTCGACGCCGCCACGCGCGACTGACCGGCGCGGCGTCGCTCAGCGGTAGAGATCGGCGCGCGTCGGCGGCAGCCCGGACGCGCCCCGGCCGCGCTTGGAGGAGAGCGTCTGGAAGATCTGCAGGGTGCCGCGTTCGAAGGCGAGCGACACGCCGGACAGATAGAGTACCCACATGCGGAAGCGCCGCTCGCCGACCTCGGCGATCGCCGCCTCGCGCTCGGCCATCAGCCGGCGCGCCCACAGCTCGGTGGTGCGGGCGTAGTGCTCGCGCCAGGCCTCGACGTCGTGGACCTCGAAGCCGTGCGATTCGAGGTTCTTCGCCGTCATGCCGATGTGGTCGAGCTCCGCGCCGGGGAAGATGTAGCGCGTCATCGCCGCATATTCCGGCCGCTTGCGGCGGAAGGCGCGGTCGGAGACGCGGCCGCGCCGGGTGATGGCGTGGTGCAGGTAGAGCCCGCGGTCGTTCAGCAGCCGCCGGATCGCCTGGAAATAGGCCTCGTGGTTGCCGAGGCCGACGTGCTCGAACATGCCGATCGAGGCGATCTTGTCGAAGCGGCCCTCGAGCGCGCGGAAGTCCTTGAGCTCCACGGTGACGCGGCCTTCGAGGCCGCGCTCGACGATGCGCTCCTTGGCGCGCGCGAGCTGCTCGGGCGACAGCGTCACGCCGTGGGCCGTCACGCCGTAGTGGGTTGCCGCGTGGCAGACGAGCGCGCCCCAGCCGCAGCCGACGTCGAGGAAGCGGTCGCCGGGCTTCAGCCGCAGCTTCCGACAGATCATGTCGAGCTTGTCGCGCTGCGCCGTGGCGATGTCGTTGCCCCAGTCGGTGAAGTAGCCGCAGCTGTAGACCATCTCCGGATCGAGGAAGAGCTCGTAGAAGCGGTTGGAGACGTCGTAGTGGAACTCGATGTCGGCCTGGGCGCTGCCGCGCCCGCGCGTCGCGGCGGCGCCGGCGTCGAGCTCGTCGTCGAAGGCCGGGCGTGAGGACACCGCCGAGGTGAAGACGAAGGGCAAGAGCGTGCGGATCAGCAGCGGCTTGTCCACGCGCCGGCGGATGTCGGAGCCGCGCAGCTTCGGCCGGCGCTGTGCGAACTCGAACAGCGTGCCGCCGCGGATGTCGACGGCGCCGCGCACATAGAGGTCGATCAGGGTGGCGAGCGACGGCCGCCGGATCAGCGCCGGCATTGCCGCCTCGTCGGCGATGGTGATGCGCAGCCCGTCGGCGGGGGCGTCGGCCGGCACGCGCGAGCCGTCCCACAGCTCGACAGCGAAATCGAGCGCTAGCGCCTCGTGCAGGTGCTTCAGGGCCTCGCGGGCGCGATCGAGCCGGCGCTCGGCGGCGGTGACGGTCATACGGCTTCCCTGTGCGAGGCGCGAATGGCGCACATCAACCCTTTTCACGGCGTCATGACAACCGTCGAGCCGGTCATCGACCCGCAAGGAGTGGCCACGGCGGACCGGCCGCCTTGACCGCGCCGCGATTGAAGCCTAGAGAAACCGCGCATCCGGCTTCCGCCGACGCCGAGACACCGACCGGGACTTGATCCCGGAGGTCCCCACCCGCCAGCGATTTTCGCCCGCGGGTGCGTTTTGCGTTGGCGGTCCGGCCCGACCTCGCGAGCGGACGGTTCCCACGTCCGACCCACGGAGACGGCATGTTCGAGAGCCTGTCCGACCGCCTCGGCGGCATATTCGACAAGCTGACGCGGCGCGGTGCGCTGTCGGAGGCCGATGTCGATCTCGCCTTGCGCGAGGTGCGCCGTGCGCTGATCGAGGCGGACGTGGCGCTCGACGTCGTGCGCTCGTTCGTCGACAAGGTGCGCGCCCGCGCCGTCGGCGCCGAGGTGGTGAAGTCCGTCACCCCCGGCCAGATGGTCGTCAAGATCGTCCACGACCAGCTCGTCGAGATGCTCGGCAGCGAGGCGGCGCCGATCGACCTGCACGCCGCCGCCCCGGTGCCGATCATGATGGTCGGCCTGCAGGGCTCCGGCAAGACCACCACCACCGCCAAGATCGCCCGGCGCCTGCAGACGCGTGACAAGCGCAAGGTGCTGATGGCCTCGCTCGACGTCCGCCGCCCGGCCGCGCAGGAGCAGCTGCGCGTTCTCGGTGAGCAGAACGGCGTCGCCACCCTGCCGATCGTCGCCGGCCAGACGCCGACACAGATCGCCGAGCGGGCTATGAACGCCGCCCGCCTCGGCGGCTACGACGTCGTCATCCTCGACACCGCGGGTCGCCTGCACGTCGACGAGCCGCTGATGCACGAGATGGCGGAGATCAAACGGATCGCGCGTCCGCACGAGATCCTGCTCGTCGCCGACAGCCTGACCGGCCAGGACGCCGTCACCGTCGCCCGCACCTTCGACGAGCGCGTCGGCGTCACCGGCATCGTGCTGACCCGGGTGGACGGCGACGGCCGCGGTGGTGCCGCGCTGTCGATGCGCGCCGTCACCGGCAAGCCGATCAAGCTCCTCGGCGTCGGCGAGAAGTCGGACGCGCTCGAGGACTTCGACCCGCAGCGCGTTGCCGGCCGCATCCTCGGCATGGGCGACATCGTCGCCCTCGTCGAGAAGGCGGCCGAGACGATCGACGCGGAGAAGGCGGCCAAGGCCGCCGCCCGCATGCAGAAGGGCGAGTTCGACCTCGACGACCTCGCCGAGCAGCTGCGCCAGATGAAGAACATGGGCGGCATGTCTGGCCTGCTCGGCATGATGCCGGGCGTCGGCAAGATGAAGGGCCAGCTCGCCGCCGCCGGCTTCGACGACAAGATGATCGGCCGGCAGATCGCCATCGTCTCCTCGATGACCCCGGCCGAGCGCCGCAAGCCCGACCTCCTCAAGGCGAGCCGCAAGCGCCGCATCGCCACCGGGTCCGGGACCCGCGTCGAGGACGTCAACAAGCTCCTCAAGATGCACCGCCAGATGGCCGACATGATGAAGGCCATGGGCAAGCGAAAGGGCGGCCTGTTCGGCGGCCTGATGGGCGGCGGTGCCCCGAAGATCGACCCGGCCGAGCTCGAGAAGCTCGCGAAGTCGGGCCAGCTGCCCGGTGGCATGGGCGGCATGCCGGGCGGCCTGCCGCCCGGCCTGATGAAGGGCCTTCCCGGCGGCATCCCCGGCCTGCCCGGCATGGGCGGGGCGAAGATGCCCGGCCTCGGCGGCTTCCCCGGCATCGGCCGCAAGAAGTAGCCGGTCCCGCGCTCTCACGTTTTCTGCAGTCCCGACGAACCGACAAACCACACGAACTGACGACCAGGAGAACACGATGTCCTTGAAGATCCGGCTCGCCCGCGGCGGCGCCAAGAAGCGTCCCTACTACCGCATCGTCATCGCCGATGCCCGCAGCCCGCGCGACGGCCGCTTCATCGAGCGCGTTGGCACCTTCGACCCGCTGCTCGGCAAGGACGACCCGAAGCGCGTGACACTCGTCAACGAGCGCATCGAGCACTGGCTGTCCCAGGGCGCGCAGCCGACCGACCGCGTGCTGCGCTTCCTCGACGCCGCCGGCCTGGCCAAGCGCGAAGCCCGCAACAACCCGAAGAAGGCCGAGCCGGGCGCCAAGGCCAAGGAGCGCGCCGAGGCCCGCGCCAAGGCCGCCGAGTCCGCCACCGCCGAATGAGCGGAGCCGGCGCCACGGCGGGGCGCCGCCTGCTCGTCGCGCGCCTCGGTGCGGCGCACGGGGTGCGGGGCGAGATCCGTGTCAACGCCTTCGGGGACGACCCGCAGGCGCTGATCGGCT
>CALRZT010000135.1:0-11468 GCA_943372725.1 Pseudoxanthobacter soli DSM 19599
ACCCTCCCCCCACGCGGGGGAGGGCAGGGAGGGGGGCGCAGCGAATTCAACGTTCCCGGCCGCATGCGGCGTCGCCGCATCGCCACATCGACGGCCGAACGCTACCCCCCGTCCTTCAGCACATCCGCCAGGCGGTGCGTCGCGGACCCAGGCTTCAGCGGCTTCGGCTGGCTCTCGTGCGGGGCCCAGCCGGAGAGGGAGACGACGTCGAGCGTCGCCCGCACCCGGCCGTCGGGGTCGGCGAAGCGCTCGCCATAGATCTCGGCTGCTCGCAGCAGGACCGCGCGCCGCAGCGGCATGCGCGGGCGGTCGGCGAGCGGGCTCGTCGCGCCGGCCTCGGCGAGGTCGCGGACGAGCGAGAACAGGCTGTCGTAGCGGATGGTGAGGCGGTCGACGTCGGCGACCGGCAGGGCGAAGCCCGCCCGCTGCAGCAGCGCCGCCAGATCCTGCAGGCTGGCGAAGGGGGCGACGCGCGCCGCCGCCCCGCCGGTGAGCTCGGCCTCCGCGGCGATCAGCGCCGTGCGCAGCTCGGTGAGGGTGTCGCCGCCGAGCACGGCCGCGAGGAACAACCCGTCGGGCTTCAGGGCGCGGCGGATCTGGATGAGCGCGCCGGGCAGGTCGTTCACCGCCTGCAGCGTTAGCGTCGCCACCACGAGGTCGAAGCTCGCGGCCGCGAACGGCAGCGCCTCCTCGTCGAGCACGACGTCCGGTCCGCCACCGCCAGCCTCCGCGGCGAGCACGTCGGCGCGCACCACCTCGGGCACGCCGCGCGCCCGCAGCACCGCCGCGACACGGCCGCCGCTGCCGAGATCGAGGGCGCGCGCGAAGTCGCGCTTCACCGCCGCGAGCCGATCGGCGACGTCGTCCGCCACCGCGTCGCGCAGGAAGCCGCCGCCGTCGGGATGACGGGCGAGGGCGCGGCGCCGGCGGGCGGCGAGGAGGGTGCGGTCGAACGGTGCGGCGGTCTGCATCGCCGATGCGCTAGCACCGAAATGGGGACGGGTCGATGGCGGCCCGTCGCCCCTGGACGTCCCAGCCGGGTGCCCCAGGTCTGGCGATGCGGCAGCGGCGCCGGGCCCGTTTACACCGGCGCCGCGCCGGGGCACGTTCGCGCTGCGGGCCGGCGCGACGCCCGGCGGGGGAGGCGACGCGGCGATGCTGACGGACCGGGCGAAACGGCTGAGGGCGTCCGGTGCGGACGGCGGGACCGTGCGCCGGCGATGAGCGACGGCACCCGCACGGTCTACGGACCCGACACGCGGCCGCCGCTCGGCCTGCTCGTCGGCAGCGCCGCCCAGCACGTCGGCGTGCTGACGGCGATCAACATCGCCTTTCCGGTGATCGTGCTGAACGCGCTGCCGGCCGGCAGCGTCGACGGCGAGCGCTTCATCGGCCTCGCCTTCCTGGTGCTCGGCATCGGCACGCTGCTGCAGTGCCGCGGCCTCGGGCCGCTCGGCTCGCGGCTCCTGGTGCCCACCACCTTCACCGCCGCCTACATGCCGCCGATCCTGCTCGCGGTGGAGCGAGGCGGCCTGCCGCTGATGGCCGGCATGCTGATGATCGCGGCCCTCGTCGAGCTTGGCTTCGGGCTCATCCTCCGGCGCATCCGCCACTTCGTCTCGGTGGAACTCGCCGGCGTCGTCATCGTCACCATCGGCATCCTGCTCGGCATGGTCGGCTTCCGGCTGATCTTCTCGCTCGACCCGCACGGTGCCGCGATCGACCGCGCCGCGGCCCCCGGGCTCGGCGGGCTGACGGTCATCGTGATGATCTTCGCCGCCGTCTACCTGCCCGGCTCGCTGAAGACGCTTGCCGCCCTCGTCGGCCTCGTCGTCGGCCTGATCGCCGCGCCGTTTTTCGGCGAGTTCGACCTCACCCGCCTGCCGGCCTGGGACCAGATCGGCCTGATCGACGTGCCGATGCCGTTCTTCCCGGTGCCGACCTTCGACCTCGCGTTGCTGCCGGGCTTCGTCATCGCCGGCCTCGCCTGCGCGCTCCGCACCGCCGGTGACGTGACGACGGCGCAGCGCGCCGCCACCCCCGGCTGGCGGCGGCCCGACTACCGCCAGATCGCCCGCGGCATCCTGTCGGACAGCGTCTCGACGCTGACCTCGGCGATCCTCGGCTCGCTCGGCACCAACTCGTTCTCCGGCAGCGTCGGCCTGTCGGTGGCGGCGGGCGTGCTGTCGCGCGCGGTCGGCATCCTCGCCGGCCTGATCCTGATCGCCATGAGCCTGCTGCCGCCGGTCCGCGCCGTCGCCCTGATGGTGCCACAGGAGATCTCCGGGGCGGTGCTACTCTTCTCGGCCGCCTTCATCATCATGAACGGCCTGTTCGTCATCGCCTCGCGCGCCCTCGACAACCGCCGCATCCTCGTCGTCGGCCTGTCCATCCTGCTGGTGATGGCGCACGACGCCTACCCCGGCTTCTTCGCCGGCCTGCCGCCGGCGCTCGCCGCCGTGACGCGCTCCAGCCTGACGGTGGCGATCGTCTGCGCCGTGGTGCTGACGCTGGTGCTCGGCCTCGGCCAGCGCCGCAAGCGCGCCCGCGCCTTCACCGCCGCGGAATTGCCGGAGATGACCGGGTTCGTCCGCGACGCCACCGCCCGCCTCGGCATGGCGCGCGACGTCGCCGGCATGATGGTGCTGGCGGCCGAGGAGGTCGCCGACCTGGTGCGCCGCGAGGGCGGCGGCGAGGGTCTCGACCTGACGGTGGAGGCGACGGATGCCATGGCGGCGCTGACGGCGATGCTGCCGGCCGGCGTCAGCCTCGAGAAGATGCCGCCGCCAAAGCCGCCGTCGAGCCTCGACGACATCGAGGACGTCGACGCCTACATGCAGGCCGTGCAGCGCCGGCTGGTTCTGGACCGCGCCGACTGCTCGGAGGTGCAGGACCACGGCGGCCGGCGCCGCCTGCGCATCGTCTTCGATCAGTAGCGGGACCGTCGGTCACCGCTCGCGGCAAAGCCGGCCCCGCGCTACGATCAACACCATGAGCGAATGGCTGCCCGAGGGGATGGCGGCGGAGCCGGCCGTACGGCGGCCGGTGGCCGTGCGCGCACGCCTCGCCGCCGCCGGCCACGCGATGCTGCGCCTCGGCCGCGCCGTCCTCGACACCGCCCTGCCGCCGGTCTGCCTCGCCTGCCGCCGCCCGGTCGCCGACGATCACGCGCTGTGCGTGACGTGCTGGGGCGGGCTCGCGCCGATCGAGCGGCCGTTCTGTGAGCGGCTCGGCACGCCGTTCTCCTTCGATCTCGGCGAGGGGGCGCTGTCAGCCGCCGCCATCGCCGACCCGCCGCCCTACGACCGCGCCCGCGCCGCCGTGCGCTATGGCGACGTCGCCGGCAACCTCGTGCACGCGCTGAAGTACCGCGACCGCGGCGAGGTGGCGGCGCTGATGGGCAGGATGGCCGCGCGCGCCGGCCGCGACCTGCTGACGGATGCCGATGCGCTGGTGCCGGTGCCGCTGCACCCGCGGCGGCTGTGGACGCGGCGCTTCAACCAGGCGGCGGCGATCGCCGGCGTCGTCGGCCGCAGCGCCGGCGTCATGGTCGATCCGTTCGCGCTTGAGCGGGTGCGGGCGACGCCGCACCAGGTCGGTCTCGACAAGGGCGAGCGCGCCGACAACGTGCGCGGCGCCTTCCGCGTGCCGGCCGGGCGCAAGGCCGCCGTCGAAGGCCGGCGCCTCGTGCTGGTCGACGACGTGCTCACCTCCGGCGCCACCGTGGCGGCGGCGACCAAGGCCCTGAAGCGCGGCGGGGCGGCCCGGGTGGACGTGCTCGTCTTCGCCCGGGTGGTGCAGGGCGAGGGGATCTGACGCCGCCGCGCCGGCGCCGGGCAGGCCCCCACCTTGCCAGACCCCAGTCCTCTCACCTACTTAGACGGATCTGAACTTTCCGCGACGCAGCGACGTTGCGAGGGCATCATGGCAAAGGTCGTCATCTACACGCGTCAGGCCTGCGGCTACTGCTCGGCGGCGAAGAGCCTGCTCGAGAAGAAGGGCGCCGCGTTCGAGGAGATCGACGCGACTGGGCGTCCGGAGCTGCGCGCCGAGATGATCCAGCGCTCCGGCCGGGCGACCTATCCGCAGATCTTCGTCGGCGACACCCACGTCGGCGGCTGCGACGATCTCTATGCCCTCGACGGCGCCGGCAAGCTCGACCCGCTGCTCGCGGCCTGACCGGGACCGCCGTCCTGAAGGAGACAACCATGGCCTCCGAGACCTTCCGCGTCGCCTGCGCGCAGATGCGCTCGGGCCGCACCGTCGCCGACAACATCGCGGCCGCCGAGGCGCTGATCCGCACGGCGGCGAAAGGCGGCGCGCGCTACGTCGTCACCCCGGAGATGACCAACCTCCTCGACCGCGACCGCGCCGCCGTGCTCTCCAAGATCGCCTCGGAGGCCGAGGACGCGACCCTCACCCGCCTCAGCGAAGTGGCGGCCGAGCTCGGCATCGTCATCCACATCGGCTCGCTCGCCATCCACACGCCGGACGGCGTCGCCAACCGCGCCTTCGTCATCGGCCCGGACGGCGCGGTGATCGCCAAGTACGACAAGATCCACATGTTCGACGTCGACCTCGCCAATGGCGAGAGCTGGCGGGAATCGAACACCTATAGCCCCGGCGAGCAGGCGGTGGCGGTGGACCTGCCTGGCGCGCCCGCGGACCTGCGCCTCGGCCTCGCGATCTGCTACGACCTGCGCTTCCCGCACCTCTTTCGCGCGCTCGCCAAGGCCGGTGCCGGCCTGCTCGCGGTCCCCGCCGCCTTCACCCGTCAGACCGGCGAGGCGCACTGGCACGTGTTGATGCGTGCCCGCGCCATCGAGTGCGGCGCCTATGTCGTCGCCGCCGCCCAGGGCGGCACCCACGAGGACGGCCGCGAGACCTATGGCCACAGCCTGATCATCGACCCCTGGGGCGTCGTCCTCGCCGAGGCCGGCACCGAGCCGGGCGTCATCTTCGCCGACCTCGATCCTGCGAAGGTGACGGAGGCGCGGGGCCGCATCCCGGCCTTGAGGAACGACCGGCTGTTCGCCGTCCCCGACCTGCCGCCGGTCGACGCCGCCGGCCGGAGGGCGGCGTCTTGATCCGCTACGCCCTCGAGTGCCGTGAGGAGCACGGTTTCGAGGCCTGGTTCCGCTCTTCCGACGACTTCGAGCGCCAGCAGGCGGCGGATCTCCTGTCCTGCCCCGTGTGCGGCTCCCACGCGGTGACGCGCGCGCTGATGGCGCCGGCCGTCTCGACCTCGCGCAAGCGCGCCGAGATCGCCGCGGCGATCGCCGCCGCCCCGGCGGTGCCCGAGGCGCCGCCCGCGGCGGCCGCCGGCGTGCCCGTCTCGCTGCCGCCGCCGCCCGTGCCGGTGACGCTGCCCGACCCGCGTGCGGCCGCTCTCGCCGAGATGCTGCGGCAGCTACGGCGCCACGTCGAGGAGAACGCCGAAAACGTCGGCCCGCGCTTCCCCGAGGAGGCGCGCAAGATCCACTATGGCGAGGCGGATGCCCGCGGCATCTACGGCCAGGCCTCGCGCGACGAGGTCGAGGCGCTCCTCGACGAGGGCATCGAGGTCCACGCCCTGCCGATCCTGCCGGAAGACCGCAACTGACGACGCCGCCCGCGGGCGGATCCCGTCAGCCGCGGCCGGCGAGCAGCATGTAGTTCACGTCGGTGTCGGCCGCCGTCGACCAGCGGTCGCGCAGCGGGTCGTAGACGACGCCGATCGTCTCCTGCACGAGGAGCCCTGCCTCCGTCACCGCCGACGACAGCTCCGAGGGGCGCACCAGCTTGTCATAGGAGTGGGTGCCGCGCGGCAGCCAGCGCAGCACGTACTCGGCGCCGACGATCGCGAGCAGGAACGCCTTCGGCGTGCGGTTGATCGTGGCGGCGAGGAACAGCCCGCCCGGCTTCACCATCGAGGCGCAGGCCGCGACGAAGGCCGGCACGTCGGCGACGTGCTCCACCACCTCCATCGCCAGCACGACGTCGAAGCGCTCGCCGGCGTTCGCGATCTCTTCCGCCGTTGTGGCGCGGTAGTCGACAGCGACGCCGGCACGCTCGGCATGCAGGCTGGCGACCGCGACATTGCGGTCGGACGGGTCGATGCCGGTGACGCGGGCGCCCATGCGGGCGAGCGGCTCCGACAGCAGCCCGCCGCCGCAGCCGACGTCGAGGATCGAGAGCCCGGCCAGCGCCTGGCTGTCCTTCGGGTCGCGGGCGAAGCGGCGCGCGCAGGCGTCCTTGATGTACTGCAGCCGGATCGGGTTGAGCCGGTGCAGCGGCGCGAGCTTGCCGCGCGGGTCCCACCATTCGTTGGCGAGCGCTGAAAAGCGGGCGACCTCGGCCGGATCGACCGTCGTCCGCTCCGTTGCCGGTCCCGTCGCCGCGGGCTCGAGGGTGTCGCTTCCCGTCATCTGAGGCTCCTTGTCCCCGCGATAGGTCGCGCGGCCGCCCGCGATGTCAATGCGGCGACGCTCCGCGCACCCCTGCGGCTTGACGCCCCTTCTTGTGCGGTGCGACAGAGGGACATGCGATCGATCAACAGTGTCTGCGTCTATTGCGGCTCGGCGCCGGGCCGCAATCCCCTTTACGCCACGGTGGCCGACGAGCTCGGCCGCACCCTGGCCGGTGCCGGCGTGCGCCTCGTCTATGGCGGCGGCTCGGTCGGGCTGATGGGGCGTATCGCGCGCTCGGTGCTCGCCCACGGCGGCGCCGTCACCGGCATCATCCCGCAGTTCCTGGCCGACCGCGAGGTGATGCTGAAGGACGCCGACGATCTCGTCGTCACCGCCGACATGCACGAGCGCAAGCGGCTGATGTTCGAGAAGTCGGATGCCTTCGTGGCGATGCCGGGCGGCATCGGCACGCTGGAGGAGGTCGTCGAGATGATGACCTGGGCGCAGCTCGGCCAGCACGACAAGCCGATCGCCCTCCTCGACGTCGACGGTTTCTGGCGGCCGCTGGTCGATCTCCTCGACCACATGCGCGCCGAGGCCTTCATCCGCCCCGGCTACGAGCTGCGCTACGAGGTGGTGGCCGAGGTCGCCGACCTGTTGCCGCGGTTGGAGGCCGTCCATGGTGCTGCAGCCGGGCGCAAGCAGGACGCGGTGGCCCTGCGGCGGATGTGAGGGGCGGGGCGACTGCCGCGCTGTCTTCCGTCGCCGCAGGTCTGCGCGCTTTCACGCTGCGGCTGATGCCCTGGGATCCCCGCAAGCGCATCACCCGCGGCGGCCCCCTCTCCGACCGCTTCGCCGGCCACCTCCCCCGCGAGGGGGGAGGGTTCGCGTCGAGTTTTGGGCAGGGTCATCGGCCAGGAACACTGCCGCAACCCTCCCCCCTTGCGGGGGAGGGTAGGGAGGGGGCGCCGCGGGTTCGACGTCGCTGGCGAAGACGAAACCTGGCAGCGACCGATCGGCGGGCAGTCCGTCAGCCCCTTGGCCTCTCCGCCTGCAAACCCGCCAACCCGCCGCCTCACCCCGCCTTCCGAAGCGCCGCCACGGCGCCGCTCGCCGTCGCGGCACCTTCCTTGATCAGCTTGTAGGTCACCGAGTCGGTCAGCGCCTGGAACGAGGCGTCGACGATGTTCGGCGAGACGCCGACAGTGAACCAGCGGTCGCCGTCGCCGTCGCGGCTCTCGATCAGCACGCGCGTCGTGGCGCCCGTGCCGCCGTTGAGGATGCGCACCTTGAAGTCGACGAGCTCGAGGTCGCGGATGATCGCCTGGTAGCGGCCGAGGTCCTTGCGCAGCGCGATGTCCAGCGCATTGACCGGGCCGTTGCCCTCGGCGACCGAGAGGATCTCCTCGCCGTCGACCACCACCTTCACCACCGCCTCCGACACCGTGACGAGCTCGCCGACGGCGTTGAAGCGGCGCTCCACCATCACCCGGAAGCTCTTCACGTCGAAGAAGCGCGGCACCGTGCCGAGCGCCCGGCGGGCGAGCAGCGCGAAGGAGGCGTCCGCCCCCTCGTAGGCGTAGCCCTCCGCCTCGCGCGCCTTGACGTCGGCGAGCAGGCGGTCGAGGCGCGGGTCGTCCTTGGCGACCGTGATGCCGACGCGGTCGAGCTCGTGGACGAGGTTCGACTTGCCGGCCTGGTCGGAAACGAGCACGCGCCGTCGGTTGCCGACGGTCTCCGGCGCCACGTGCTCGTAGGTGCGGGGATCTTTCAAAATCGCCGAGGCGTGGATGCCGGCCTTGGTGGCGAACGCCGCCTCGCCGACATAGGGCGCATGCCGGTTCGGCGCGCGGTTGAGGAGCTCGTCGAAGGCGCGGCTGATCCCTGTCAGGTCGGCGAGCGCCTCGTCGTCGACGCCGATCGTGAAGCGCTCGGCATAGGCCGGCTTCAGCTTCAGGGTCGGGATCAGGGTGACGAGGTTGGCGTTGCCGCAGCGCTCACCGATGCCGTTCAGCGTGCCCTGGATCTGTCGCGCCCCGCCGCGCACGGCGGCGAGCGAGTTCGCCACCGCCTGGCCGGTGTCGTCGTGGGCGTGGATGCCGAGGCGGTCGCCGGGCACCACCGCCGTCACCGCCCGCACCACCGCTTCCACCTGCGACGGCATCGTGCCGCCGTTGGTGTCGCAGAGCACCACCCAGCGCGCCCCCGCCTCATAGGCCGTGCGGGCGCAGGCGAGCGCGTAGTCGGGGTTCGCCGCGTAACCGTCGAAGAAGTGCTCGCAGTCGACCAGCGCCTCGCGGCCGGCCGCCACGGTGGCGGCCACCGTCTCGCGGATCGAGACGAGGTTCTCCTCGAGCGTCGTGCCGAGGGCGACGCGGACGTGATAGTCCCACGACTTCGCCACGAAGCAGCACGCATCCGCCGCGGATCCCAGCACGTCGGCGACGCCGGGGTCGTTCTCCACCGACCGGCCGGCGCGCTTCACCATGCCGAAGGCGGTGAAGGTCGCCTTCTTCGTCCGCGTCTCGGCGAAGAAGGCGGTGTCGAGCGGGTTGGCGCCGGGATAGCCACCCTCGATGTAGTCGACGCCGAGCCGCTCCAGCAGGTCGACGACGGCGATCTTGTCCTCGAGCGAGAAGTCGATGCCGTTCGTCTGGGCGCCGTCACGCAGCGTCGTGTCGAACAGGTAGAGGCGCTCGCGGGCGGTCGTGTCGGTCATGGTCGTGTCCATTCGCTCAGCCGGCCGCGAAGCGGTCGGTGGCGGCGATCAGGCGTTCGAGGATGCCGGGCTCGGAGAAGGCATGGCCGGCGCCCTCGACGAGGTGGAACTCCGCCTCCGGCCAGGCCTTGTGCAGGTCCCACGCGGAGACGGCCGGGGTGGCGATATCGTAGCGGCCCTGGATGATCACCCCCGGGATTGCCCGGAGCTTGTGGGCATCGGCGATGAGCTGCCCCTCCTCCATCCAGCCGGCGTTGACGAAGTAGTGGTTCTCGATGCGCGCGAAGGCGAGCGCGAAGGCGTCGCTGCCGTGCATCGCCGACATCGCCGGGTTCGGCATCAGCGTGATCGTCTCGCCCTCCCAGACGCTCCACGCCTTCGCGGCCGCGAGCTGGACCGCGCGGTCGGAGCCGGTGAGGCGGCGGTGGTAGGCGGCCATCAGGTCGCCGCGCTCGGCCTCCGGGATCGGCGCCAGGAAGCGCTCCCACTTGTCGGGATAGAGCTGCGAGGCGCCCCACTGGTAGTACCATTCGAGCTCGAAGCGGCGGAGCGCGAAGATGCCCCGCAGCACCATCTCGCTCACCCGCTCCGGGTGCCTCTCGCCATAGGCGAGCGCCAGCGTCGAGCCCCACGAGCCGCCGAAGACGAGCCACTTCTCGACGCCCATCATCTCGCGCAGGCGCTCGATGTCGGCGACGAGGTGCCAGGTGGTGTTGGCCTCGAGGCTCGCCGACGGCCGCGAGCGGCCGCAGCCGCGCTGGTCGAACAGCAGCACCCGGTAGCGCTCGGGATCGAACAGGCGGCGGTGCGTCGGCGAGCAGCCGGCGCCGGGGCCGCCATGCAGGAACACGGCCGGCTTGCCCTCCGGGTTGCCGCAGATCTCCCAGTAGACCTGGTGGCCGTCGCCGACATCGAGCCGGCCGGAGGCATAGGGCTCGATCGGCGGGTAGAGGCCGCGCTCGTCTCTCATGTCCTTGCCTTCTCGTCGGGCGCCGGCGGCCAGTCCGCGGTGTCGTGGTCGGGGTGCTGGTAGGAGACGAGCGCCTCCATGGCGCCAGGGGGCATGTCGTCCTCGGTGACGCTGCCGGGCAGGCGGTCGAGTGAGGCGAGCCACGGCATCCGCGCCTCGATGCCGTACTGGATGACCGGCGGTACCAAAGTCGGGTCGTCGAGGCTGCCGAGCGAGAAGGCGACCTCGTCGTGGGCGGCGAAGCCGGGGCTCGAGGCCACCGCCTCCGGGGGCTCGCCGTGCCGGACGGCGTCGGCCGCGGTGCTGCCCGGCGCGGGGACGCCGTGGAACTCGTAGGTGAGCGGCGTGCCGCAGGCGGCGCAGAAGCCGCGCGAGACGAGGCTCGACGAGCGGAAGCGCGCCGGCGCGCCGCGCGTCCACGCGAACGCCGCCTTCTTCACCGAGGCGAGCGCCGCGTAGTAGGAGCCGAACGCCTTCTGGCACATCCGGCAATGACAGATCGACGGCTTCTCCGGCTCGGCGGTGACGGCATAACGCACGGCCCCGCACTGGCAGCCGCCGGTGAGGCGGGGGGTGGCGGGGGAGGCTTCTGAGGTCATGGTCTCACCTCACTTGTCACTCGCGAGTTGTCACTTGGCCGAAGCGCCGGACGCCGGTTCGATCTCGATCATTGTGGACGGCTTCAGGTCGTAGCGGCCGGCGAGCGTCTCGATGGCTGCGACGGCATCGACGTTGATGCCCCAGTCGTTGACGAAACGGGCGAAGCGCCGCGTCGTCATCAGCGTCAGTGGCACCCGTGCCGCCGCCATCAGCGCCGGCGCATCGCGGTCCTCGTAGAGGATGATCGCGGCGGAGGCGTCGTCCGGCTCGAAGCCTTCGACGAATTCGCGGATGGCGCGCTCGCCGCTGTCGCGCAGGCGCCGCTTGAGCAGTGAGGCTGCTTCCGGCGTGTCCGCGCTCTCGCGCAGCGCCGCGATGCCGTAGCCCTCGACGGTGCGCACCCGCTCGATCGCCGGCCCCATCGCCTCGATCCAGGCGACGATCTCGTCGGCGAACGGCTTGGTGCGATCGGCCGAAACCTCGTCCTCGACGCGATCGACGAGGACGATGCGCCGGTTGAGACCGCGCAGCGACCCGAGCAGCCCGGCCGCTGCGAGCCGGATCAGCGGCCCCGCGTCGGCGACGACCACGGGCGACCGTTCGTCGAGCGTCATCGCGCGCCCTCCCTGGATGGCTGCCCGCGGAGGAGGGTGCGCCCGTCGAGACGCTGTGCCCGCGGCCCCCCCTCCCTGCCCTCCCCCGCGAGGGGGGAGGGTTTTGCGTGTGCATTTTTGGTATTCGGAGTGCCCCAGACACTGCGGAAACGCGACTTCTTCGTTTGGGGCAGTCC
>CALRZT010000136.1:0-11462 GCA_943372725.1 Pseudoxanthobacter soli DSM 19599
ATCCACTCGAGCGCCAGCAGCGTCTGCAGGCGGTCGAGTAGCTGGGCGAGGTCGAAGGGCTTGCCGAGGGTCTCGTCGTGGAAGGCGCGCTCGCCGCCGGGCGGGTGGAGTTCGCCGATGTTGGCCGACAGCATGACGATCGCCGCCTCGCGGTGGCCGGCGTGGCGCAGCGCCCCGGCAAGCGCCCAGCCGTCCATGCCGGGCATGGCGATGTCGAGCAGGAACAGGTCCGGCTTCAGCTCGGCAGCGAGCATCAGGGCGCTCGGCCCGTCGGGCGCGGCGAGCACGGTGAAGCCGATCGGCTCCAAAAGCTCGCGCATCAGGGCGCGGTGGTCGGCGTCGTCGTCGACGACGAGGATGGTCCGCCGCGTCCCGGCATAGCCGCGGACGCTGCGGGTCGGCCGCACGGCGACCGGGTGGGCGACGGCCGACAGCATCAGGCGCACCGTGAAGGTGCTGCCGGTGCCGGGGGTGCTCGCGACGGTCACCTCGCCGCCCATCAGCTCGGCCAGCAGCTTGGTGATCGTCAGCCCGAGGCCGAGGCCGGGGACGGCGCGGGCGGCGAGGTCGGCACCGCGCTCGAACGGCTCGAAGATGCGCTTCAGGTCCTCGGCCGGGATGCCGGGGCCGGTGTCCTCGACGGTGATGGTCGCCACCTGGTTGCGGTAGCCGATGCGCAGCGAAACGGTGCCGGCTTCGGTGAACTTGATGGCGTTGGAGAGGAGGTTGATGAGGATCTGCCGCAGCCGCTTCTCGTCGGTGGTGACCACGTCAGGCAGGGCGTCGCGGCGCTCGAAAATGAAGGCGAGGCCCTTCGCCTCGGCCTGCGGGCGGACCATCTCGACGAGCTGGTCGAGGAAGTCGGCGATGCGCACCTCGTTGCGGTAGAGCTGCAGGCGGCCGGCCTCGATCTTGGAGATGTCCAGGAGGCCGTCGATCAGGCCGGAGAGGTGCTCGGCCGAGCGGCGGATGACGCGCACGCCGTTCTGCCGCTCCGGCGGCACGGCGCCGTCGCGCTCGAGGATCTGGGCGTAGCCGAGCACGGCGTTGAGCGGCGTGCGCAGCTCGTGGCTCAAGCCCACGACGTAGCGGCTCTTGGCGTGGTTGGCGGCTTCGGCGGCCTCCTTGGCGCGCTGCAGGGCGGCGTCGGTCTTCCGGTGGGCGCCGATCTCCTTGAGCAGCAGCGTCGTTTGGCGGGCGGACTCCTCCTGGGCGACCCGGCGGCTCTCCTGGGCGAGCACCAGGAACCAGGCGATGATGCCGGCGAGGATGAACAGGATGAAGAAGGCCGCCCACAGCGCCTGCCCGATGACGCCGGCGCTCGCCGCGGCGAAGCTCGTCGTCTGGAAGTGGATGAGCAGCAGCACGATGCCGATGACGGCGGTGAACAGCGCCAAGAGCCCAGCATATTGGGCGATGCGGATCGAGAAGCGGGCGGCGAGCGGCGCCGGCAGCAACGCTCGCACGACGGAGAGGAGCTGGTTTTCGAGCCGCGCCTTCGGCTTGCAGAGATCGTGGCAACGGGCGTCGAGCGAGCAGCAGAGCGAGCAGATCGGCGCCGCGTAGGCCGGGCAGTAGGCCATGTCCTCGGGCTCGAAGGCGTGCTCGCAGATGCGGCACTCGAGGGTCGACAGCCGGCCCCAGGCGGCGCGCGGCTTGCGGGCGAGGTAGTAGCGCCCGCGCGTCGCCCAGGCGATCGCCGGCGCCGCGACGAAGGCAATGGCGAGCGACACGAACGGGGCGAGCGCCTGTGCGACGTCGCCGAGCACGCCGGTGTAGGCGACGATCGCCACCGTCGCGGCGATGCCCATGGCGCCGACGCCGACGGGGTTGATGTCGTAGAGGTGGGCGCGCTTGAACTCGATGCCCGGCGGCGACAGCCCGAGCGGCTTGTTGATGGCGAGGTCGGCGACGATGGCGCCGAGCCAGGCGACGGCGACGATGGCGAACAGGCCGAGGGTCTGCTCCAGCGCCTGGTAGATGCCGAGCTCCATCAGGAGGAGCGCGATGGCGACGTTGAAGATCAGCCAGACGACGCGGCCGGGATGGCTGTGGGTGAGGCGGGAGAAGAAGTTCGACCACGCGAGCGAGCCCGCATAGGCGTTCATCACGTTGATCTTCAGCTGCGCGACGACGACGAAGGCGGCGGTGAGCAGGAGCACGGCGTTCGGCCACGGCAGCACGTAGCCGAAGGCGAGCTGGTACATGTAGGCGGGCTCGGCGGCATGGTCCGGCGAGACGCCGTGGGTCAGCGCCAGATAAGCGAGCAGCGAGCCGAACAGCAGCTTCGGTGCGCCGAGGATGATCCAGCCGGGGCCGCCCCACAGCAGCGCCCAGCGCCAGTTGCGGCGGGCTTTGGCGTCGCCGGGTGCTCCCTTGCCGGGCGACTTCGCGTCGCCGGATGCGCCCGGCGGCAGGAAGCGCAGGATGTCGACCTGCTCGCCGATCTGCGGCATCAGCGCCAGAATCACCGATGCCGCGGCGCCGAACTTCAGGATGTCGAGGCCGTCGACCTCGCCCGCCGCCTGCGCCGCCAGGCCCGGGAAGGCGAGCCACGCCTCAACCGATGGCCAGTCCTGCATGAGGATGAAGCCGACCGGCAGCAGGTTGAGGACGATCCAGAGCGGCTGGGTGATGATCTGGAAGCGGCTGATCCAGGTGACGCCGTGGGTGACGAGCGGGATCACCGCCACCGCGCTGACGATGTAGCCGAGCCAGAGCGGCATGCCGAAGCACAGCTGCAGCGCCGACGACATGATCGCCGCCTCGATGGCGAACAGGATGAAGGTGAAGGTGGCGTAGATCAGCGAGGTGATCGTCGAGCCGATGTAGCCGAAGCCGGCGCCGCGGGTCAGAAGGTCGATGTCGACGCCGTAGCGGGCGGCATAGTGGCTGATCGGCAGGCCGGTGAGGAAGAGGATGATGCCGACGACCAGGGTCGCGAGCATCGTGTTGGCGACGCCGTAGGAGAGCGTGATGGCGCCGCCGATCGCCTCCAGCGCCAGGAACGAGATCGCCCCGATGGCGGTTTGCGCGACGCGGCCCGACGCCCAGCGCCGCGAGCTCTTCGCCGTGAAGCGAAGGGCGTAGTCCTCCAGCGTCTGGTTGGCGACCCAGCGATTGTAGTCGCGCCGGACCGGTAGGATGCGCTGCCGTCCTGCCATGAGCCCGTCGTCGTTCCCCGCCTCGGGGACGCGCGCCCCCGCCGCGCGATGAGCAAGAATGGTGCCGCGGGCGCCTCGGATCTGTGGCGGCTGGGGAGGACGCGGCGCGCCGGTACGTCAATCGACGTATATGCCCATTTGGCGGTCATGGTCACAGTCGAGGCAGGCGGCAACGGGGCTCGGTGCCGCTTCCAGAACCCAGATCAGAGTGAGGACTGCCATGTCTCTAGGCCATCGCGAGGCGGCACGGACGCTTGCCGATACGGCAACGCGCGCCGTTGCCGCGCTTCCCGCCTCGATGCTCCGCGCCGGCCGTGCCCTCGGGCTCGCCGCCGCCGTCTCAGCCGCCGCGTTCACGGCCGCCTCCGCGCAGGAAGAGACCATCAAGGTCGGCGTCCTGCATTCGCTCTCCGGCACGATGGCCATCTCCGAGACGACCCTCAAGGACGTCATGCTGATGCTCATCGAGGAGCAGAACAAGAAGGGCGGCCTGCTCGGCAAGAAGCTCGAGGCCGTCGTCGTCGACCCGGCCTCCGACTGGCCGCGCTTCGCCGAACTCGCCCGCAAGCTGCTGACCGAAGACAAGGTCGCCGCCACCTTCGGCTGCTGGACCTCGGTGTCGCGCAAGTCGGTGTTGCCGGTCTTCGAGGAGCTGAACGGCATCCTCTTCTATCCCGTGCAGTACGAGGGCGAAGAGTCCTCGAAGAACATCTTCTACACCGGCGCCGCCCCGAACCAGCAGGCGATCCCGGCCGTCGACTACCTCGCCGCCGAGGGTGTCGAGCGCTGGGTGCTCGCCGGCACCGACTACGTCTATCCGCGCACCACCAACAAGATCCTCGAGGCCTACCTGAAGGCCCAGGGTGTCGCCGACGAAGACATCATGATCAACTACACGCCGTTCGGTCATTCCGACTGGCAGAACATCGTCGCCGACATCAAGAAGTTCGGCTCGGCCGGCAAGAAGACGGCGGTGGTCTCGACCATCAACGGCGACGCCAACGTGCCGTTCTACAAGGAGCTGGCGAACCAGGGCATCAAGGCGACCGACATCCCGGTGGTGGCGTTCTCGGTCGGTGAGGAAGAGCTCGCCGGTCTCGACACGCAGCCGCTGGTCGGCCACCTCGCCGCCTGGAACTACTTCATGAGCGTCGATACGCCGGAGAACGAGGAGTTCATCAAGACCTGGCAGACGTTCATCAAGAACGACAAGCGCGTCACCAACGACCCGATGGAAGCCCACGTCATCGGCTTCAACATGTGGGTCGCGGCGGTCGAGAAGGCCGGCACCACGGAGCCCGATGCGGTCATCGACGCGATGATCGGCGTCGCCGTGCCGAACCTCACCGGCGGTCTCTCGGCGATGATGCCGAACCACCACATCACCAAGCCGGTGCTGATCGGCGAGATCCAGGGCGACGGCCAGTTCGACGTCGTCTGGGAGACCTCGGGCCTCGTCGTCGGCGACGAGTGGTCTGACTTCCTGCCCGACTCGAAGGACCTGATCTCCGACTGGCGGGCGCCGATGAAGTGCGGAAACTTCAACGTCGCCACCGGCAAGTGCGGCGGCGCCACCCAGTGATGTGAGGCATCCCCGCGCGCCCATGGGGTGGGCGGCGCGGGGATTGCTTCTCGACACGACGCCAGACGTCGGCGGCGGGCGGAGGTTCTTCCGCCCGCCGCCACCCCCGGCCCGCCCCTGCGGCGCCGGATGGATCGAAGGCCGGGAGCGCTCACCGCATGTCCATGTTCCGCAAGGCGCTGACGACCCTCCTCGTGATGCTGGCGCTGGTCGCCGCTCCGGTGATGGCGCAGACATCGACCGAGACGCTGCGTCCCCTCGTCGACGCGCTCGGCCAGGGCGGCTTCGACGGCGCCGAGAAGGCGATCGGCGACCTCGCCGCCACCGGAGATCCGGCAGTCCTGCCTATTCTCGAGGCACTCGGTGCCGGCGACCTCAACGTTCGCAAGGCCGACAAGCGCGTCGTGCTGGTGCGCGAAGAAGGTGGCGCCGACGTTGCCGTCGACCCGCTGACCGGCGAGGTGCTCGGTCCGGTCGGCCGCCGCGACACCGACCGCATCCGCGTCAACAACCGCCTGCGCAGCGCCATCGCCGCCGCCGTCGCCGGCCTCAGCCTGCGCGCGAGCGACCCTCAGGTGCGCATCACCTCGGCGGAATCGATGTTCAAGGCGGCCGATCCGGCGATGGTGCCGGCGCTGGCGTCCGCCGCGGCCGACGAGGAGAACGCCACCGTCCGGGCGCGCCTCGAGCAGGCGCTCGGCGCCTCGGTGCTGCGCTCCGACGCCTCCGACGATGAGAAGATCGCCGCGATCGGCGTGGTGGCGGCGCGCGGCGACCGCGACGCCCTCTCGCTGCTGAACAGCATCGCCTCGGAAGCCCCGGGGCCGGTGCAGCAGGCGGCGGCCGATGCCGCCGCCGGCATCGAATCGAGCCTCGCCGTCTGGGGGGCGGCGCAGAACGTCTGGTACGGCGTCTCGCTCGGCTCGGTGCTGCTGCTCGCCGCCATCGGGCTCGCCATCACCTTCGGCGTGATGGGCGTCATCAACATGGCGCATGGCGAGATGGTGATGATCGGCGCCTACACGACGTTCGTCGTGCAGGAGATCATCCGCACCTCGTTTCCCGGCCTGTTCGACTGGTCGCTGGCGATCGCCCTGCCGCTCGCCTTCTGCGTCTCCGGCCTCGTCGGCATCGCGATCGAGCGCTCGGTGATCCGCTGGCTCTACGGCCGGCCGCTGGAGACTCTGCTCGCCACCTGGGGCATCTCGCTGATCCTGCAGCAGGCGGTGCGCACCGCCTTCGGACCCTCGAACCGCGAGGTCGGCAACCCGTCGTGGATGTCGGGCTCGTTCGAGATCGGCCAGCTGTCGATCACCTACGGGCGGCTGTGGATCGTCGTCTTCTCGCTCTGCGTCTTCGCCGCCCTGATGCTCCTGATGCGCTACACGCCGTTCGGGCTGCAGATGCGCGCCGTCACCCAGAACCGGCGGATGGCCTCGGTGATGGGCATCCGCACGCCGTGGGTCGACGCGATGACCTTCGGCCTCGGATCGGGCATCGCCGGCATTGCCGGGGTGGCGCTCTCGCAGATCGACAACGTCAGCCCCAACCTCGGCCAGAGCTACATCATCGACAGTTTCATGGTGGTGGTGTTCGGCGGGGTCGGAAACCTCTGGGGGACGCTCGTCGGCGCACTGACCCTCGGTGTCGTCAACAAGTTCCTCGAGCCCTATGCCGGGGCGGTGCTCGGCAAGATCCTGGTGCTCGTCTTCATCATCCTGTTCATCCAGAAGCGTCCCCGCGGGCTGTTCGCCCTCAAGGGCCGGGCGGTGGAAGCATGATCGCCCGCAAGCTCCTCGGCGACGGCGGCGTCCTCGTCCTCGTCGGCCTGCTCGTGCTGGCTGCCGTCCTGGTGCCGCTCGCCAACCTCACGCTTTCGCCCGACAGCCCGCTGCACGTCTCGAACACCTCGGTGCAGCTGTTCGGCAAGTACCTCGCCTTTGCGATGCTGGCGCTGTCGGTCGACCTCGTCTGGGGCTACTGCGGCATCCTCTCGCTCGGCCACGGCGCCTTCTTCGCCCTCGGCGGCTACGCCATGGGCATGTACCTGATGCGGCAGATCGGCGACCGCGGCGTCTATGCCAATCCGGACCTGCCGGACTTCATGGTCTTCCTCAACTGGCAGGAACTGCCCTGGTACTGGTACGGCTTCGACATGTTCTGGTTCGCCATGCTGATGGCGATGGTGGTGCCGGGGCTGCTCGCCTTCGTCTTCGGCTGGTTCGCCTTCCGCTCGCGCGTCACCGGCGTCTATCTGTCGATCATCACCCAGGCGATGACGTTCGCGCTGCTGCTCGCCTTCTTCCGCAACGACATGGGCTTTGGCGGCAACAACGGCCTGACCGACTTCAAGGACATCCTCGGCTACAACATCCAGGCGAACACGACGCGGGCGGCGCTGTTCGCGGCCACCGCGCTGACGCTCGCCGGGGCGCTCCTCGTCTGCCGCTTCATCACCCGCTCGAAGCTCGGCAAGGTGCTCATCGCCATCCGCAACGCCGAGAGCCGGACGCGCTTCATCGGCTACCGGGTGGAGCACTACAAGCTGTTCGTCTGGACGCTGTCGGCGGTGATGGCCGGCATCGCAGGCGCCCTCTACGTGCCGCAGGTCGGCATCATCAATCCGAGCGAATTCGCCCCGGCGAACTCGATCGAAGCGGTGATCTGGGTGGCGGTCGGCGGGCGCGGCACGCTCGTTGGCGCGGTCATCGGCGCCTTCCTGGTCAACTGGGGCAAGACGACGTTCACGAGCGTGCTGCCGGACTTCTGGCTGTTCGCGCTCGGCGCGCTGTTCGTCGCCGTGACGCTGTTCCTGCCGAAGGGCATCGTTGGGCTGATCGCCAAGCTGACCCGCCGGCGGGCGGCGCGGCCGGCGCCGCCGGCCGATTCTGAGGCTGGCGTCGGCACCGCCGCCGACGCTCGCGCCGCGGCGGAGTGAGAACCATGACCGACACCGCCGTCATCGCCGAGGACTCGCTCCTCTATCTCGACCACGTCTCGGTTTCCTTCGACGGCTTCCGGGCGCTGAACAACCTGTCGCTTGTCCTGCAGCCCGGCGAGATGCGGGCGATCATCGGCCCGAACGGCGCCGGCAAGACGACGATGATGGACGTCATCACCGGCAAGACCCGCCCCGACGACGGCGACGTCGTCTTCGACGGCCGCGTCGATCTTCGTAAGCTCGACGAGGCCTCGATCGCCAGCCTCGGCATCGGCCGCAAGTTCCAGAAACCGACGGTGTTCGAGAGCCACACGGTCGAGGACAACCTTCTGCTCGCGCTCAAAAGCCCGCGCTCGCCGTGGGCGAGCCTGCGCCATCGCCTCTCCGGCATCGAGCGCGACCGGTTGGAGGAGCTCCTGTCGCTCATTCGCCTGACGCACCGTCGCGCCGCACTCGCCGCCGATCTGAGCCACGGCCAGAAGCAGTGGCTGGAGATCGGCATGCTGCTCGCGCAGGAGCCGAAGCTCTTGCTCGTCGACGAGCCGGTCGCCGGCATGACCGACGCCGAGACGGCCGAGACCGCCTCGCTGCTGGTCGAGATCAACAAGACCCGCTCGGTGGTCGTGGTCGAGCACGACATGACCTTCGTGCGCGACCTCGGCGTCAAGGTGACGGTGCTGCACGAGGGCTCGGTGCTGGCCGAGGGCTCGCTCGACCACGTCTCGAACGACCAGCGCGTCATCGAAGTCTATCTGGGGAGGTGAGGGCGATGCTTCAGGTCCGGTCCGTCAACCTCCACTACGGCGCCGCGCAGGCGCTGAAGTCTGTCTCGCTGAAGGCCGAGGTGGGGAAGGTCACCTGCATCCTCGGCCGCAACGGCGTCGGCAAGACGTCGCTCTTGAGGGCGATCGCCGGCGTGCAGCCGATCTCCGCCGGCACGATCGACTGGGAGGGCGCGCCGCTCGGGCGCATCCCGTCCTACGACCGGGCGCGCCGCGGCATCGCCATGGTGCCGCAGGGCCGCGAGATCTTCCCGCTGCTGTCGGTGAAGGAGAACCTCGAGACCGGCTATGCGCCGCTCGCCCGCCGCGACCGCACCGTGCCGGAGACGATCTTCGAGCTCTTCCCGGTGCTGAAGTCGATGCTCGGCCGGCGCGGCGGCGACCTCTCCGGCGGCCAGCAGCAGCAGCTCGCCATCGGCCGGGCACTCGTCACGCGGCCGCGGCTGCTCCTCCTCGACGAGCCGACCGAGGGCATCCAGCCCTCGATCATCAAGGACATCGGCCGCGCCATCGAGTGGCTGCGCGACCAGGGGACGATGGCGATCGTGCTGGTCGAGCAGTACTTCGACTTCGCCCGCGACCTCGCCGACGACTTCGTCGTCCTCGACCGCGGCGAGGTGGTGGTCGCCGGCGACCGCGCCGTGATGGCCCGCGACGAGGCGGAGGTGCGGCGGCACCTGACGGTGTGAGCCGGCGAGCGATGCGTCGGGACGTCAGTGCGGGCCCTGCAGCACCGGCATGACGACGAGGCTCAGCTGATGCTGCGGCTTCCAGCGGTTGGCGTTCACCGCCATCAGTTCGTATTGAAGCATGAACTTCACCGCCTGGTGGCCGAAGTAGGTCGTCTTGGCGACGTCGAGCCCGACCGGGACGTTCCAGACGCCGCCGCCACGGCGCCACGTGTATTCGATCGTCGGCCGGCCAAGGCCGACTTGCCAGCCATCCTGCAGGAAGCGCTGGAAGTTATACTCGATCTGGACCTGCCCCGCCTGCTGCCGCTGGCGGGCCGTAGCGAAGCCGACCTTCACGGTCACCGACGCGACGTGGTCCTTCGTCTTGATCCTCGCCACGCCGCCGGGGCCGAACTGCCACTGGTTCACGGCCAGGTCCCGGTCTGTCGATACGGGCAACGAGAAATAGGGACCGAGCGCCCAGGCGAAGACGCCGCGTGTCACCGGGCCGACGGCGGCGAGGTATGTGAAGTTCTCGACCCCCGTCGCCTGGGTATTGTCAGCGGTTCCCTCGCTCGCCAGCGTCAGGGTTGGCAAGTTCAGCAGAAGCCAGCGATCGTCGAAGGTGACGGGCATCGAGGGCTGGACCTCGATCGAGAACTGGTTCGACTGCCGGTACGGCACCGACGGCGTGTCGGTGAAGCCGAACGTGATCGGTACGATCCAGACGTCCGAGGTCGGGTCGCTCGTCTCGCGCGCCAGCGTATCGACGGACGCGGGCTCACGGCTGGGGGCCGGCTCGGCGATCGCCTCGCGTGCGGTAAGGGCCGCGACGACCGCAAACACAAGGCAGGCACCGTTTTGGACCTGGCGCAGGGTTCGGGGCTGTGCCGCAGCCGCGACCGCCGAACAGTCTCCGGCCGCAGACGCGTCGTCGTCGACGCAAGGCATGGCCACGTTGGCGATCCTCCCCCCTTGCGCCGCAAGCCTATGACAAGCCCCGGAACGCTACAACAGCCGGGCTGCTGCGGTGCGCCTTGACGCTCCATGAGGGGCGTGCGCCAATCCGCGCTCTCTTCGGGGGAGAACCGCCATGTCGACATCGAGCCTGCCCGTCCTCATCGCCGGTGCCGGCCCGACCGGGTTGACGCTGGCGCTGTCGCTCGCCCGCCACGGCATCGCCTGCCGCGTCGTCGACAAGAACCCGCATCCGACCGAGGTGTCGAAGGCGCTTGCGGTTTGGAGCGGCACGCTGGAGGCGTTTGCGGCGCTCGGCGTGATCGACTCCTTTCTCGATGCCGGGCTGCATCTGAGCGAGCTGAAGATCACCGACGGCGGGCGACAGCTCGCCGCCCTGAAGGTCGCCGAGGGCGTCGACAGCGCCTATCCCTTCACCATCATCGTGCCGCAGTCGAAGACCGAGGCGATCCTTGCCGAGCACCTCGCCTCCGCCGGCGTCCACCTCGAGCGGCCGGTCGAGTTGGTCGCCGTCGAGCCCGCCGGCGAGACGGTGCGGGCGGTGCTGAAGCATGCCGACGGGTCCGAGGAGACGGTGGAGGCCGCCTTCGTCGTCGGCTGCGACGGTGCCCGCAGCACGGTGCGCCAGGTGCTCGGCGTCGAGTTCGACGGCATCACCGAGCCGCAGACCTTCATCCTGTCGGACACCCGCATGGCGGGCGACCTCGACCCGACGTCGATCCACATCGGCTGGGGACCCACCGGCAGCGTCGCGCTGTTTCCGATAGGCGGTGACGTCTGGCGGACCTTTGCGATGCGCGGCGAGCCGGCGGGCGACACGCCGCCGACCCTCGAGGAAATGCAGGCACACCTCACGGCGAACGGACCGGCGGGGATCGTCGCCAGCGACCCGACGTGGCTGTCGACCTTCCACGTCAACGAACGGCTCGCCTCCTTTTACCGAAGGGGGCGGGTGCTGATCGCCGGCGACGCCGCCCACATCCACAGCCCGGCCGGCGGGCAGGGCATGAACACCGGCATCCAGGACGCCTTCAATCTCGGCTGGAAGCTCGCCCTCGTCATCCGCGGCCACGGCGAAGCGGCGGCGCTGCTCGACTCCTACGAGGCCGAGCGGCGGCCGGTGGCGCACGGCGTGGTGACGCGCGCCACCCAGCTCTTGCGCATCGGCATGGTCGCCCATGGCGCCGCCGTTCGGCTGGCGCGGGAGGCGATGGTCACCATCGTCTCGCACATCCCGGCGGCGCGCCGGAAGCTGCAGGCGCAGATGTCGGAGACGGAGATCGTCTACGCGGACGGGCCCCTCGTCGAGATCGGCAAGAGCACCAGCGGTCATGGCGAGCCCGC
>CALRZT010000137.1:0-11427 GCA_943372725.1 Pseudoxanthobacter soli DSM 19599
CCACCACCGACTTGCCGTCGGCGACGATGTCGATGCGCGCCGGCGGCGAATAGTCGAAGCGGACCTTGCCCGGCCGGGCGATAACGAACGAGCCTTCCGCGCGGCCGCCGGTCGGGCCGAACTGCACGAACTCGCCCGCCATCGTGCGGATGCCGTTGAAGTAGTCGTTGATGCGCGCCAGCGCCTCGCCGCTCGTCTCGGTGGCCGCCGCGGCCGGCGCCTGGGCGAACGCGGGAGCGGGGGCGAAAAGGGCGATGGCGATCGCCGCGAACACGGCGCGGCGGAACGGGTGGGCCATCGGTCGTCTCCTTCTTGCAGGGCGCGCCGCCACGGCGGCGCGCGTCGAGCGCATCGATCACTGGCCTCGGCGATAATGGCCGCCTGTGGCCGGGTGAAGGCGCGGGCTGGGCCGCGGCGCGGCCGCGGGCCGGCGGATCGTGGACGTCCGGGAGCGGTCCCGGTCCGTCGCAAGGTGGCCGGTCAGGCCGCCTCGCTGTCGCCGCCGACGAGGATCTCGCGCTTGCCGGCGTGGTTGGCCGGGCCGACGATGCCCTCGCGCTCCATCCGCTCGACGATCGAGGCGGCGCGGTTGTAGCCGATCTGCAGGCGTCGCTGGACGTAGGACGTCGACGCCTTGCGGTCGCGCAGCACCACGGCGACGGCGCGGTCGTAGAGGTCGGCCGATTCCTCCAGCCCGTCGAGGCCGCCGCCGCCGCCGCCCGCCTCGCCGTCGTCCTCGTCGTCGCCAACGGTGATCTGGTCGAGATAGTCGGGCGAGCCTTGTGTCTTCAGGTGGGCGACGATCGCCTCGACCTCCTGGTCGCTGATGAACGGCCCATGCACGCGCTGGATGCGACCGCCGCCGGCCATGTAGAGCATGTCGCCCTGGCCGAGCAGCTGCTCGGCGCCCATCTCGCCGAGGATGGTGCGGCTGTCGATCTTCGACGTCACCTGGAAGGAGATGCGGGTCGGGAAGTTCGCCTTGATGGTGCCGGTGATGACGTCCACCGACGGGCGTTGGGTGGCGGTGATGATGTGGATGCCGGCGGCGCGCGCCATCTGGGCGAGGCGCTGGACCGCGCCCTCGATGTCCTTGCCGGCGACCATCATCAGGTCGGCCATCTCGTCGATGATGACGACGATGAACGGCATCGGCTCGGAGGCGATCTCCTCCTCCTCGAAGATCGGCTCGCCGGTGGTGCGGTCGAAGCCGGTCTGGACGATGCGCGACAGCACCTCGCCCTTCTCCGCCGCCTCGGCGACGCGGGCATTGAAGCCGTCGATGTTGCGCACGCCGAGCTTGGACATCTTGCGGTAACGCTCCTCCATCTCGCGCACCGTCCACTTCAGGGCGACGACCGCCTTCTTCGGGTCGGTGACGACGGGGGCGAGGAGGTGCGGGATGCCGTCATAGACGGAGAGCTCCAGCATCTTCGGGTCGACCATGATCAGCCGGCACTGGTCCGGCGTCATGCGGTAGAGCAGCGAGACGAGGAAGGTGTTGATCGCCACCGACTTGCCCGAACCGGTGGTGCCGGCGACGAGCAGGTGCGGCATGCGGGCGAGGTCGGCGATCACCGGCTCGCCGCCGATCGTCTTGCCGAGGCAGAGGGCGAGCTTCTGCTTGGTCTTCTCGAACTCGGCCGAGGCGACGAGCTCGCGCAGGAACACCGTCTCGCGCTTGAGGTTCGGCAGCTCGATGCCGATGGCGTTCTTGCCGGGGATGACGGCGACGCGCGCCGACACCGCGCTCATCGAGCGGGCGATGTCGTCGGCGAGGCCGATGACGCGCGACGATTTGATGCCGGGCGCCGGCTCGAGCTCGTAGAGGGTGACGACCGGGCCGGGGCGGACGTTGACGATCTGGCCGCGGACGCCGAAGTCCTCGAGCACGCCCTCGAGCATGCGGGCGTTGTTCTCGAGCGCGGCGGTGTCGATCTGCGGGTTCTTCGCCGCCGGCTTCGGCTCGGCAAGCAGGCGCACCGGCGGCAGCTCGAACGGGCCGTCCTTGAGGAGCGACGGCTGCGCCTCCTGGGCGATGCGGCGGCCGGGCTTCGGCGGCGGCGCCGGGGCGGTGACGCGGCTGCCGGCGGTCGGCGTCGGCGCCTGGACGGCGGCGGCGGGTGCCGTGCGCCGGACGATCGCCGGCTGCGGCGCCGGCTCGAAGTCGCCCGGGTCCATCTCGTCGATCAGCGCGTCGTCGAAGGGCGCCTCGTCGTCCTCGTCTTCCGGCAGTTCGTCCGTGGCCCCATAGGCCGGCTCGATGCGCAGCGGCGGCCGCTCGCCGCCGAAGCGCGGCTCGGTGCGGGTACGCTCCATCGCCGGTTCGCGACGGCGCGCGGGGGTGGCGGCCACCTCGATGCCCATGTCGTCGAAGCCGTCGTCCTCGTCGTCGCGACGCTTGCGGGCGAACAGCCGCGACAGCCAGGCGGAAATGGTGAGACGCCAGTGCGCGGCCGCCCCGTGGAGGATCGCCAGCAGGCCGGGCTTGTCGTCCTCGTCGTCGTCCTCCTCGGCGAGCGGCACGCGCGGATCAGCGCTGCGGCGGAGCGTCCGGCGCACGGCCAGCGGGTCGGGCACCGCCTCCGGCGCCGGTTCGGCCGGGGCGGGCCAGCCGGAGGCGAAGACGAACAGCGCCAGGCCGAGGGCGCCGAGAATCACCTCGGCCACGATCGAGCCGGCGCCGAACAGCGAGCCGGCGACGGCATTCGGGAACAGGGCGACGCGGTCGCCGGCGACACCGCCGAGACCGGTCGGCAGCGGCCAGGTCGCCGGCGGGGCGAGTGCGGTGGCGGCGCCGCAGAGGAGGGCGGCGGCCACGAGCCAGGCGATCAGGCGGCGGCGGGTGATCCGCGCCGGCTGCGCGGCCGACAGACGGATCGCCCACAGCGCCGGCGGCGCCAGGAGCGCGACGACGGCGACGCCGAACATCTGGATGAGGAAGTCGGCGAGCGAGGCGCCGGCATAGCCCATCAGGTTGTGGACCTCGCCGAAGGAGGCATGGCCAAGGCTCGGGTCCTCAACCGTCCAGGTGGCGAGCGCGACGACGGTTGCCGTCAGCCCTGCCAGCAGCGTCAGGCCGAGCACTCGCCGGAGGTTGCGGCGCAGGAAGCCCGCTTCCGAGGACGCGGGAGCGGAAGTCGGGGCGGTCGCGAGGGTGCGCATGGCGCCGCTCTCTCCTTCAGCCGAGCACGCGGGCGAGACGGTCGAGGGCCGTCCCGGTGATGGCGAGGTCGTCGACGAGGGCGAGGCGTAGGTACGCCTCGCCGGGATTGCGGCCGTCGGGGCCGGGCACGGCGAGATAGCCGCCGGGAACGGTCCTGAGCCCCGCCTCGCGCCAGAGGCGCAGGGCAGCCGCCTCGCCGCCGCCAAAGGAAGCGACGTCGAGCCAGAGGAAGAAGCCGGCGGGTGGCACGACATCGCCGAAGCGGGCGGCTAGCCGCTCGCGGGCGAGACCATACTTGGCGTCGTAGAGGCGGCGGTTCTCGGTGACGTGGCGCTCGTCGCCGTAGGCGGCGACGGCCACCGCCTGCAGCGGCGTCGGCACCTGCGGCGCCGCCGTGTTCCTGAGCCGCGTCCAGCGGGCGAGGAAATCCGGGTCGCCGGCGGCGAAGCCGCAGCGCAGGCCCGGCAGGTTCGAGCGTTTCGACAGCGAGTTGAAGGCGACGATGCCGTCGAGCCCGAGCCCGTCGCGGGCGGCCTCCAGCACGCCGGGTGGCGGCGCAGAGGCGGCCCGGTAGAGCTCTGAGTAGCACTCGTCGGCGAACACCATGAAGTGGTGGCGGCGGGCGATCTCGATCAGCCCGCGCCAGTCGTCGAGGGACATCACGGTGCCCTGCGGGTTCGACGGCGAGGCGAGGTAGATCGCGATGGTGCGCTCGAGCAGCGCCGGATCGAGCGCCGCGAGATCGGGCAGCACGCCGCCCGCGGTCGCCGGCGACAGCGCCACCGCCTCGGCGCCCGCCGCTTCCGCTCCGGCCGCATAGGCCTGGTAGAGCGGGTTCGGCATCAGGATCGCCGGCCGCCCGGGCTTGCCGCTAGCGCTGTCGCGGGCCTCGATCGCGGCGAAGAACAGGCCCTCGCGGCTGCCGTTCAGCGGCAGCACGCCGGTCTCCGGGTCGATCAGGCCGGCCAGCGCATAGCGATTGTCGAGCCAGTCGGCGACGGCGCGGCGGAAGGCGTCGGTGCCGCGGATCGCCGGATAACGGCCGAACCCGTCGAGGTTCGCCGCCAGCACCGGCCCGACGAAGGACGGGATCGGATGGCGCGGCTCGCCGACGGCGAGGTCGATCGGGCTCGCCCCCGGCGTGATCCCGGAGATCAGCCGGGCGAGCCGTTGGAAGGGAGACTGGAACCGGGCCGGCGACAGGGCGGCGGACATGCGAACGCGACGGCCTCGCAGCAGAGGGAAATCCGCAGCGAGGCTAGCGCGGCTATGGTTAAGCCGCGCTTAACCCGTGCCGCCTCTCCCGGGCCCGTCCTCAGCCTTCGGTGCCCACCACTCCGGCCGCGATCAGGCGGTCGAGGCGGCGGGCGAAGTCGGCCGGATCCTCCGGCAGTTCGCCCTCGAGGATGCGGGCCTGGGCGTAGAGGAGATGCGCCGCGTCGGTCACCGCCTCGCCGGCGCCGCCGGCCGCGGCCCGCTTCGCCAGCGCCTTGACGAGGCCGTTGCGCGGGTTGAGCTCCAGCACCGGCTTCACCGTGCAGGGCTGCGAGCGGCCGCGGGCAAGCAGCTTCTCGAGCTGCCGGTCCGGCCCGAACTCCGGCGCGACAAGGCAGACCGGGCTCTCCGCCAGACGCGCGGAGGTGCGGACGTCGCTGACGCGCTCGCCGAGGCGCTCCTTCAGGAGGGCGACCAGCACGGCGACATCGCCAGGCCGGGCCGGGTCCTCGTCGGCGGCCGCCTCGCCCGTGAGCGGGATGAGCTCGAGGTCGGCCGCGCCCTGCGTCACCGAGCGGAATGGCTTGCCCTCGTAGCCGAGCGCCGTCTGCACCCAGAAGGCGTCGACGGGGTCGGTCAGGAGCAGCACCTCGATGCCGCGGGCCCGGTAGCCCTCCAGATGCGGGCTCGCCTTGACCCCCTCGGCGCTGTCGCCGAGCAGGTAGTAGATCGCGGTCTGGTTCTCGCGGGCGCTCGCCAGGATTTCGGCGAGGCTGCGCCAGCCGTCCGGCGTCGTGCTGGTGCGGAAGCGGGCGATCTTGAACAGCCCGTCGCGCCGGTCCGGCTCTTCGTAGAGCCCTTCCTTGATGACGGCGCCGAAGGCTTCCCAGATGCCGGTGAAGCGCTCCGGCTCCTTCTCGGCAAGCTTCTCGAGATCGGTCAGGATGCGGCCGGTGAGCCCGCGCCGGATCGCCTCCAGCACCGGGTTCGACTGCAGCATCTCGCGCGACAAATTGAGCGGCAGGTCCTCCGAATCGACGACGCCGCGCACGAACCGCAGCCACGCCGGCAGGAGCGGCGCCTCGTCGGTGATGAAGACGCGCCGGACATAGAGCTTGATGCGCCCGCGCCGGTCCGGGTCGAACAGGTCGAACGGCTTCTGCGACGGCACGAAGGCAAGCACCGAGTACTCGGTGCGGCCCTCGGCGCGGAAGTGAACCGTCAGTGCCGGCTCGGCCGGGTCGCCGGAAACGTAGGTGTAGAAGTCGCGGTACTCGGCCTCGGTGACGGAGGCCTTCGGCTTCGTCCACAGGGCAGAGCCGTCGACCAGCGTGCGGCGGGCGTCGGCGCCGGCCTTCAGGACGGCGATCGGAACCGGGATGTGGGCGCAGTGGGCGCGGACGATGCGCTCGACCTCGTCCTCGTCGGCGAACTCGCGGGCGTCGTCGGCGAGTTCCAGCACGACGCGGGTGCCGCGCGCCGGGGCGTCGCCGCCGGCGGGCGCGATGGTGAAGGAGCCGGAGCCGTCGGACGACCACGTCCAGGCGTCGTCGGAGCCGGCGCGGCGGCTCGTCACCGTCACCGTCTTCGCCACCATGAAGGCCGAGTAGAAGCCGACGCCGAACTGGCCGATCAGCGCGCTGCTCTCCGACTTGCCCGCCGCCTGGTCGGCGATCGCCTCGACGAAGGCGCGCGTGCCGGAGCGGGCGATGGTGCCGAGATTGTCGACGAGTTCGTCGCGGCTCATTCCGATGCCGTTGTCGGACACGGTCAGCGTTCCGGCCTCGGCGTCGACCGCCACGACGATCTCGAAGGTGGCGTCGTCGCCGAGGAGGCCCGCGTCGGTGAGCGCGGCGTAGCGCAGCTTCTCGCAGGCGTCGGCGGCGTTGGAGACGAGCTCCCGCAGGAAGACGTCGCGGTTGGAATAGACCGAGTGCACCATCAGCCGCAGGAGCTGGGCGACGTCGGCGGAGAAGGGACGGGTTTCGGGCGAGGCGGCCGCGGCGGCCGGTTCGGCTTCGACGGTCATGGCGAGCTTCCGGGCGTCGATTTCAGGGGGTGCCCGCGCAACGACAAACGCCGCACCGGCTGGCCGCTATATCGGCGTGCCGGCCCCGGTGATCAAGGCGGTGACACCCGGGTTTGGCCGAGGATTCTGCAAGGGACCGGCAAATCTGCAAAGGGACGGGCGCAGCCACGACCGGGACGCCCTGAAAAAAAGCGGGCCGACGTGGGAGGGTCGGAAAGAGGACCCCTGAAAGAGAAACGGGCCGACCCCGGAGGGTCGGCCCGAATGTCGCCTCGGATGGGACTTGCGTCCGTGCGCAGGACCAGACCTCGGGGGGCTGGGGGGCTGACTGAAACCAAAGGCCCGATCAGCGCTCCGTCATCAGCGACATCACCGATCATAAGGTCCAAAGTGACGGTGACAGGGCCGCAATAGGGCAACTTCGTGATGCCCATTGATTGCGCTTCAGCTCCGATTCGTGCCTTGCCGCCCTTGCCCGATCAGCGGGCAATGCGCGGGAATTGCATGCAATCCTGCGATCAGCGCGGCTTTCCGCTGCGTGCGTAGGCAGGCAGATCGCCGTAGTCGCACGGACCCCAGCCGGCCTTCGTCGCATCCGCCAGAAGCGCCTGGGTCGCGGCCGCCACGGGCAGCGCCGCGCGATGCTGGGCAGCCAGGATCAAGGCGGCGCTGGCGTCCTTGAGGAAGAGGTCGATGTCGGAAGCCGGAACGGCGTTCGGGTCGCCCTCGCCCTTCAGCACCGCCATCTTGCCCTTCAGGATCGGCGTCGCCATCGGCCCCTCGGCGATGACGTCGTAGACGGCGTTCGGTTCGACGCCTTCCAGGGCGCAGAGCCGCGTCGCCTCGCCGAGGAAGGCGGCGTAGGTGGCGATGCCGGTGTTGACGGCGAGCTTGAGCGCCGCCGAAGAGCCGATGGGGCCGAGATGAAAGACCTTTCGGCTGAACGCCTCGATCACTGGCCGCGCCTTCTCGAGCGCCGCCGCGTCACCGCCGACCATGGCGAGCAACTGTCCCTTGCGGGCGGCGTCGGCGGAGCCCTGGACGGGGCAGTCGAGCATGACGGCGCCGGTCTTCGCCACCGCCTCGGCCAGCGCCCGGGCGGTGCCGGGGCTGGTCGTCGTCGTCTCGACGAACAGGGTCTTCGCCGAGGCGCCGGCGAGCAGCCCGTCGGCGCGGTGGAAGCACTCGGTCGCCGCCTTGTCGTCGGTGAGCGAGGTGATGACGATGTCGGCGGCTTCTGCGAGCGCCTTCGGCGAAGCCACCACCGTCGCGCCGGCGACCTTCAGCGGCTCGGCCTTGGCGGCGGAGCGGTTCCAGACGACGACGGTGTAGCCCTGCTCGAGCAGATGCAGTCCCATCGCGCCGCCCATGCGGCCGAGCCCGGCGATGCCGACAGTGGTCATGGTGATCCTCCAGAAATGATGTCCGTTCAGCCGCGCCGCGCCGGTCGCAGCACCTCGAAGACGGCGGCGGTATCGTTCTCCGGCCCGACCTGGTCGATCGCGGCCTCGTAGACGGGCAGGCTGGCGGAAAACAGCGGCGCCTCGACGCCGCCCTCGGCGAGAAGCTCGCTGATCACCTTCATGTCCTTCATCCACACGTCGAGCTTCATCGTCGCCGGCGTGTAGCGCGTCTCGGCCATCAGCGGCGCCCGGAGCGAGAAGATGCGCGAGCCGCCCGCGCCGTCGGAGACGACGTCGATAACGTCCTTCAGCGACAGGCCGCAGCTCTCGGCAAGCGCCATCGCCTCGGCAGTGGCGACGTTGTGGATGGCGACGAGCAGGTTGGCGACGAGCTTCATGCGCGTGCCATTGCCGAAGGCGCCGACGTGCACGACGCGCCGCGAGAAGTCGCGCAATGCCGGCTCGGCGATTTCGAAGCCGGCGCGGTCGCCGCTCGCATAGACGACGAGGTCGCGCGTCACCGCCTGGGCGCCGGTGCCGGACAGCGGGCAATCGAGCACGACGGCGCCGGCGGCCTCGAGCCGCTGGCGTGCCGCCTCCTTAGCGGCGATCGGCATGGTCGAGAGCTCGCATACCACCGTGCGCGTGCCGCCCTTGGCGATCGCCGCGGCGAGCTCCGCCGACACCGCCGCGAGTGCCGCCTCGGACGGCAGGCTCGTCAGCACCACGGCACAATCCCCGACGAGGTCCGCCGGCGTCTCGACGAGCCGTCCGCCGGCACCGGCGAACGCCTCGCGGCGCGCCGGGTCGAGGTCGACGCCGGCGACCGCATGGCCGCGCTCAAGAAGGTTGCGGGCGATCGAGCCGCCCATGATGCCGAGACCGACGATGCCGACGTCCATGCCCATCCTCTCCCCGGCGGGCGCCTGCAGGCGCCACCGTCCGTCTGCCATGTCTCGTTGTTTTCAGGCCTTCGCGGGTGCCGGCTCGTGGCCGGGAAGCCGGAAGCAGCGGATCGCGATGGCGAGCATCGAATAGTAGCCGACGACGGCCGAGAGCTCGACGAGCGTCTGCCGGCCGAACCGGTCGAGCGCCGCGGCGAACAGCGCGTCCGGAACCTCGTGGTCCTGCAACAGGGCGTGGGCGACGTCGTGGACGAGGCGCACGTCGCCGTCGTCCGTTTCCGGCGACTTGCCCGCGGCGATAGCGTCGATGACGTCGGCGGGTAGCCCCGCCTTGGCCGCTTCCGGGGCGTGGATCGCCCACTCGTAGGCGGCGCCCCAGTGGTGCGCCGTCACCAGGATCGCGAGCTCGGAGAGCTTCGGGCCGAGGCTGGTGCGGTAGCGGAGCTCGGCACCGAGCTTCTGGGCCGCGCCGGCCACCGCGGGGGCCTCCAGCAGGAGGTGGAAGATCGCCGGCACCGACCCGCGCGGGCCGGCGGCGATGGCGTCATAGATCGCCCGCCGCTCAGCATCGAGGGTGGCGGGGTCGTGGATCCGGTAGCGTTCGGTCATGAGGAAGGCCGGGTCTGGCGGCCTGTCGCGGCGATCTCGGCGAGGAAGTCCTCGACGGCGGCGCGGAAGGCGGCGGGCTGTTCGAGATTGGCGAGGTGGGCGGCACCTTCGAGGGTGACGAGGCGGCAGTCTGGCACGAGCGCCGCCATCGCCGCCATCTCCGGCGGATGCACGCCGTCCTCGGCGCCGACGATCATCCGGCACGGCACAGTGATCCCGGCGAGCCGCCGCTTGTAATCGAGACCCTCGATGAGCGCGGTGATCGCGCGGTAGCCGGCCGGCGGGGTCGAGACGATCATCGAGCGCGCCGCCTCGACGAGGTCCGGCCGGCCGGCGCGGGACGCCGCCGTCAGCCAGCTCGCCATCGTGCCGTCGGCCACCGCCGCCATGCCGCCGTCCTCGAGCATCGCCCGCCGCGTCGCCCACATCTGCCGGAACGGCGGCGGGGCATCGGCACGGCAGTCGGCGGCGATGATGCCGGTGAGGCGCTCCGGGTGGGCGAGCGCCAGCCCGAACGCCGTCATGCCGCCGAGCGACAGCCCGACGACGGCGGAGCGGTCGATGCCGAGCGTGTCCCAGACCGCGATCACATCGGCGACGAGATCGTCGAAGGAGCCGGCGGGCTCGACGACGTCGCTGGCCCCGTGGCCGCGCGCATCGATCGACACCACGCGGTAGCGGTCCGCCAGTGCCGCGGCGTCGCCACGCCAGAGGTCGGCGTTGGCGCCGAGGGCGTGCAGGAAGGTGACGACGGGAGCGTCGCGCCGCCCCTCGTCGATCACGCCGATGCGCCGGCCGCCGATTTCGACGGGCCGGCGGGCGACCGCGAGCCCGCTCACGCGACGGCGGCCCGCGGTGTCGCGGCGCCGCGGTTGATCTGCGGCAGCACCTTCTCGGCGAGGAGCTCCATCGAGCGGATGGCGAGGCCGCGGTCGGCCCAGTCGTGGCCTGCATAGAGCAGCGTGCCGAACTCGCCGACGTTTTCGCGGAAAGCCATCAGCTCGTCGGCGACCTTGTCGGGCGTGCCCCAGACGACGAGCTGGTCGACGACGCTCTCCGGCGTCACCGAGGAATCAGGCGCCGACTGGTCCGCCTTGAACAGGTTGGCACGGCCGTTCTTGACGAGCTTGTGGGCGAGCGAGCGGTAGTAGGAGAAGTAGGGGCCGGACGGGTCGGTGGCGTAGCGCTTGGCGGTGGCGAGGTCGTCGGCGACGAAGATGCTCTTGGCGACCCGCCAGTTGGCCGGATCGGCCGGGCGCTTGCCGGCGGCGCAGCCATCGACGTACTTCGGCCAGTGCGTCTTCACCCACTGCGGCAGCAGGAAATTGGCCGAGATCGGCTCCCAGCCGCGTGCCGCCGCTTCCGTCACGCCCTTCGAGAACGGCGCCACGGCCGTGACGACGATCGGCGGGTGGGGGGTCTGGTAGGGCTTGTGGATGGTGCCCTGGCCGAGCTCCGGGATGGTGGTGCGCTCGGTCGAGACGGTCCAGTACTTGCCCTTCAGGTTGTACGGCGCCTCGCCTGCCCAGATGTCCAGCACCATGTTGATGCCTTCCAGGAACATCGCGGTGCGGTCGTTGTCGAGGTTGCCGTAGAGCTCGGCGTCCGAGAGCAGACCGCCCGGGCTGATGCCGAAGATGAAGCGGCCCTTCGCCATCTGGTCGACCATCGCCACCTCGGCCGCGACCGTCGCCGGGTGCCGGTTCGGGATGTTCACCGTGCCGGTGCCGAGCTTGATGCCCTTCGTCTCCTCGAGCAGCCAGGCGATGAAGATCAGGCTGGAGGTGATCGTCTCGGCGGCGTCGGTGACGTGTTCCCCGAAATAGCCCTCGACGAAGCCGAGCCGGTCGGCGACCAGCGTCAGCTCGCGATCCTCCCGCAGCGTCTCGTGCAGCGGCCGGTGCAGCGGGTGGATCGGCATCGTGAAGAAGCCGACTTTGAGGGGAACGGGCACGGACGGTTCCTCGGAGTTTTCGACGGCGTGCGTCGGACGTGTTGAACGGGGAGGGGTCAGGCGGCCGCCGCGAGCGCGTCGGCGACGCACAGACGACCGTGCGAGAACAGGAGCGGCGGGCCGTCGCGGTGGGCCGCCCACTCGAC
>CALRZT010000138.1:0-11424 GCA_943372725.1 Pseudoxanthobacter soli DSM 19599
GTGCGCGCGGGCGGCGCCAGCGAGCAGGGCCGGTGCGCGGCGACGGTGTCCGCGGCGGGACGAACGGCGATTGACGCGGTCCGTCGCCGGACCGCGCCCTTGACCTTCGCCCCGACTGAGATGTCCCCGTCAGGCCTTCTTGGTGGCCCGCGGCTTCGCCGCCGGCTCGGCGGGGACGCGCTTGCCGTGCACCGCAGCGAGGCACTCGGCGTAGGTGTCGAGTAGCCAGTCCTTCTCGAAGACGTGTGCTTCCTGGCGCGACTGCTCGACCTGCACGATGCTCTTCAGGAGCACGAAGGCGATCAGCTCCGGGCTGTCGCCGCTGATGTCGACGCCGCCGCCGCGCGCCGTGGTGTTCGCGGTGGTGGAAGCGGCAGCCGAGCTCCCCAACGGAAAATTGGCAGGTTTCTTCAAGTCGCCCTCTCCCCTAACGCTCGTGGGTGATCGATGGTCGAGTGATGGACGCCGCGTCGTCGCCGATCCGGCAAACCGTCCTACCGACGGATGCTGCGCTCATGCAATATCCGATGTTTCCGATAGGCGGTCGCAGCGGCGCGCGCCAGCCTCGGTCAGTTCCAAAATGGATCAATCTTCCTTCATCGCGAAGTCGTAGACGCGCAGCATCGGGTCGAGGAAGTACTGCAGCACGGTACGCTCGCCGGTCTTGATCAGCGACGTCGCCGCCATGCCCGGCAGGAGGGCGACCTTGGCGCGCTCGAGATCTTCCGGATTGAGGGTGACGATGGCGTCGAACCAGGCGGTTTCGCCGCCGGGCGTCTCGATGCGGTCCGGCGACACGCTCTTCACGGTGCCGTTCAGGATGCTCTGGTAGCGCTGCTTGTAGGCGAGGATGTGCACGTCGACCGCCTGGCCGGGGCGCACCTGGTCGACGTCATTGGGGCTGAGCTTCGCCCGGACGACGAGGGGCGCCGTGTCGGGGACGATCTCCAGCACGACCTGGCCGGGCAGGATGGTCGCACCCGGTCCGTGCACCGCGAGCCCGAGCACGCGTCCGCCGACAGGGGCCTGCAGGTCGACGCGGGTGAGGCTGTCCTGGGCGGCGACGAGCCGGGGATCGATCTCGGCGAGCTGGGCCCCGGCCTGCGACAGGCCGGCGGAGATCTCCTGGCTGCGGTCCTTCTGGATCTGGTCGATCTCGAGCTCGGCGCTGTGGATCTCGTTGCCGGACGCGGCGATCTGGGCGTGCAGGCCCTCGAGCGTGCTGCTGAGGCTCGCCGATTCGCGCTGCAGCGCCAGCACGCGCGACTTCGGCGTCAGCCCCTTGGCGAGGAGCTGGTTGAGGCCGACGAGTTCCTCGGCGATCAGCTCGACCTGCCGCTCGGTCTCGCGCACCTGGCCGGTGAGGCCTTCGATCTGTTTCTGGTAGCCTTGGATCTGCTGGCGCAGCAGTCCGACGCGGCCCGCCACCGCGTCCCGTCCGGCCTGGAAGATGCGCTCCTCCTGGTCGAGGATCTTGGCGACGTCCGGATCGCTGCGCTGCGCCACGAGGTCGGCCGGGAAGCTGATGTGATCGGCGTCGGCGGCCTCGGCGGCGAAGCGGGCGAGCTGCGACATCACCTGCACGCGCCGCGTCGTCAGCACGTCGACCTCGGCCCGGACGTCGGAGAGGTCGAGCCGGACCAGCACGTCGCCGGCCTTGACGAGCTGGCCTTCCTTGACGAGCACCTCGCCGACGGGGCCGCCCTCGCGGTGCTGGACCGGCCGCCGGCTGCCCTCGACGACGACGACGCCCTCGGCGTGCGAGGCGCGGGCGATCGGCGCCAGCGCCGCCCAGGTGCAGATGCCGCCGAGGAAGAAGACGGCGATGGCGACGCCCGCCAGCACGACCTTGCGGGGGTTGTCGGTCGGCCGCTCGAACGTCGGGCCGTGATACTCGATCAACGACATCTCAGGCCTCGTCCTTCACCATCCGCAGCGACAACGGCCGCCCGGATCGCTTCATGAACTCTTCCGCGGTGACGACGATCTGCAGTTCGCCGTCGCGTAGCAGCGCGACGCGGTCGAGGTGCTGCACCAGGGTCGGCCGATGCGACACCATCACAACCGTCGTCTCCATCTCCTTCAGCGCCGCGATGCAGGCGACGAGCGCCGCCTCGCCCGGCCCGTCGAGGGCCGCGTTGGGCTCGTCGAGCACCACGAAGGCGGGACGCCCGATGACGGCGCGCGCGAGACCAATCAGCTGCCTCTGGCCGCCCGACAGCGGGTGCCCACCTTCGCCCACCGGCGTATCGTAGCCTTGCGGCAACTTCAGGATGATCTCGTGGCAGCCGGCCCGCACCGCCGCCTCGACGATCTCGCGTTCACCGAAGGTGCCGAAGCGGCCGATGTTCTCCGCCACCGAGCCGGTGAGCAGGCCGATGTCCTGCGGCAGGTAGCCGATGTGCCGGCCGAGGTCGGCGCGGTCCCACGACCACAGCTCGACGCCGTCGAGACGGATCTCGCCCGCCGACGGCCGGATCACGCCCATGATCAGGCGCACGAGGGTCGACTTGCCTGAGCCGATCGGCCCGACGATGGCGAGCGACGTGCCCGCCAGCGCCCCGAAGGTGATGCCGCGCAGGATCGGCTTCGGGGCGCCCCGCGGCATGTAGCTGACGTTGCGGATGGCGAGCTCGCCCTTCGGGCGCGGCAGCGGCATCGCGGTAGCCGGCGCCGGGAACTGCTCGTAGAGGGAGGCGAGACGCTCGCCCGCCTCCTTCGCCCCGAGGTAGCTCTCCCAGGAGTGCAGCACCTGCATGACGGGCCCCATCATCATGCCGAAGATGATGACGGCCGAGAACGCCACGCCGACATTGAGCTGGCCGTTGATCGTGCCGATCGCCACCGTCGTGATGATGGCGATCTTCTGAAACAGTCCGAAGGTCTCCTCGAAGCTCGAGAACTTGGCGCCGGTGATGCCGCCCTGCGCCTCGGCGGCGACGGCGACGTCGTTGCTGCGCAGCCACCGCTGCACGAGACCGGGCAAAAGCCCCATGCCGACCGCCGCGTCGGCGCTGCGCACGTTCGCCTCGGCGATCCGCATGGTCGCCTGCATCGCCGCCGACGCCGCCTCGATGGTGCTCCGCGTCACCGCCATCTGGATGATCGCCAGGATGACGTTGATGACGAGGAAGACCGACGCCAGCACGCCCACCCAGAAGTACATCAGGTAGAGTACGGCCAGGAACACGCCGACCCACGGCACGCTCATTGCCGTGATGGCGCCGCCGCCGCAGAAGAACTGCCGGAACATCGCGAGATCGCGCAGCGGCTGCGCCCCCGTCTCGTCGCGCTGCGCGGCGCTCTTCTCCATCAGGGCGCGGAAGGTACGGCCGGCGAGGACCTTGTCGAGGCGTAGCGTCGCCTTGATCAGGAGGTTGGTGCGGACGTAGCTGAACAGACCCTTGAAGATGAGCGCGATGCAGGCGCCGATGAACAGCGCCGTCAGGGTGTCATAGCTGCGGCTCGGCACGGCGCGGTCGAAGACGTTGATCATGTACAGGATGTACGTGAAGCCCAACGCCGTCGAAATGGTGTGGAACCAGGTGGCGAAGACGAAATTGGTGCGGCACGAGCGAAGGACTTCGCGGAGCTCGCGCGAATCGGTGACGATCGCCATCAGGCGGTTCCTCGGTGCGCGGCGCCGGGCCGCGGATCAGAAAGAAGGACGCGGTCCACGAGGGAACCGAACGTGTCCAGTCGCGACGGGTCGGACGCCAGCGCGAAGCCGGGGAGACGGACGACCCCGCCGCCCGCTTCGGTCGCGACGCGGGCGATGTCGGCGATGACGGCCGGCAGGGTGACGAGGCGACCATCGACGGCGCCGAGCCAGCGTCGCACGGCCTCCCGGGACAGCACGGCGCCGGACGGCGGGTCGCCACCCGAGGCGACGACGACCGCGTCGGCGGGGATCGAACGGGCGTCCGGGAACGTCTGCCGCGCTCCCTTCGACGCCGCGTGCCCGGCGCCGGCATCGAGCACCACGCAAGCGCTCGCCTGCAGCCTTTCGAACGCGATCGAAAGCGCCGCCGTCGCGCCGGCGGGACCCGCCAGCACGAGCGTGCCGATGTCGGCGTCCTGGTTCATCGTGGTCGTGGCGAGGTACTCCATGGTCCTGTCGTAGCCAGGATCGGATGATCTTAGCACGATCAGGATCGGAATGCTGCGCCGCACGGTGACGGGCAGCGAGCCCAGGGTCGCTTCGATCGCGTCCGCGCCGGCGTCGAAGCCGATCACCAGGATCGCGGTCTCGGCCGTGCGGAGCCGATCCGCAACCGTTTCGGCGGCGACGACGACCGGGCCCCGAGCAGCGCTGCCACGCACCGAGGCGGCGACGATGCGGGCGTAGGCCGCGTCGGCCGGCGGCGGTGGCAGCCACGCCTGCAGGATCGCCTGCGTGCGGGCGGCGGCGGGCTCCAGCGTGCGGATCCAGCCGCCGCCGTCGGACGCGGCGGCGAGGGAGACGTGCAGGGCCCCGGCACCGAGGCGCCGCGGCACCAGCAGGACGAGATGCAGGCGGTCGGGGCGGCGCTCGCTATCGGGGTGGAAGGCCGCGATCGGCCGGGCGACGGAGAACAGCGGCTCGGCGGCGTGGGCGACATCGCGCACCACCAGTTTGCCGAGATCGTGCTCGCGGTCGTCGGCGGCGAGAAAGACGATGGTACCGGCCTCGACCGGAACGGCGCCGACGAGGGCGAGGCTGCTGCCGTCGGAGCCGCGCCAGCCGAGGGCGTGCGGGATCGGCAGCCAGTCGGGCACCCGCGGGCCGACATCGAAGGCGAGCTCGGCGACGAGATCGAGCAGCAGGTCGCCCTCGCTGGCGCGCAGCCCCATCGCGTCGGTGGCGCGCGCGATGCTGGAACGGGTCGCGCCGGGTGGGCACGTGACGTCGACAAGGCCGTCGTCGAGCATGACGAAGCAGCGGGCCGCGAGCTGCGGCAGGACCAAGATCGACCGTCCGGTTCGCGGGTCGAGGGCGAGCCGTGCCCGCGTCGCCGTCAACTGGCCGCCGTCGAGGGCGAAGGCGACCGGGTGCTCCTCCGTGGTGCCGAGGTCGCCGTCGAGGACGAGTGCGATGCCGGGTCCCAGAGGAAGCGACACGTCGGCCCGAACGGCGAGTTCGGTCACCGTGGTCAGATGGCGCAGGAGCGGCTGCCAGTTCCGCCGGTTGTCGGGCTCGCCGTCAATGCGCGCCATCGCCTGGACCATGAGCGTGGCGAGCGTCCGATCGAAGGGGGCGGGCGCCGTGCGCAGCGGATAGTGCGTCACGCCCTCCTCGTCGGAGGCCGAGAGCACGAGACGATCGGCTGATGACGGCAGTCGTCCGCCGACGACGAGCAGGGTCGTCGCACCGTCGGGGCGCAGCAGGCGCGTGTGGGCCACGGTATCGAAGGGGCCCCGGTTCGAACTGACCGCGAGCGTGCCGGCGGGGGCGGCCGCCAACACCACGGCGAACGCGCCAGCGTACCAGGGCACCAGGCCGACGTCGATGGTCGTGTCGGGGTCGAGGGTGATGGCGTCGCCGTCGTCGAACGTCCCGGGCGTCGAGGCGAACGCCCCGTCGTCGCCGCCGAAGAGCGGCGCCGCGTCGCCGATGTCCATGGAGCCGAAGAGGGGATCGCTCATGGGGGGAGGGTTTGCACCAATCCGTGGTGAGAGCGTGACCGCAGGCCGGGTGGTCGCGCTGTCGTGATCGTGGTCACCGCCGGGTCCGTTCGGAGCCGTCGCTCGTCGCCACCAGGGCCGCTCGGTTCCGGGTCCGGTCGCCAGCGCATCCTTACGGCGAAGGCGCCGCGGGCGGTCGGCAGCCGTTGCGGCCGCGCCAGGACGAGGCGGCGCGCGGCGTGCGTCCTGTACCCTTTCGATGGAGGAGAGCCGCGCGGACGTCGATCGACCTGCAGCAGGCGCGGTCGCGGAAGCAATGGCTCCGCCTCACTATCGCCGCGACGTCACGGCCCTCGCGACGCCGGCCGGTCCATCACCGCGGGCAATGACAATGCCCGGCGGCAGCGCGAAATGCAGACGGCCGGAGCATGGTGTCCCATGCCCCGACCGCCGGTCTCGATTCTCGCGTCCGATCGACGGGAGACCCGTTCGATCAGAACTCGAACCAGTCCTTCTTGACGTCGTTCTTGTCGAAGCCCTCGATGAGGATCTTCACCTTGCTGCCCTTGACCTGGACCAGGACGCCGTCGCCGTCGTTCTTCAGCTTGAGGTCGCCGAACTTCGTATTGAAGTCCTTCAGGTCGATCACGTCCTTCTTCGGCTCGAAGTCGGTGATCGTCTGCTTGGACTTGTCGCCGCTGTCGTCGACCTGGAAGGTGTCCTTGCCCTTGTCGCCGGTCAGCTCGTTCTTGCCCGTGCCGCCGTTGATGGTGTCGTTGCCCTTGCCGCCGAAGAGATCGTCGTCACCGTCATCGCCGAACAGCTTGTCGTTACCACCGACGCCGAAGAGGTTATCGTTGTCGTCACCGCCCTTGACGGTGTCGTTGTCGTCACCGCCGTCAAGGGAATCCTTGCCGGACCCACCTTCCAGGCTGTCCTTGCCGGTGTCGCCCGAGATGCTGTCGTTGTCGGCGCCGCCCTTGATGGTGTCGTCGCCGGTCTCGCCGCGCAGCAGGTCCTTGCCGTCGCCGCCATTGATGGAGTCGCTGCCATCGCCGCCGAAGATCGAGTCCTTGCCGGCGTCGCCGCTCAGCTTGTCCGCGCCGCTCAGGCCGAACAGCAAATCGTCGCCGTCGTCGCCGCTGACCGTGTTCTTGTCCTCGTTACCGAGCACAAGGTTGTCGAGCTCGTTGCCGGTGATCTTGGCTTTGCCCGTCTCGCCGAGCGTCAAGCCCGCGAGATTCTTGCTCATCGTGTAGGAGCCACCGAAATCAACGGTGAACAGGCCGTAGTTGTACAGATCCTTGTCGAACTTCGGCGGATCGTTCGGATCGAACTCTACGACATTGATGTCCTTGTTCTTCTCCGGCAGGAAGTCAGCAATGATCTGCTTCTGCTCTTTCGTGAATTCTACGTTTTCGCTGCCCGGTACCGTCGCCATAATAACAACCCCATATCAACAAGCGGTCGGAACCCCACCGGTCCCGGAAGCGCGATGAACTTTCAACATGCCGGGTGTCGGCCTTGTGACACACCACCCCGAACGGCGCGGTGGGTAGCACGCGGACGATACCGACACATCTGAACTGATCGTGAGGTTAGGCCGAGGAAACCCCCCTCACTACGCTCAGTCCAATAGCATGGCGTTTTGCAGAGCACAAAGCGGGTTTCGATCACGTCCCCGCGATGAGTTTTGTGATCGGCCGCACTGCAGCATTTTCGCAACGCCGCTCAGGACAGACCGACGATCTCGCCGCCCGCATCGAGGCCGATTCGCTCGGCCGCCGGCGCCCGCGGCAGGCCCGGCATCGTCAGGATATCGCCGCAGATCGCCACGACGAAGCCGGCACCCGCCGACAGACGGACGTCGCGCACCGGCACCGTGTGCCCGGTCGGCGCGCCGCGCCGCGTCGGATCGGTCGAGAAGGAATACTGCGTCTTTGCGACGCACACGGGCAGGTTCCCGTACCCGCCGGCCTCCCAGCGGGCGAGCTTGTCGGCCACACCGGCCGGCAGGACGATGTCGTCGGCACGGTAGATCTCGCGGGCGACCGTGCGCAGCTTCTCGGCGAGCGGCAGGTCGTCGGCGTAGAGGGGCCTGAATCCGGCCGTGGTGGTCGGGCCCTCGAGGGTGGCAGTGACCGCCCGCGCGAGCCCCTCCGCCCCGGCGGAGCCGTCGGCGAAATGGCTGCAGACGATGGCGGTCACCCCCAGGCGATCACGGCAAAGTGCGACGAGACGATCGAGCTCCGCCGGCGTGTCGCTCGCGAAGCGGTTGAGGGCGACGACCACCGGCACGCCGAACTTGCCGACGTTCTCGACGTGGCGGGCGAGATTGGCGAAGCCGGCCTCGAGGGCGGCGACGTCCTCGCGGTCGAGGGCAGACTTCGGCACGCCGCCGTGCATCTTCAGCGCCCGCACCGTGGCGACGACGACGGCGCAGTCCGGCGAAAGCCCGGCGGCGCGGCACTTGATGTCGAAGAACTTCTCGGCGCCGAGGTCGGCCCCGAAGCCGGCCTCCGTCACGACGATGTCGCCGAGGCGCAGGCCAGCCCGCGTCGCCGCGACCGAGTTGCAGCCGTGGGCGATGTTGGCGAAGGGTCCGCCGTGCACGAGCGCCGGGCTGCCCTCGAGCGTCTGCACGAGGTTCGGCATCGCCGCCTCGCGCAGCAACGCCGCCATGGCGCCGGCGCCCTTCAGTTCGCCGGCGGCGACGAGGCGGCGCTCGCGCGTCTCGCCGATCACCATGCGCGCGAGCCGCGCCTCGAGGTCGGCGAGGCCCTCCGACAGGCACAGCACCGCCATCACCTCGGAGGCGACGGTGATGTCGAAGCCGTCCTCGCGCGGGAAGCCGTTCGAGGCGCCGCCGAGCGAGGAGACGACCTGGCGGAGCGCCCGGTCGTTCATGTCGACCACCCGCCGCCAGGTGATGCGGCGGGTGTCGAGGCCGATCTCGTTGCCCCAGTAGACGTGGTTGTCGACCAGCGCCGACAGCAGGTTGTGGGCGGAGGAGATGGCGTGGAAGTCGCCGGTGAAGTGCAGGTTGATGCGGTCCATCGGCACGACCTGGGCATAGCCGCCGCCGGCAGCACCCCCCTTCACGCCGAAGCACGGCCCGAGCGAGGGCTCGCGCAGACAGATGACGGCGCGCCGGCCGATCCGGTTCAGCGCGTCGCCGAGGCCGACGGTGGTGGTCGTCTTGCCCTCGCCGGCGGGCGTCGGGCTGATCGCGGTGACGAGCACCAGCTTGCCCGCCGGCCGCTCCGCCAGCGCGGCGAGGTAGCCGAGGTCGAGCTTGGCGATGGTGCGGCCGTAGAGGTGCAGCGCATCCTCCGGCACCCCGAGCTTCTCGGCGATCTCGACGATCGGACGGAGGTGCGCCGCGCGGGCGATCTCGCCATCGGATTTCATGTTGTTCTCGTTGGGCGGTGGCCGGACGGCCGGGTCGGTCGGGGCGCGATGGTGACGGGCGTCATACGCCCGTGTCAATCGCGCGCCGCGGCAACGATCGCAGCGGATTCCGGTGCTGCCGGACGGGCCGGCGCGTCAAGCCCAGAAGGGCGGGCGCACCGGTGACAACGCCCCGCCGATCCGCACGGGGGCGATCGCGCTCGCCCGCCCCGTGCGGTCGTCGAGTTCGACGGCGACGCCCGACAGCGTCGCCTCGCCGAGCGCCGGCGAGAAGCGGGCGCCGGGGATCTTGCGCAGGAAGCGCGACAGCGGTTCGTCGCGCTCCATGCCGATGATCGATTCGTAGTCGCCGCACATGCCGACGTCGCTCATGAAGGCGGTGCCTTCGGGCAGCACCCGGTGGTCGGCGGTCGGCACGTGGGTGTGGGTGCCGACGACGAGGCTCGCGCGGCCGTCGCAGAAATAGGCGAGCGCCTGCTTCTCGCTCGTCGCCTCGGCGTGGATGTCGACGACCACCGCGTCGACGGCCGTCCCGAGCGGGGCGCCGTCGAGGATGCGGTCCATGGCGGTGAAGGGATCGTCCATGGCGTCCATGAACACCCGCCCCATGACGTTGGCGACGAGGACGCGGGCGCCGTTGCGCGCCGTGAAGACGTTCGCGCCCCGCCCGGGCGCACCGGCGGGGAAGTTCGCCGGGCGCAGCAGCCGCGGCTGGCGCTCGATGAAGACAAGGGCCTCGCGCTGGTCCCATATGTGGTTGCCGGTGGTGATCGCGTCGGCACCCGCATCGAGGAGTTCCTGGGCGATCTCCTCGGTGATGCCGAAGCCGCCGGCGGCGTTCTCGCCGTTGACGACGACGAAGTCGATCGCTGCCGCCTCGATCAGCCGCGGCAGATGCTCGGACACGACCTGCCGGCCGGAGCGGCCGACGACGTCACCGAGGAACAACAGGCGCATCGCGATCCCTTCGTCGGCGTTGGGCATCCCGCCCGGCCGTGTTGACGCCTGCGGCGCCCGTCACGGGCAAGTCTATCCGGACGGCGCCGCGCTTGTCGCGTCCCGAGCGGGTTTTGCGCCGTCTGCGGATGTCGCGCCGCGTGCGGGTGCCGGACCAGCCGCTGGTCCCGTCACGCCGTCGGGTAGAGGCCTTCGTCGGTCAGGAGGGCGTCTAGGCGGCGGTCGTGCGGCTCGTCCGGCACCGCCGGCACCTCCTGCACGGCGAAGGCGACGCCGATCGCCCGCCGGTGGCCGGTCGCATCGAGGCGGGCCAGCGCCCGGTCGTAGTAGCCGCGGCCGTAGCCGATGCGGTGGCCGCGGCGGTCGAAGGCGGCGAGCGGCACAAGCAGCACGTCGGGATCGATGGCGCCGGCCTCCGGCGGCGGATGGCGCAACCCGAACCCAGCCGCCTCGAGCGGCTCGCCGGGCCGCCAGCGCCGGAAGACGAGCTCGGTCGCTCCCATCACGGCCGGCAGGGCGAGGGGGTGGCCGCGGGCGGCGAGCGCCGCGAGCAGCGGCATGACGTCGATCTCGCCGCGCACCGGCACGAAGCCGGAGACGACGGCGCCGGGGGCGACCGCGAGGGCGTCGATCGTTGCGGCGAGACGGGCGGCCGCCGACAGCCGGATTGGTTCGTCGAGACCGGCGCGGCGGGCGAGGGCTCCGGCGCGCAACGACGCCTTCAGGGAGGCGACGTCGCTCACGGCGCCGCGCGCCGGCACGGTGCGGGGCAACCGCGGTCCGCCCGAAGGCCGCGGGCCGGCGCGTTGAGAGGGAAGTGTGGCGAGCCGCCTCGGCCGTCAGAGGAGATCGATCCCGGGAGACCTACGGAGTAGGTGGGAGCCGTTTGTCCGGGTCCACGGACCCAGTCAGGCACAGCCCCCGTTTGGATCGATAAGGCCCCGGGGATAGTGAGTCTCCGTCGAACCGCGCAGCGTCGCCGACCCGACATATAGAAGCGTCGGGGGCGGTGCGCCAGAGGCTGGCGTCGGGCTTGCGGCCGTTAGCCAACAGCGGAAATCCCCCTCGCCTCGGAGACCGCAGCGGTGCTACGGCTTCGCGGGTGAGACCGAACAGGGCGGGGGCTCGAGGCGTGCAGACCGGACGTCGACTTCTGGACCACCTCGTCAGCCTCGACGCGCCGCGTGGCGGTGCCGTGCTCGTCCGCCTCGCCGCCGCCCTGGTGCTGGTCGGTCTGGTCGCCGGTTGCGCCGGCCGGCCGGGGCTCGACGCCCTGATGCCCGTCGCCGAGGCGGCCGGGGCGGACGAGCGAGCGCACGTCATCCTCGTCGCCTCGACGCGCCAGCGCGACAAGCGGCCGGGCGTCTTCTACAACGGCGAGCGGGAGAGCAGGCTGTCGTTCGCGCGCTTCGACATGACGGTGCCGCCGACGCATCAGCCGGGCCAGATCGA
>CALRZT010000139.1:0-11296 GCA_943372725.1 Pseudoxanthobacter soli DSM 19599
GAGAGCCTCCGGCAGTCGGCGACGACGGACGCCGAGTACCAGGCCTCCGTCCTCGCGCGATCCTCGGAGGCGCTTTCCAACGCCACCGGCGTGAACCTCGACGACGAATACGCCAATCAGCTGCAGCTGGAGAGGTCCTACGCCGCCTCGGCCAAGCTGATCTCGATCATCGACGAGCTGTTCAAGACGCTGCTCGCCTCAGCAGGATAGTCCCATGCGAACCAGCTTCATCTCGAGCCTCTCGCTCGCCGCCTCGCCCCGGACCAATCTTCTGAGCCTGCAGCAACAGCTGGCGAAGGCGACGGAAGAGGTGGTGACCGGCCGGCACGCCGACATCGGCACCACGCTCGGGGCCCAGGCCGGCCGGCTCGTCTCGCTGCGCAGCGACTTCGACGGTCTGGAGGGGCTGCGCACCGGCAACGCGCTCGCCTCGGCGCGTCTCGACCAGACGCAGGTGGCGCTGCAGAACGTCTCCGACACGGCCAACGAGCTGCTGCGCTCGACCCTCGCCCTGCCGGGTTCCGACCACGCGGTGTCGCTGCTCGAGGACCAGGCGGCCGCGGCCCTCAGCGCCTTCGAGAGCGCGATGAACGCGAGCGACGGTCGCTCCTACCTGTTCGCCGGCATCAACACCGCCGAGGCGCCCCTGACCGACCTGGACGGCACGCCGATGCAGTCGGTGGACGCCGCCTTCGCCTCGGCATTCGGGCTGCCCGCCGTCGACCCGCAGTCGAGCCCTCTCGTCAAGAACATCTCTCCCGCGGCTATGGAGGCCTTCCTGGAGGGCGCGTTCTCCGACCTGTTCGCGGAGGACGCCTGGAAGGCGAACTGGTCGTCGGCGAGCGACGCAGCGCAGCAGAACCGCATCTCGACCAGCCGGACGATCGCCACCTCGGCGAGCGCCAACGAGACAGGGCTGCGCAAGCTTGCCGAGGCATACACGATGTTGTCACGCCTCGGTGCCGGTGAGCTCCGGGCCGACACACGGCAGGTGCTGGTCGACCATGCGGCGACGACACTGAACGGGGGATTGTCGGAACTGGCCGGGCTGCAGGCACGTCTCGGTGTCGCCCAGCAGGAGATCAAGGTCGCCAACGATCGCCTCTCTCTTGAGCTCGACATCGTCGCCAACCGGATCATCGCGCAGGAGCGTGTCGATCCGGCTGAGAAGAAGGTCGAGATCGATACGCTGAGCACGCAGATCGAGATGTCGTATTCCCTGACATCGAAGATCATGAACCTCAGCATCCTCAACTATCGCTGATGAGCGGAGCGAACATGTACAGAATGTCCTACGCTGAGATCATCGACGACGACTCGAACGAGCGGCGGAGCCGCGAAGTGATGGCGTTCGATCATGGCATCGACCTGTTGACGCGGGCCGCCGCCGGCGATCCGCGATCCGCCGAGGCCACCGAGGCGGTGCGCTATGTCCAGCAGCTGTGGGGCTTTCTGATCTCCGACCTGTCGGACCCCGGCAACAGCCTCTCCGGTCCCCTGCGGACGGATCTGATCTCGATCGGCCTCTGGGTCATCCGCGAGGCCGATCGGCTCCTCAGCGGCGCCACCCAGAGCTTCACCGGCCTCATCGACATCAACCGCACGGTCAGGGACGGACTGAGATGAGCAAGGCGATGCAACTCACGCTCAAGGCCGGCGACCGCGTCTTCATCAACGGTGCCGTGCTGCGCACGAGCCGGAAGGTGACGCTCGAACTCCTGAACGACGCGACCTTCCTGCTCGAGGGCCACGTGCTGCAGCCGGAAGAGACGACGACGCCGCTGCGTCAGCTCTACTTCGTCCTGCAGGCGGCGCTGATGGACCCGCACAACGCCGGCGCGGCCGAGAAGCTCTTCGCCAACCTGCTCTATCGGACGCGCTCCGCTTTCTCGAGCGAGCACATCCTCTCCGGTCTCACCAGCGCCGAGGCGCTCGTCCAGGCGGGTCGATGCTTCGACGCGCTGCGCGAGATCCGCCGGCTGCTCCCCGCCGAGGCGGAGATCCTCTCCCGCCCCGCGAACACGATCGTCGCCGTCGCGGCCTGAACATCGCGACGTCCGAGACAGCGGACAGGAGAACGACATGGCCGACGTGACGGCACTCGGTGCGAGCACGCAGCAGATCAGCCAGGTGACGTCGCGCCCCCAGGGTGGCTCGACGCTCGACCAGGAGGCCTTCCTGAGCCTGCTCGTCACCCAGATGAAGATGCAAGATCCGACCAAGCCGATGGAATCGACCGAGTACATGTCGCAGCTCGCCTCTTTCTCGCAGGTCGAGCAGAGCGTGCAGGCCAACAACAAGCTCGACTCGCTACTGACATCGTCGGCCTTGAACCTCGCCGAGAGCATGATCGGACGGACGGTCACGTCGGCCGACGGCAAGGTCAGCGGCGAGGTCGTGTCGGTGAAGATCACCGGTGACGGGCCGATGTGCACGCTCGCCGACGGCAAGACGCTGATGCTCGACGATGGCGTCGTGATCGCCTAGCCATGAACGAATCCGATGCCCTCGATATCGTCCAGTCGACAATCTGGACCGTCATCCTGGCGGCCGGCCCGGCCGTCACAGCGGCCATGCTGGTCGGTATCGCCATCGCACTGTTTCAGGCGCTGACGCAGGTTCAGGAAGTGACACTGACGTTCATTCCCAAGATCATCACGATCCTGGTGGTGACGGCGCTCACCGGAACCTTCATCGGCGCGCAGATCTTCGCCTTCACCGAAGAAGTCTACGGCAGAATCGCCACGGGTTATTGACGGCCGCCTCGGGGGAGATCCGCCGTGAAGTCACAGAACGCAGCCATGGCCGACAAGCCGGCCACGGAGCGCAAGTCGCTGAACGACGTGGCGTTCGCGCTCGGCATCGTCGCCATCCTGGCGGTGCTGTTCCTGCCGATCCCGACGTTCCTCATCGACATCGGTCTCGCCCTGTCGGTGGCGATCTCCGTCCTCATCCTGATGGTGGCGCTTTGGATCCAGAAGCCACTGGAATTCTCGTCGTTTCCGACGATCCTGCTGATCGCCACCCTGCTCAGGCTGGCGCTCTCGATCGCCACGACGCGGCTGATCCTGGCGCACGGCAACGAGGGCGTGACGGCAGCCGGCCACGTCATCGCCGGCTTCTCGCAGTTCGTCATGAGCGGCGACTTCGTCATCGGCATCGTCGTCTTCCTCATCCTCATCATCGTCAACTTCCTGGTGATCACCAAGGGCGCGACCCGCATCGCCGAGGTGGGCGCCCGCTTCACGCTCGATGCGATCCCCGGCAAGCAGATGGCCATCGACGCCGACCTGTCGGCCGGCCTGATCGACGACAAGGAGGCGCAGCACCGCCGCCGTGAGCTGGAAGAGGAAAGTGCCTTCTTCGGCTCCATGGACGGTGCCTCGAAGTTCGTTCGCGGCGAGGCGATCGCGAGCTTGATCACCATCGCCGTCAACATCTTCGGCGGGATCATCATCGGCACGACGCGCCACGACATGCCGCTCGCCGAGGCGGCTGACGTGTTCACGCGGCTGTCCGTCGGCGACGGCCTCGTAGCGCAGATCCCCGCCCTGATCATCTCGCTGGCGGCCGGTCTGCTGGTCTCGAAGGGTGGCACGCGGGGCTCGGCCGAGCAGGCGATCCTGAGCCAGCTCGGCGCCTACCCGCGGGCCCTGTTCGTGGCCGCGGCGCTGATGTTCGGCTTCGCCATCGTGCCGGGGCTGCCGGCGCTGCCGTTCATGGTGCTCGGCTGCGTCATGGCCTTCGTCGGCTACACCATCCCGAAGCAGCTCGCGGCCAAGCAGGCGGCCCGCGCCGACCTGCAGCGCCAGCAGAGCGACAAGGAGGCCCGCGAGGCGAAGGAATCGGTGAAGGAGTCGCTGCGCGTCGCCGAGCTCGAGCTCGCCGTCGGCAAGCAGCTCGCCGGCACGATCCTCCGCTCGCCGACCGAGCTGTCGCACCGCGTCGGCAAGATGCGGCGCAAGTTCGCGGAACAGTACGGCTTCGTCATCCCGGAGGTGAAGATCTCCGACGATCTCGGGGTCGCCACGAAGGGCTACCAGATCCGCCTCTACGGCACCGCCGTCGCGAGCCAGGAACTGCGCATCGGCGAACTGCTGGTGGTGACCGGGGACGGGCGCAAGCCGAACGTCCCGGGCGACGAGGTCCGCGAACCCGCCTTCGGCCTGCCGGCGATGTGGGTCTCCGACGCCTTCGCGTCGGAGGTGCGGCGCGAGGGCTTCGCGCCGGTGGACAACCTGTCGGTCGTCCTCACCCACCTCGCCGAGGTGATCCGCAACAACCTGCCCCAGCTTTTGTCCTACAAGGACATGCGCTCGCTCGTCGATCGCCTCGAGCCCGAATACAAGCGCCTCATCGAGGAAATCTGCCCGTCGCAGATTTCGTATTCGGGTCTGCAGGCGGTGCTCAAGCTGCTGCTGGCCGAGCGCATCTCGATCCGCAATCTCAAGCTGATCCTGGAGGCGGTGGCCGAGATCGTGCCGCACGCGCGGCGGTCCGAGCAGGTCGCCGAACACGTCCGCATGCGCATCGCCCAGCAGATCTGCGGCGACCTGTCGGACAACGGCGTCCTCAACGTCCTGCGGCTCGGCAATCGCTGGGACCTCGCCTTCCACCAGAGCCTCAAGCGCGACGGCAAGGGCGACGTCGTCGAGTTCGACATCGATCCGAGGCTCGTCGAGCAGTTCGGGACCGAGGCTTCCGCCGCGATCCGCGAACGTCTGCGGCAGAACCATTCCTTCGTCGTCGTCACCGCGCCGGACTCGCGCCCCTATGTCCGCATGATCATCGAGCGGATGTTCCCCTCCCTGCCGGTGCTCTCGCACGTCGAGATCGCCCGCGGTGTCGAGATCAAGTCGCTCGGCAGCATCTCCTGATGGCGATGCCCTCGGACGTGATCCTGTCGGCGTTCCTGGTGTTCTGCCGGGTCGGGGGATGCATCCTGATCGCGCCGGGCTTCTCCAGCAGCCGCATCCCCGCGACGGTGCGCCTCTACATCGCCGTGGCGGTCTCGCTCGCGCTGACGCCGACGCTCTACCCGCTGGTGCTTCCCCTCGTGACGGATGCGACGCCCGCGAGCCTTCTGTCGGCGATCGCTTCGGAAACGGCGATCGGGCTCCTCATCGGCCTGCTCGGGCGATTGTTCTTCCTGGCTCTGCAGTCCTTCGCCGCGGTGATCGCGCAGTCGATCGGCGTCGGCGGCATGCCTGGGGCGATGCAGGACGAAGGCGAGCAGTTGCCGGCCCTGTCGACGCTGCTGACGCTGACGGCGACGGTGATGCTGTTCATCACCGACCAGCACTGGGAGCTCTTGCGCGGCCTCGTTGGCTCCTACGGCGCGATGCCGCCGGCCGACGGCTTCATGCCGCAGTTCGCGCTCGTCTCGGTCACCGATCAGCTGACCGAATCGTTCCTTCTCGCCCTGAGGGTGGCGAGTCCGTTCATCGTCTTCTCGATCATCGTCAACCTGGCGGCGGGCCTCGTCAACAAGTTGACGCCGACGGTGCCGATCTTCTTCGTCGCCGTGCCGTTCTTTCTGGCCGGTGGCATGCTGTTGCTGCTGTTCACGGTCAAGGAATTGCTGGCCGTGTTCAGCGGCACGGTCGGTAGCTGGCTGGCGACGGGGTAGCAGATGTCGCAGCCACGCCTCCGCCGGATGCAGCGCATCGTCGACGTGCAGTCGCAACTGCACAAGCGCGCACAGCAGGCTCTCGCCGAGACGCTCGAGGCCCGCACCCGTCTGGCCGCCGAGGAGCGTGCGCTGCTGCAGGCCCTCGGCGAGGGGTCGCATCTGCACGGTCTCTTCGTCGAGCAGTCGGCGCAGCACCTGCGGCGCGCGGCGGTGCGGTCGGTCGAGGCCGAGCGCCAGGCCGGTGTGCAGCGCGCGGCGGTGCGTGAGGCCGGCCTGCGCCTGCGTCGCGCGGAATCGACGTCCGACAGGCTGGCCGTCGAGCACGGCCGTCAAGAAGAGCGCAAGGCGATGGAAGAACTCGCGCTGCGCTCCCTCTCCCGCGCGGCGTGCAAGCCTCCCGTAAGCTAGGCCGGGCAGGGTGCCAGCAACAAGATTATCGAGCCTGGTGTCCCCCGATGAGCATTCGCCCCCCCTCCGACATCGTCCTCGATGTCGCTCGGGCCGCCGATCCCACCCAGTTCGTGGAGGCGAGCCGCCGGCTGACGCGCGGCGTCTCCGTCGACGCGCTCGCCTTCGACGCCGCCCTGGACCGGGCCGCCGGGTCGCGGCCGCGCCACCTCGTCGACGCCGCCGGTGAACTCGCCACCCGCCGCACCAACGCCGCGCTGCACGCCGGCGGCGCGAGCGGCGCCGGTCGGCGGGTCGACGACGTCTACAGCCGGTTCGAGGCGATGGCGCTCTCCACCTTCGTCGAATCGATGCTGCCGAGCCGCGGCGACGCCGTGTTCGGCGAGGGCACGAGTGGCCGCATCTGGAAGGGCATGATGGCCGAAAAGATCGCGGCGCAACTGGCCGAGGCCGGTGGCATCGGCATCGCCGATCAGATGCGCGCCGCTGCCGCCCTGCGTGGGACGGAGGCCGACGGCGCCACGGTCATGGGCGCCGCCGATGGCCGGCGGCTCGACGTGGCGCCCTTCGCCGGCGGCGCCGCAGCGACATTCGACTTCGACCAGCAGAGCGGAGATCTGTCGTGATGACGCCCGTGCAACAGGCCGTGTCGAGCGTCCTGAACCGTCTCGAGGCGCTTCTCGACTCCGAGATCGACGCCCTGTCGGCCCGCCAGCCCTACGACCACGACGCGGCCAGCCGCCAGAAGTCGCGCGCGCTGCTGGAACTCGTCCGAGCCCAGGTCACGGACGTCGACGTCGCCGCCGACCCGGACCTTGCCCGACGCCTCCGGCAGGTGCGCGAGAAGCTCGTGCGCGATCGCGAACTTCTGGCGCTGAACTATGAAGCCTCGCGGGAGGTCTCGGAGATTCTGTCGAGGGCCATGCGCGATGTGGACTGGGACGGCACCTACGACAGCCGGATCGCGGAGCCGGTGGCAAAAGGATGATCAAGCTCCTGTTCATCGGGCTCTGGGTCTGCCTGATCACGATCGCCTCGAGTTACGCGGCGGCGTACTGGGCCGTCGGTCAGTCCGGCAAGGAAGAGGAAGTCTATCTCGAAGGTCTCGAGTATAGAAAGCTTCCGACAGTTACGGTCCCGATGATTTCCGAAGGTGAGGTCAAGGGATACGTCGTTGCAAAGCTCGTCTATACCGCCGACGCGGGTTTGCTGAACGAGATGAGTGTCGAGCCGGATTCCTTCGTGACCGACGAGGCGTTCAGGGAGATCTACACCAACGGCGTAGTCGAGTTCGGCAAGTTGTCGAAGTATAATCTCAACGAAATAACTCTCGCCGTCAAAGAAAACACCAACCGTCGTCTGAACTACGAGGTAGTGCAGGACATCCTCGTCGAGGGCCTGAACTACGTCGAAAAAGAAGACATGAGGCGCATCGCCATGCAGGCGATGAAGGACGAGGCCAAGCCGACGAAGCCCGCCGACGCGGCGCACTGATGCGGCGAAATTGGAGAATTACCGTGAAGATCAGTGGCAAGCTTTTTCTCATCGTCGGCGTTCTGGCGGCGTCAACAGTCGTCGTGGGAGTGACGTCGTATCGCTCGCTGCAGAATTCGGCGAACGAGGCCCTGTTGCTCGACCAGACGGCGCAGCGCGCCTTCTTCGTCGAGCGCATCGACAAGTACATCACGGCCGTCGTGATGGAATCCCGCGGCACCTACATGTCGTCGAGCGCCGAGAAGGCGAAGCCTTTCGCCGAAGGCATCATGAAGAACCTCGACCGCATCGACGACGTCACCGAGCGCCTGCGGGCGCTGACGCCGCCGGCCGAGGCCCAGCTGTTCGACCAGATGGAGAGTGACCTCAAGGGCTTCCGCCAGTTCCGTTCGGAGACGGCCCGCCTCGCGGCGGAGGAGGGGCCCACCGCGGCGAACGCCCAGGGCAACAACGACGCCAACCGGGCGAACCGCAAGGCACTGCAGGCCTCCGTCAACGCCTATGCCGAGCAGTTGCAGGCAGAGGTCGGCCCGATCCGCGACACCATGGTCGCCAAGGCCAAGCGCGAGCAGATGACGATCCTGCTGACCGTCGTCGTCGGTCTCCTGGTCGGTATCGGCCTCGCCATCTGGATCGGCACGCGTCTCCTGAGCCGTCCGCTCGTGAAGGCCTCGCAGGCTCTCACCGACATCGCCGGCGGCAAGCTCGACCTCGAGATCGACCCGCGCCGCTCCAAGGACGAGATCGGCGACATCTGGAACGCGACCGAAACCCTGCTGCACGAGCTGCAGGCTGCCGACCAGTTGCGCAAGGATCAGGTCGCCGCGGCTGAGCGCGCCGAGGCCGAGAAGCGTTCGGCCATGAACGACCTCGCCGACCGCTTCGACTCCGAGGTCTCCGGCATCGTCCGCTCGGTGGCGGCCGCCGTCACGCAGCTCGAGCAGAGCGCCGGTGTGATGAGCAACTCCGCCGACGAGACGTCGCGGCAGTCGACCGTCGTCGCCGCGGCAGCGGAGCAGGCGACCACCAACGTGCAGACGGTCGCCTCGGCGGCGGAGCAGCTGTCCGCCTCGGTCCGCGAGATCGGCCAGCAGGTCAGCATGGCGGCGTCGGTCGCTGGTGAGGCGACGGGTCAGGCGAGCAGCACGGCCGAAGCGGTCCGCAGCCTGTCGGCCAGCGCCCAGCGCATCGGCCAGGTCGTCAACCTGATCACCGACATCGCCTCGCAGACCAATCTTCTGGCCCTCAACGCGACGATCGAGGCGGCCCGCGCCGGAGAAGCCGGGAAGGGCTTCGCGGTGGTCGCCATGGAAGTGAAGACGCTCGCCGAGCAGACCTCCAAGGCGACGGGCGAGATCTCCTCGCAGATCGCCGCGGTGCAGAGCTCCACGAACGAGGTGGTCAAGGCCATCGAGGCGATTTCCGGCACGATCCGCCGGATCGACGAGATCTCCTCGGCGATCGCCTCCTCCGTCGAGGAGCAGGGCGCCGCGACCGGCGAGATCGCCCAGAACGTGCAGCAGGCCGCCTACGGCACCCGCGAAGTGACGACCACGATCGTCGGCGTCAGCAAGGCCGCCAACGACACCGGTCGCGTCTCCTCGGAGATCGTCCACGCCGCCGCCGACCTCTCGAACCAGGCGAGCAGCCTGCGCAGCCAGGTCGACACCTTCATCGCCCGCGTGCGGGCCGCCTGACGCGACGACGCCGGGCGGATGCCTTTCGGCCCCGCCCGGCGCCCCCAACAATGCATCAAACGCCGGGGATAGACCGATGGACGACCTTTTGCGCGACTTCCTGACCGAGACGAACGAGAATCTCGACGTCGCCGATACCCAGCTGATCAAGTTCGAGCAGGATCCGAGCAACGCCGAGATCCTCAACAACATCTTCCGCCTGGTCCACACGATCAAGGGAACCTGCGGCTTCATCGGTCTGACGCGACTGGCGAGCCTCGCCCACGCGGCCGAGACGCTGATGGACCGCTTCCGCGAGGGAATGCCGGTCACCTCCGACGCCGTCGGCCTCGTCCTGTCCACGATCGACCGCATCAAGGAGATCCTGGCGGGACTGGAGGCCAGCGAAGGCATCGAGCCGGCGGGATCGGACGAGGATCTCGCCAGCCAGCTGATCGCCATGGCGTCCGGTGAGACGGCGCAGGCCGCGCCGTCCGCCAAGGGCGGGAAGTCGACCAAGGCGGCCAAGCCCGCCGCGGCCGCGAAGCCGGTCGAGGTGGTGAAGGCCGTCGAGAAGCCCCTCAATGTGGAGGCGCCGATCCAGAGCCTCGATCGCGACCTGATGCCGGGCGAGGTTTCGCTCGACGAGCTCGAGCGCATGTTCCGCGAGACGCCGGTCGACCCGCCGAAGCCGGCGCCGAAGCTTGTCGAGAAGCCGGTCGAGAAGCCGGTGGCCCCGCCCGTGGCGGCTCCGGCCGCGGCGGCGAACGACGACGGCGGCAGCCACGGTCCGGTCTCCGGCCAGACGATCCGCGTCAATGTCGATGCGCTCGAGCACCTGATGACGACGATTTCCGAGCTGGTGCTGACGCGCAACCAGCTGCTCGAGATCGCCCGTCGTTCGGAGGACAACGAGTACAAGGTCAGCCTGCAGCGCCTGTCGACCGTGACCGCCGAACTGCAGTCCGCCGTCATGCAGACCCGGATGCAGCCGGTCGGCAACGCCTGGCAGAAGCTGCCGCGTCTCGTGCGTGATCTCTCCAACGACCTCGGCAAGTACATCGACCTTGAGCAGACGGGAGCGGACACCGAACTCGACCGCCAGGTCCTCGATCTCATCAAGGATCCGCTCATCCACATGGTGCGGAACTCGGCCGACCACGGGCTCGAGTCCCCCTCGGAGCGGATCAAGGCCGGCAAGTCCGAGCGCGGCGTCATCCGTCTCGCCGCCTATCACCAGGGCGGGCAGATCGTCATCGAGGTCGGCGACAACGGCCGCGGCCTCGACGTCGCCCGCATTCGTGCCAAGGCGGTCGAGAACGGCGTGACCACTGAGGCCGAAGTCTCGAAGATGTCGGACCAGCAGGTCTTCCGCTTCATCTTCGCGCCCGGCTTCTCGACCGCCGCGAAGGTGACGAGCGTGTCGGGCCGCGGCGTCGGCATGGACGTCGTGCGCTCCAACATCGAGCAGATCGGCGGCACCGTCGACGTCCGCTCCAAGCTCGGCGAGGGCTCGACCTTCACGATCAAGATCCCGCTGACGCTCGCCATCCTGCCGGCCCTCATCGTCTCGGTCGGCCAGGACCGCTTCGCCATCCCGCAGCTCGCGGTCGTCGAACTGGTGCGCGCCCAGGCGGGCTCCGAGCACGTCATCGAGCAGCTGAAGGGTGCGCCGGTGATGCGGTTGCGCGAGACGCTGCTGCCGATCGTCCGTCTGGCCGACCTGCTCGGCACGGCCGACACCAGCCACGTGGCCGATCCGCAGGCGGGCTTCGTCGTCGTCATGCGCGTCGGCGGCCAGGTCTTCGGTCTCGTCGTCGACACCGTCTGCCAGACGGAGGAGATCGTCGTGAAGCCGATGTCCTCGAAGCTGCGCGGCGTGGCGATCTTCTCGGGCTGCACGATCCTCGGCGACGGTCGCGTCATCATGATCGTCGACCCGAACGGCGTCGCCCAGGCGGCGACCTTCGCCTCCGAGGCGACCGCCACCCACGACGGTCCTGGCGTCACCGGCGAGGACAAGGTCGATGCCGCGCTGGTGTCGATGCTGATCGTGCGGGCCGGGTCGAAGGAGCCGAAGGCGGTT
>CALRZT010000140.1:0-11248 GCA_943372725.1 Pseudoxanthobacter soli DSM 19599
CGCGCGCTGTGGAACCGCTACGGCCTCTGACGGTTTCGTCGCTTCGGCAGGAGAGCAGCATGCCCCACTTCATCGTCATCGGCGTCGCGGCGGCAGCCGCCTACGCCGGCTGGAAGTTCCTGAAGCGCGAGATGAACCGCGTCGACGCCCGCCTCGCCGAGGTTCGGGAGGGCGCTGCGCCGCAGCCGGCCCGCGTCGAGCGCGGCCAGCGCCTCGAGCGCGACCCGTCGACGGGCGTCTATCGTCCGCGGGAAGACGTCCGCGGCTGAAACCTGAGCCCCGGGCGGCGTCTCGTCGCCTCATCAGGCCCGCCCCGGCGTCCCGTCAGGACCGCGCATCCTCGCGGATCATGTCGGCCGCCTTCTCGGCGATCATCGTCACCGGGGCGTTGGTGTTGCCCGAGGTGATCGTCGGCATCACCGAGGCATCGACGACACGCAGGCCCTCGAGGCCGTGCACCTTCAGCCGGACGTCCACGACGGCGCGCTCGTCGCTCCCCATCTTCGCGGTCCCGACCGGGTGAAAGATCGTCGTGGCGATACGGCCGGCGGCGTCCGCCAGCGCCGCGTCCCCGTCGACCTCCGGTCCCGGCTTCAGCTCCTTTGGCGCGTAGGGACGCATGGCGCTGGCCGCCATCAGGCGGCGGGCGTGGCGGATCGCGTCGCCCGCCACCCGACGGTCGGCCACGGTGTCGAGGTAGTTGGGGTCGATCGCCGGCGGCGCCTTGGGGTCGGGGGAGGCGGCGTGGACGCCGCCACGGCTCTCGGGCCGGAGGTTGCACACCGACAGCGTGATCGCCGGATAGGGGTGCAGCGGCTCGCCGAAGGCGTCGAGCGACAGCGGCTGCACGTGATACTGGATGTTCGCCGTCGCATAGGCGGGGTCGGAGCGGGCGAAGATGCCGAGCTGGCTCGGCGCCATCGTCATCGGCCCGGTGCGCAGCAGCGCGTACTCCGCCGCGATCCGCCCCTTGCCGGTGAGACTGGCCGACAGCGTGTTGAGGGTGAGCGCGTTCGAGACACCGAACTGGGTGCGGATCTGCAGATGGTCCTGCAGGTTCTCGCCCACCCCCGGCAGCGCGTGCCGCGCCTCGATGCCAACGCGGCCAAGCCGCTCGGGATCGCCGATGCCGGAGAGCTCGAGGATGTGCGGCGAGCCGACGGCCCCGGCCGCCAGCAGCACCTCGCCACCGACGCCGGCCTTGCAGGCCCGCCCGTCGACCTCCAACTCGAGCCCGGTGACGCTGCGCCCGTCGAGTTCCAGCCGTCGGACGATCGCGCCGGTGACGACGCGCAGGTTCGCCCGCTTCAGGGCCGGGCGCAGGAAGGCCTTTGCCGCGTTCCAGCGCACGCCGCGCTTCTGCGTCACCTGGAAATAGGACGAGCCCTCGTTGTCGCCGCGGTTGAAGTCGTCGACCTTCGGGATGCCGATCTCGGCAGCGGCGTCGCGCACGGCCTCCAGGATCGGCCACTTCAGGCGCTGACGCTCGATGCGCAGCGGCCCGCCGCCCGCGTGCACGCCCGGCTCCGGCGCGAAGTGGTCCTCCGACTTCAGGAAATAGGGCATGACGTCGTCCCAGCCCCAGCCGGTGTTGCCGAGCTGGCGCCAGTGGTCGTAGTCGGCCGACTGGCCGCGCATATAGATCATGCCGTTGATCGACGACGAGCCTCCGAGCACGCGGCCGCGCGGATAGTTCAGCGCCCGCCCGGCGAGGCCCGGTTGCGCCGTCGTCTTGAAGCCCCAGTCGGCGCGGGGATTGCCCATGCAGTAGAGGTAGCCGACGGGGATGTGGAACCAGATCCAGTCGTCCTTGCCGCCCGCCTCCAGCAGGAGGACGCGGGTGCGACCGTCCTCCGTCAAGCGGTTCGCCAGCACGCAGCCGGCGGTGCCGGCGCCGACGACGACGTAGTCCCAGCTGCCGAGATCCTCAATGGTGCCGAAGGCCATCGTCCACGCCCCTGCGCGGCGGCCCCCTGGCAGCCGTGTGCGGAAGACGTGGTAGCACCGACCGTCGCCGCGTCGCTACCGGCGACCCACGGCGACGCGGCGCCCGCAAACGAAAGACCCCGCCGCACGCGGTGCGACGGGGTCGATCTCGTCGGTCGGGGGAGGCGTCACATCCAGTAGGGCGGCACGCCGTAGTAGCTCGACACCTGACGGTCGCGCTCGCGATCCGACCAGTCGTAGTCGTCGTCGCGGGCGTACTTCGGCGCGCCCTTCACCTGGGCCTCGGTGATGTCGACCTGATAGCCGTCGAGGGCGTCGTTGTAGTCGAGCTTCGCCCACGGCAGCGGGTAGTAGTCCGCGCCGATGCCGAGGAAGCCGCCGAAGCTCATCACGGCGTAGGCGACCTTGCCGCTGCGCTTGTCGAGCATGATGCGCTCGATCGAGCCGATGTGGTTACCGTCGAGGCCGTAGACGGCGGTGCCCTCGACCTTGTCGCTGCCGATCAGCGATACGGTCTCCTGGGTGTTCAGCGCCTCGTGGGCGGCGGTGTCACGCATGGGATGTCTCCTCTCGTGTCGTTTCGTGATCGGGACGCGCCTCGGCGCACCCCGTTTTCAGGATGGAGGCGCGCCTCAGCGCATTTCCGTCCGCGACGCGGTGTCGAGCGAGCCGATCACCACCTCGGCCTGCGGTCGCGGCTGCGGCAGCGGCACCTCGGACAGGCCGGCGAGCTCGACGGGCTTCGCACGCGGCACCGGCACTGCGACGGGGCCGGTATCGGCGCCGATGCCCGCCGAGCGCGGGGCCGGCTGCGGCACCGGCGCCACGCGGGTGGCGACCGTGATGCCGGCGGCGGCATCGGAGGCGATCACCGTGTCCGCCGGGTCGTCGATGGAGATCAGCCGCACCTCGGAGTGGAGGCGGTCCTGGATCTTCACGGGCGCCGGGTCGGCGATGGAGGACGCGGACGAGATGGTCACGAACGTCGCCGTCACGGTGGCGAGCCCAAGCGCGGCGGCGACCAGGGCCGTGGTGGCTTTGCTAGCGTATGCCATGAGTGCTCTCCTCGTGTCGCAAGTCTGGGAGCGGTCCGCAGGCCTCGCCCGGGGTGGGTGGTTACGGCAGGAGCCGACTTGCTTCTGCCGACTTGCCTCGCCGTCCCGGTGTCTGCTCGGCCAGTGCGTTCGTCGCTGTCTCGGCTGGTTAACGCCGCCCTACCGTGGTGGTTCCAATTTGACGCAAAATTCCGCTTGACGCCGCGTCTGGATTTTGCAGTCCGCCGCCAGAAACGAAAACGGCGCCCCGGGGGGCGCCGTTTCGGAGGACGTTGTACTCGGGGTGTGCGGCGATCCCGCAGCGGTCCGCCCCGTCGTCTGCTCAGCGGGTGGTCATGTTCGCCAAGGCCGGGACGGATCGGTCCGGCTCGCTGATCTCGAACTGCGGATCCTCGGCCTCGCGCGACTGGTACTGCATCCAGCCGATGGCGGCGATCGCCGAAAGGGCGACGACGGCGAAGACGATCAGCATGGCCGTGCGCCAGAGCCCACCCGTCTGGTGACCGCCGTGCTCGGCGGACCGCGCCGTCATGGCGTCCCTCTGCTCATACGCGCCGTCCGCCGCGCCGTGCGCGAAGTGCGGGTAGCGGGTATCGGCAAAGCGGTGGCGGTCACCGCCGCCGGACCGCTTCTGGTCCGTCGGCGTCCGCCGGTAGGTATCGCTGTCCATCGTCACAGCAGATCTCATCAGTTGTTGTCCGAGCCTGTCCGAACAAGTGCGTCCGGTCTTCGGCAGTCAAACGGCGGATTTCCCGATTGGTTCCGGTGACGCCGGCGAAGAGGGTGAACGAGATCTTGCCGGAGCTCGCCGCTCGCCGCCGGATGTTCGGCTGTGCGAGGTCCCCGCGGTCCGCGATCGAGGCGGCCGGCGAAGAGCCCGGAGCGGAGTGCTGTTCTGAGGTTCGTGGGGTAGCCGGGCGCGGCGAAAGCGGCGGCCGATCGGCAGGGGCGGCGAGCCGCTTGTCTAGCCGGCCGCGGCCACGTTGGCAGCCGCGTCACCACGACGGCGCGGCCGGAGCGGGGAGGCACCCCCGCTCCGAACCGCAGCCTCAGCCGGTGGCGGCGTCGGCGGTGTGGGCGCGGGAATCGAAGAACAGCGCCTGGTCGATGACGGCGCGCAGCGTCTCCGTCTGGAACGGCTTGGTGATCAGGTAGGTCGGTTCCGGCCGCTCCCCGGTCAGCAGGCGCTCCGGATAGGCGGTGACGAAGATCACCGGCACGTCGTAGGCAGCGAGGATCTCGTTGACCGCGTCGAGACCGGAGCTGCCGTCGGCGAGCTGCACGTCCGCCAGGACCAGACCAGGCTTCTGCAACTCCACCGCCGCCACGGCCTCGCGGTGCGTCCGCGCCACCGCGGAGACGCGGTGGCCGAGGGACTCGACGAGGCTCTCCAGATCCATCGCGATGATCGGCTCGTCCTCGATGATGAGGACGTCGGTGGCGATCGTCGATGCGATCTCCCGGCTCGCCTCGGTGAGGAGGTCGCGGACGCTCTCCGGCGTCTCCCGCAACACCTGGGCGATCTCGTCGACGCTGAAGGATTCGACGGTGGCGAGCAGGAAGGCCTGGCGCGGCCGCGGGGTGATCGCGCCGAGCGTGCGTTCGACACCGCCGTCGCTCGGGCCGCCGGCTTCTTCGCCGTTCACCGAGTTCCAGATACCGAGAAACTGACGGTAGAGCGCGATCGGCGGCGCGACCGTCCGGTCGAAGGCGTCGGGCGCCGCGACGAGCGACTCGAGCGTCGCGACCACATAGGCATCACCGGCCTTCTGACTGCCGGAGAGCATGCGGGCGAAGCGCCGAAGGTAGGGTAGATGGGGAGCGATGGCGCTCGAAATCGACATGCGGCCTCCTGGGCACGAGAGCGGATGACGACGCTGGCCCGCATCATGCGAGCCGCCCCACGCGTAGCACCCGGCGGCAACCAACGCCGCCACGTCGCCCTGCGTTCCATTCGTCGGCGAGAAATTTTCGACCGGAGCGCGGCCAGCCGTCGGCGGGACGGAACCAATAGTCGGGGCACGACGTTCTTCGGCGCGAGCATCAGGCCGGCGAGGTGTGCTTTGTCAATCTCTTGCTCGTAGAGTCGCGCAATATCAAACGCAAGCGGGGGGCCGTTTGAGTAAGACGGACAATGACATGAGAGATCCGAAGGGCTTTGCCGGCCGCGGCGCGGGCGATGCGCGCGGCCCGGAGCAGGCTGCCGGCAAGCCGCGTGGCCTCGATGTGCGCTTTGCGTCCGGGGCGGACGCCGCCGTCAGTCGCCGGCTGAAGGAAATGTACGACGGGCTCGTCAGCGAGCCCGTGCCCGACCGCTTTCTTGACCTCCTGAACCAGCTCGACAAGGTCGAGACGCCGACGGCGCCGACGTCCGCAGAGGGCGGTTCCGCCGCCGCAGGGTCGCCGGTCAACCCGGCCGCGGATGGCTCGCTGCCCGGGGAAAAGCCATGAACGCCGCCGCCGAGCAGGGGACGTTGCGCAACGACCTGATCGCGTCGATCCCGAGCCTGCGCGCCTTCGCCAATTCCCTGTGCGGACAGCCGGCGCTCGCCGACGACCTCGTCCAGGAGACCCTGGTGAAGGCTTGGACGAACCTCGGTTCGTTCACCGTCGGCACCAATCTCAAGGCGTGGCTCTTCACCATCCTGCGCAACGTCTACTTCTCCGAGCTGCGCAAGCGGCGGCGGGAGGTGGAGGACGGCGACGGTGCCTTCGCCGCCCGGCTGTCGGTGCACGGAGAGCAGCTCGGCCACATGCACTACGAAGATCTCGTCGAGGCCCTCGGCAAGCTCGCCCCCGACCAGCGCGAGGCGGTGATCCTCGTCGGCGCCTCCGGCTTCTCCTACGAGGAGGCGGCCGAGATCGCCGGCTGCGCGATCGGCACGATGAAGAGCCGCGTCAACCGGGCCCGGCGCAAGCTGTCGGAGTTGCTCGGTCTCGAGCCGGACGACGAGTTTGGGCCCGATGCGGGGGGCCGCGTGCTCGCCGCGGTGGAGCCGCCGGCGGGAGTATCGTGACGGAGAGCCGTTCATTTCGCCTGCGGTCTCGGCGGCTCGGGGTCTGGCTCGTCCTGCTCCTGGTGCTCGCCAACCTGCCGATCACGGTGCTTGCCCTCGGCTCCGGCCTCGCGGTCAGCGAGGACCGCATCGCCGAGGGCAAGCGCGTGATCGAGCGCGTCGCCGCCCTGGCGGCGAGCCGGGAGGCGGTGCTGATCGCGCACCTGCGCGGGGCGGTCGACGCCGTCGACCTCGCGCCGGTGGAAACCGACCTGCGCGCCGCCTGCGCACGGGTGGCGGACTCCCTGACGGTGCTGCAGCCCTCCGTGCGGGCGGTTCGCATCGAGCGCGACGACGGCCGCACCGTCCTGTGCACCGAGGAGCGCGAGGACGCCCGCATCGAGCCCTCGGTCGCGCCGGGCGCCGCCGCCGCCCTGACGACCCGCGAGGGCGAGGTCGTCGTCGGCACCGATACCTACACCGTCTCCTTCGCCTTCCGCGGCGACACCATCCTCGAAGTCGAGCTCGCCACCGCGACCGGCGCCGGCGTGCTCGCCGATCTCAGGCTCGATCGCGGCCAGGCGGTCGCCATCCTCGACCGGGCGGGCCGCATCGTCACCGCGGCGGGAGAGGTCGGTGCCTTCGAGGGCGCCGATGCCCTCGTCGCCACGCTCGAAACCGTCAAGCAGCGCTTCGAGGTGCGGATGCCGAACGGCCAGGTTATGTTCGCCGCCGCCGAAGCGGTCCCCGGCGCCGATCTCACCGCCATCGCGCTCGCACCGCTCGCCATGCTGCAGGCCGCCGCCAACCGCGACCTCGCCATCGCCGTCGGTCTGCCGCTCGCCTTCCTGGTGATCGCCGTCGCCGTCGCGTGGTACGGCATCGACCAGCTCGTCGTGCGCTGGGTCGACCGGCTCGGACGGCTCGCAGCACTCTATGGCGCCGGCCGCAGCTCGGTACGCGCCGGCACCTTCGATGGCGCCCCGCGCGAGCTGCGGGCGCTGGCCGACGCCTTCGACGCCATGGCCGATCGCGTCGAGCGGCGGTCGAACGAACTGAAGGCGGCGGTCGACCAGAAATCGACGCTGCTGCGCGAACTGCACCACCGGGTAAAGAACAATTTCCAGCTCGTCGCCAGCCTGCTCAGCCTCGAGGCGAGCGCGGCCGAGGTGGAAGAGCGGGCGGCGGTCCTGCGCATCCAGCAGGGCCGTGTCCACGCCCTCGCCATCGCGCACCGCCTCGCCTATGCGAGCGGCGACATCGGCGAGGTGCCGCTGATGGAGCTCATCCGCGAGGTCGTCATGAGCCTCAGCCACGGCATCGAGCCGGTCGAGAAGACGGCGCGGGTCGATATCCCGACCGACGGCCCGAGCGTCTCGCTCGACACCGCCGTGCCGGTGGCGCTGCTCGTCACCGAACTGCTGCGCCCGGCGCTCGAGGCTGCCGTCCGCAACGAGCTCCTGAGCCTGTCCGTCGACCGCGCCGGCGACAGCCTCGTGGTGACGCTCGAAGGCGAGGGCGGCGACCGCAACGCCCTCTCCGAGCGCCTCGTCGGCGCCTTCACGCGCCAGCTCGGCGCGACGCTCACCCGCGACGAGGCGGCGCGTCGCACCGTGATGTCGGTGCCGCTGCCCGGCGGCGCCTGAGGGCGGCGGGAATGCCGCTCAGGCCTCCGGGCCGGCGTACTTGCCGGCGGTCGCCGGGAACAGGCTCTTGATGATCTTCATGTGGCTGATGTCGACGGTGGCATCCATGTGCAGGAAGATCGCCGCGTCGCGGAACAGCTTCTCGATGCCGAACTCCAACATGCAGCCGTTGCCGCCGTGCAGCTCGAGCGCGTGCTGGGCGACCTTCATGATCTCCTCCGACGCATAGACCTTCGCCATGTTGCAGAGCGCATCGGCGGACGGATCGTTGGCGTCGACCGACAGGGCCGCCCGCTCGAGCAGCGCCCGCACCGCCTCGAGCCGCGTCGCCATGTCGGCGAGGCGGACGGCGACGGCCTGGTGCTTGATCAGGATGCGGCCGCCCTGCACGTAGTTCTGCACGTAGTCGGCCGTGCGCTCGAAGCAGGCCATGCCGACGCCGAGGTTCTTCGCCGCCTGGATGATCTTGCCCGGGCGGAAATAGAGCCCGGCGGTGGCGAGCGCCTTGCGCTCCACCATCAGGTGATCGGCAGGCACCCGCATGTCCTCGAAGACGAGCTCGCCGTTGTTCATGAAGCGGCAGCCGAGCGTCTCGTTGCACTTCGCGACCGTCAGGCCGGGGGTGTCGCGCGGCACGAGGAAGCTCGAGGTGCCGTCGAGCATGCCGACGGACGGGTCGACGTTGGCGTAGACGACGTAGAGGCTCGCGTCGTAGCCGTTCGAAATGTACTGCTTGCGGCCGTTGATCACCCAGTGGTCGCCGTCGCGGACGGCGCGGGTGTGCATCGAGGCTTCCGGCACGTTGTAGGGCAGCCAGCGGTCGGAGGCGCCGCGCGGCTCGGTCAGGCAGTGGGCGAGCAGGAAGTTCGGGTCGGCGACGAGCTTCGGGAACCACTCCTCCTGGAGGTGGCGCGGCGCGAAGGCGCGCAGCAGCACCGACACCTTCCAGTTCTGCACGAGCTTGTCGGCGAGGCCGGAATCACCGCGGGCGATCTCCTCGGAGATCAGCGCGAAGGTGCGCACCTCGGTGCCCTTCTCGAGCTCGATGCCGCCGAACTCCTCCGGCACGCCGAGCGTGCGGATGCCGATCTCGTCGGCGGTCTTCAGGATGTGCGGCGGCAGGCGGCCGTCGGGATTCATGTCCCACTCGCGCTTCCAGTTGGCGCGGATGTAGGGGGTCACCACCTCGTCGACGAAGGCGCGGCAGCTCTCGCGCATCAGGCGCTGCTCTTCCGACAGGCCGCGGTCGCTGGTGAGTATCATCGGGGCGTCCTCCGGGGATCGGCCGGTCCTTGCCCGGCGGCGCGTCGCTGCGCCGCCGCTCGCCGGCTTTCGGTGGCGACCCTAGCGGGGTGGCCCGCGGCCCGGAACGGGCGGGGGCTGCGCAGCTGGTGGACAATCCTGCGATCGGCGCCGATCGGGAGGGGCGATCCTACGGCGCCGCCGATCCTCGCCGCCGGGCGGCGCGAAACTGCCCCGGCGTCGTGCCGGTGGCGCGCTTGAAGCGGCGCTGGAAGTACTTGTCGTCGCCGTACCCGACCGCAAACGCGATCTCGGCGATCGTCGCGTCGGTGTAGACGAGCCGCTGGCGCGCCTCGTCGAGGCGCATCTCGGTGACGATCTCGCCCAGTGTCTTGCCGGTGTGGGCCTTCAGCAGGTGGCAGAGGTGGGTGGGGGTGACGTGGGCGGCCGCGGCGGCGGCGGCGAGCGTGACCTCGCCCCGGTAGGCGTCGGCGAGGTAGGCGGCGACGCGGGCGAGCCGGCGCTCGGCTTGCGCCGGGGCGCCGTCGCCGAGACCGGCGAAGCGGTCCTCGAAGGTGCGGCAGAGCGTGGCGAGCAGCAGCGTCAGGCCGGCGCCGGCCGCCTCGCGGGCGGCGAGCCCGGTGCGCCGGCAATCCGCCTCGAGCCCGCGCAGCAGCCGCTCGACCCCGGCGAGGCCGCGCGCGTCGAGCCGGTCGTCGGCGAGGCCCGGATGCAGGAACGGCGTCAGCTCCGGCGCCCGCCGCACGAGGTCGGCGAGCGGGGCCGCCGCGCCGAGGCCGGGGCGCAGCACGCCGAGATCGAAGGCGACCACCCAGCAGCGGGTGTCGGGCTCGAAGCGCACCTGATGCGGCGTCATCGGGGCGATGCACCAGACGCTGCCCCGCCCCGGCTCCACGACCTTCAGCCCGATGCGGCCTGCCGGCGCCGGACCGAGGAAGACGAGGATCTGGAAATAGTCGTGCTTGTGGGGCGGATAGACGCCGCTCTCGCCCTCGACGCGCCGCACCGCCAGCCGCCGTCCCGACGCGGGCGCCGCATAGGCGCGCACGGGCACGGGATCGCGGGGCGGAGGGCCGCTCTCCGCCGTGCGCACGTCCGCTCTGCTGCCGGCGGTCTTCATCGCTCTGCGCTGCGTTCTCTGAACGGGACGGGGTCGGAGAGTTCTAGCGGCGCCCATACCGCGCGGCAAACGCTCCGCCGCTGGCGTCGGGACGCAGGCCCGTCCGGCCTGTGCCGGCTTGAAGCCCCGGCCGCCCGCGCGACGTCGCCCCCAAGTCTGTCGACGTCGCCGGTCGAGCCGCCACTCCGGTCCGGTCCGCCGACCCTCTGCGATCACCGCCCCCCGTCTCCCGCCTCCGGCATGTAACCCTCCGCCTCCCGCGCGGGCATAGCGTCCGCGGCATAGCCGAAGGTGCCGTGTTCCTTCACCTCCGTCGCCGCGCGCACGAGCGCGCCGAGCGCGGCACGGGCGAACGAGCCGCCGACGCTGATGCGCTTGACCCCGGCGGCCTGCAGTTCGGACACGCTGAACGCCTTGCCGGCGAGCCCCATGACGACGTTGACCGGCTTCGTCACCGCCGCGCAGACGGTGCGGATCGCCTCGATGTCGGTGAGGCCGGGGGCGTAGAGCACGTCGGCGCCGGCCGCCTCGAAGGCTTGCAGGCGGCGGATGGTGTCGTCGAGGTCGGGCCGGCCGTGGAGGAAGTTCTCGGCGCGGGCGGTGAGCACGAAGGGCAGGGCGCGCGCCGCCTCCGCGGCCGCCGCCACCCGCTCGACGGCGAGCGAGAACGGGAAGATCGGGTCGGCCGGATCGCCGGTGGCGTCCTCGATCGAGCCGCCGACGAGGCCGACGCCGGCCGCCATCGCGATCGTCTCCGCGCAAGTCTCCGGCGCCGTGCCGAAGCCATCCTCGAGGTCGGCGGAAACGGGCAGATGCGTCGCCTCGACGATGGCGCGGGCGTTCTCCAGCAGCGCCTCGCGCGACAACGCCGCCGCCGAATCGCGCTTGCCGATCGAATAGGCGAAGCCGGCGCTGGTGGTGGCGAGCGCCTCGAACCCGAGCGCCGTCAGGATTCGCGAAGACCCCGCATCCCAGGGGTTGGGAATGACGAACGCGCCCGGCCGCCGGTGCAGTTCGACAAACGCCCGGTGCTTCTCGCTCTGGCTCGCCATGGGTCCCTCCTGCCGAAACAGACACTAGCCTGAATCGAACAAAAAGAGAACAGACTTTTCCGTTTGGATGCGCCTTTTCGCCGGGTGCGGGGCGAGGAGACGGCGGCGGTCGCGCTGCGAACGACCCGGTGCGGCATAGCCTCGCGCAGCCCAGGCTCGACGATGCCCC
>CALRZT010000141.1:0-11201 GCA_943372725.1 Pseudoxanthobacter soli DSM 19599
CGGGCAGGAAGTAGCCGCTGATGACGAGCCCGTACATGAAGCGCAGCAGGTCCTCCTCGCTCGCGGTGGCGCGGCAGAGGCGGACGCGCAGGCTGATCGAGCCGCGCGACTTCGGTTCGCCGAACTTGTTGCGCGGCGGCTCGATCTGCTGCCAGGCGTAGAGACATGTGCCGCCGCCGCGCGGCCGCCCGACGCCGTAGCCGAACGGGCCGTAGCCGTTCTGCACGTAGTAGGGCGAGCGCGTCATCCGCACGCCGGGGAACTTCTCGATCATCTCGTTCGAGACGCGGACGGGATCGAGCGGGCGCCAGCGCAGCGTGTCGCCCTGTGCCGCCCCGGGGCCGACCGGTCCAAAGAAGGTCACCTCGATGGCGTTCTCGCCGGCGACGGTGCTGTCGCTCGCCAGCACGACGGTCTGCGTCAGGGCGTTGGCGTAGCGGCGCTCCAGCACCGTGACGACGGCGAGGCTGCCCGGCGGCGGCAGCACGAGGGCGGCCGTCGGGGGCACTTCCTGCAGGAGCGTCGCCGTCTTCGGGTCCTGGCCGGCGCCGAAATAGGGCGGCGGCAGGTTGCAACCCGACAGCAGCGAGGCTCCGATCAGGGCCAACACCAATCGCACGTGGGCCTCGTGACGCTCGCCGGCGCAGCACCGGACCGCCGATCCCGCGGCCGGCGGTCCGCCGTCCGCCCCGGCGGTCGCGGCGAATCAACTCGCCGTTCGCGATTCTAACCCGAGCCTCAAGGGGATAGCGACGCGGCCACGGGCTTTTCGGCGAGAGCCGTCGCCTCGCGCGGGACGACGGGGACGACATCGACGCCGACCTTCAGGCGCTGCCCTCCGGAGCCGACGATGACACCGGCCACCGGGGCGACGTCGGCATAGTCCCGGCCCACCGCGATCGTCAGGTGATCCTCGCCGGTGGGCATGTCGTTGGTGGGATCGAGATCGACCCAGCCGACCGCCTCGCCGCACCAGACGCTGACCCAGGCATGCGTCGCATCGGCCCCCTCGAGGCGCGGCCGGCCGGGCGGCGGGGTCGTGCGGAGGTAGCCGCTGACATAGGCGGCGGGGATGCCGAGACCGCGCAGGCCGGCGATCATCACGTGGGCGAAGTCCTGGCAGACGCCGCGGCGCATCTCGAAGGCCATCAGCGGCAGCGTCTTCACGTCGGTGGCGCCCGGCTCGTAGACGAAGTCTTCGTGGATGCGGCTCATCAGTTCGCTCGCCGCTGCCAGGATCGGCCGGTCGTCGGGGCAGCTTTCCGCCGCATAGTCGCGGATCGCCGAGGGCAGCGAGACGATGCGGCTCGCATAGAGCTGGTGAGCGGGCGCGCGGGGACCGAAGTCGTCGCTGGCGAAGGCGGCGCGGCGGACTGCCGCCACCGTCGGCGTCGCGTCCGCCACCGCCGCGGGCCGGCGCTCGAGCTCGATGCGGGCGCGCACGGTGAGCACGAGCTTCTCGTGCGGCACGTCGAGCACCACCCGCGACACCGCGTTGTCGAAGAAGTCGCGCCCGTCTTCCCATTCCGCCGGCGGCGGATCGATGGTGAGGGCGGCCGCCAGCACGCGCTGTCCCGGCCGGTCGACCGGCAGCATGCGCGCGAGGTGGCGGCCGTAGGGCACCGGCGTGGCGTAGGTATAGGCCGTTTCGTGGCGGACGTCGTAGAGCATGGCGGCGCCCCTCAGCCGAGCTCTTCGGCGGCGACGGCCTCGGGCCGGCCACGGTGGCTGAAGAAGCGCGTGGCGATCTCGTCCGACAGCGACAGCAGCGCCCGCTCGGCCGCCCGCACGTCGTCGACGGTGACGGTCGCCGGATCGGCGATGCGCAGGTCGGTCGCGAGCCGCGCCGCGATCCGTTGCGGCGGCGTCAGCGGCCCGCCGCCGGTGCCCCCCGGCAGCATCGCCAGGTGCTCCTCGATCTCTCCGATCTGGAAGGCGAGCGAGCGCGGGTTGGCCGGATCGAGAAGGACGAGGTCGACCACCGGCGTGCGCGCCAGGCCCGCGAGGTAGCGGGAACGGTAGGTGATCTGCGAATCGGCGAGCTCGAGCAGCACGTCGAGATCGCCGAAGCTCGCCGCCTCCTCGCCGAACACGCCAGCGAAGCGGGCGGTGGCGATGCCACGCTCGATGCGTCGCCCGAGATCGAGGAAGCGCCAGCCGCTGTGGCGGTTCATGTTCTCCTGGGCGAGGCCGGCGAAGGCCGAGAGCGTGCGCAGCGCCGCGTTGGCGAGCTCGAACAGGTCGGCACCCGTCGGCTGGGCCGGCGGGGCCTGGTCGGGCCGCTGCAGGTCGCCGAGGACCCGCCAGGCGTCGGGCGCGAGACGCTCGCGGATCGAGGACGCCGTTCCGCGGGCGGCACTGGCGAGCGAGGGGATGGCGCCGCCTAGATCGTCACGGGTCATGGCGGCGAAGGCGGTGACGATCAGACCGACCGGGCGCGGCTTGGCGGGGGCGGCGTTCCAGGTGACGAGCAGATCGGCGAGGCGGCGGATCGGCGGTGCCGAGGCGGCGTCGACGGCGTCGAGCCGGCCGACCAGCGCCCGCACCACCCGGAGCGTCGCCTCGGCGCGCTCGAGATAGCGGCCGAGCCAGAAGACGTTGTCTGCCACCCGGCTCGGCAGCACGCCGGTCGAGCGCCGCACGGCGCTGCGGTCGGAGGCCGACAGCAGCGTCACCGCCTCGACCGGCCCGTCGGACAGCACCCAGACGTCGGCGGAGGTGCCGCCGTCCTGCATCGTCACGGCGCGCGCGTCGGCGCGGCTGGAGATGCGGCAGAAGCCGCCGGGCATCACCTCGTAGCCGCTCTCGGTGCGGGTGACGAAGACGCGCAGCGTGAACGGCCGCGGCTCCAGCTTGCCCTCCCGCCAGACCGGCATCGTCGACAGCCGCACCACCTCCTGGCCGACGACGTCGGCGCCGCGGCGGCGGATCGCGGCGGTGACGCGCGCCAGCGTCGGTGCGTCGATGGCGCTGCCGAGCGTCATGCCGCGGTCGAGCACCTCCGGCAGGGACGCCTCGAAGGCGGGGCCGACGGCCATCGTGGCGAGCCGCTCCAGCACCTCGTCGCGCTCCGCCGGCTGGCCGCACCACCACGTCGCAATGTTGGGAATCTCAAGATCCGAGCCTGTCAGTCGCTGGGCGAGGCCGGGCAGGAAGCCCATCAGCGCGCGACCCTCGACGAAGCCGGAGCCCAGCGCGTTGGCGATCACCACCGAGCCGTGGCGCACCGCATCGACGAGACCAGGCACGCCGAGGCGCGATTGCGGATTGAGTTCGAGCGGATCGGCGTAGTCGGCGTCGAGGCGGCGCCACAGCACGTCGGCGCGCTTCAGGCCGGCGACGGTGCGGATGTAGACGGCGTCGTCGCGCACGACGAGGTCGCCGCCCTCGACGAGCAGGAAGCCGAGATAGCGGGCGAGATAGGCGTGCTCGAAGTAGGTCTCGCTGAGGGTGCCAGGGGTGAGCAGGCCGATGCGCGGGTCGTCGCGGCGCACCAGCCCGGCGAGCCCGGAGCGGAAGGCCTGGAAGAAACCGGCGAGGCGCTGCACCTCGAGGTCGCGGAAGAGTTCGGGCAGGGCGCGGGAGACCGCCACGCGGTTCTCCAGTGCGTAGCCGGCACCGGACGGGGCCTGGGTGCGGTCGCCGAGCACCCACCAGCGCCCGTCCGGCCCGCGCCCGAGATCGACGGCGTACTGACGAAGCCACGCACCGCCCGGCGGCGCGACGCCGGCGAGCGGGCGCAGGAACTCGCGGCTGCCGGCGATCAGCGCCGCCGGGAGCGCCCCGTCGGCGACCAGCGTGGCGGGCCCGTAGGCGTCGTCGAGCACGGCTTCCAACAGGGCGGCGCGCTGCTTCAGCCCGCGGGCGAGCGCCTTCCATTCGTCGGCGGCGACGACGAGCGGCAACGGCGCCAGCGGCCACGGCCGCTCGCCACCGCCGTCCTCGTCGTAGACCCGGTAGAACACGCCGGAGTCACGCAGGGAGCGGTCGGCGACGGCGAAGCGGCGGGCGAGCTCCTCGCGCGGCAGCTCACCGAGGCCGGCGATGAGGCGCTGCCAGTGCGGCCGGACGCGGCCGTCGGCCTCCACCATCTCGTCGTAGATGCCCGGCAGCGGACGATAGCCGGCGACGAGGCTCTCGCCTGCCTTCGGCTTCGTCCTGCGTGCCGCATCGCCCGCCCGCATCGGTCTTCCTTCGCCGCCGCCGGGCCGGTCACACCCAGCCAGGCCGCCTGAGGTCGAGGGTCGCCGGGAATTCGCCGGACCGCTCCTCGAGCGGCACCGTCACCGGACCCGGAGCGTGCCCGTGGTTCTCGAAGCGGGCAAGCCGGCGGGCCTCCGCCTCGTAGGAATTGACGGGAAAAGTCTCGTAGTTGCGGCCACCCGGGTGGGCGACGTGATAGACGCAGCCGCCGAGCGAGCGGCCGTTCCAGCCGTCGATGATCTCGAAGGTCAGCGGCGCCTGCACCGGCAGCGTCGGGTGGAAGCCCGACGGCGGCTGCCAGGCCTTGAAGCGCACACCACCGACGAAGACGTCGATCCAGTCGGTCGACAGCATCGGCACGCGCCGGCCGTTGCAGGCGATGACGTGCCGACCCGGCACCAACCCGGTCGCCTTCACCTGCAGGCGCTCGACGGAACTGTCGACGTAGCGCACCGTGCCGCCGATCGCGCCCTCCTCGCCGAGCACGTGCCACGGCTCCAGCGCCTGGCGGATCTCGATCTCGACGCCGCCGTGCTCGACGCGCCCGAAGAACGGGAAGCGGAACTCGCGCTGCGCCTCGAACCACACCGGATCCACCGGGTAGCCGGCACGTTGGAGGTCGCCGAGGACGTCGAGGAAATCCGTCCAGACGAAGTGGGGCAGCATGAAGCGGTCGTGCAGCGTCGTGCCCCAGCGCACCAGCGAGCCCCGCTGCGGCTCGCGCCAGAACCACGCGATCAGCGCCCGCACGAGCAGTTGCTGGGCGAGGCTCATGCGCGCGTCCGGCGGCATCTCGAAGGAGCGGAACTCGACGAGGCCGAGACGGCCGGTGGCGCTGTCCGGCGAGAACAGCTTGTCGATGCAGATCTCGGAGCGGTGGGTGTTGCCGGCGACGTCGACGAGGATGTTGCGGAACAGCCGGTCGACCAGCCACGGCGGCGGCGCCTGGCCCTCGCCCGGCGCCGGCACGTTCGCCATGGCGATCTCGAGCTCGTAGAGGGCGTCGTGGCGCGCCTCGTCCATGCGCGGCGCCTGGCTCGTCGGGCCGATGAACAGGCCCGAGAACAGGTAGGACAGCGAGGGGTGGCGCTGCCAGTAGGTGACGAGGCTTCGGAGCAGGTCCGGGCGGCGCAGGAACGGGCTGTCGGAGGGCGTCGCGCCGCCGATGACGACGTGGTTGCCGCCACCGGTGCCGGTGTGGCGCCCGTCGACCATGAACTTCTCGGTACCGAGGCGGGTCTGGCGGGCGTCGGCATAGAGCCCGGTGGTGATGTCGACGGCCTCCCGCCAGCTCTTCGCCGGGTGAACGTTGACCTCGATGACGCCGGGATCCGGGGCGACGCGGATGACGTCGACGCGCGGGTCCGGCGGCGGCGGATAGCCCTCGATCTGCAGGGGCAGGCCGAGCTCGCGGGCCGTCTCCTCGACGACGACGAGGAGCTCCAGATAGTCCTCGAACCAGGCGACGGGCGGCATGAACACGCAGAGCTTGCCGTCGCGCACCTCGGTCGTCATCGCCGTGCGCACGACGGAGCCGAAGGTCAGGCGCTGCTGCACGTCCGGCCGCGGACCGTCGACGCTGGTGCGCTCATAGGCCTGGGCGAGTTCGTCGGGGTCGGGAAGGCCCTGGCGCTCGGCGAACGGGTCGGCCTGGAAGACGTGCGGATACTGCGCCGGCGGCACCCACGGCAGGGCGGCGAGCGGCAGCCGGAAGCCCGCCGGCGAGTCGCCCGGCACGAGATAGATGCGGCCGCGCCGCAGCGCCCAGCGCTCGCTGACCCAGCCGGCGCCGGCCTCGGCGTTCCAGCGCTGCACCGGCAGCACGAAGCTCGACGGCTTCGTCAGGCCGCGCTCGAAGACGCGCATGATGCGCGCCCGCTCCTCGGCACTCTCGAGCTTCGGATTGGAGACGTCGACGTTGTCCGGCAGTTCGCCTTCCTTGAGGAGCCAGTGGCCCGGGTCCTCGTAGGCGGGCTGGGCGTAGTCGGGGCCGAAGCCGAGCCGTTCGGCGACGCCGGAGAGCAGGCGATGGGCGTCCTCGCCGGTCGCCGCCTTCGAGGTCTCGCGGGCGATCAGCGCCTCGTCGCGCCAGATCGGCCGGCCGTCCTTGCGCCAGTAGAGGGAGAACGTCCAGCGCGGCAGGGATTCGCCCGGGTACCACTTGCCCTGGCCGTAGTGCAGCATTCCGCCGGGGGCGAAACGGTCGCGCAGGCGGCGGATGAGTTCGTCGGCAAGCGCCCGCTTCGTCGGCCCGACCGCGGCCGTGTTCCATTCGGCCGCCTCGTAGTCGTCGATCGACACGAAGGTCGGCTCGCCGCCCATCGTCAGGCGCACGTCCTGGGCCTTGAGGTCGGCGTCGACCTTTTCGCCCAGCGCGTCGAGGGCGGCCCAAGAGGCGTCGGAGAACGGCAGCGTGACGCGCGGTGCCTCGTGCAGCCGCGCGACCGTCATCTCGAAGCCGAACGTCACCTCGGCCGGCTCGACGAGGCCGATGAGCGGCGCGGCGGAGCGGTAGTGCGGCGTCGCGGCGAGCGGCAGATGGCCCTCGCCGGCGAACAGCCCGGACGTCGGGTCGAGGCCGATCCAGCCGGCGCCGGGAATGTAGACCTCGCACCAGGCGTGCAGGTCGGTGAAGTCGTGGTCGGTGCCCGAGGGGCCATCGAGGGCGGCGACGTCGGGCTTCAGCTGGATCAGGTAGCCGGAGACGAAGCGGGCGGCGAGGCCGAGGCGGCGCAGGACCTGCACGAGCAGCCAGCCGCTGTCGCGGCAGGAGCCGGACTTCAGCGTCAGCGTCTCCTCGGGCGTCTGCACGCCGGGCTCGAGGCGGACGATGTAGCGGACGTCGCCCTGCAGGCGCTGGTTCAGCTCGACGAGGAGGTCGACGATCGGCCGCGGGGTCCGTGACACCCCGGCGACGAAGGCCTCGACCAGCGGCGTCGCCGGCTCGGTGACAAGGTAGGGCGCGAGTTCGACGGCGAGGTCGTCGGGATAGGTGAAGGGGAACTTCTCCGCGTATTCCTCGATGAAGAAGTCGAAGGGGTTGTAGACGGCGAGCTCGGCGTGCAGGTCGACCTCGATGGCGAACTCGGTCGTCTTTTCCGGGAAGACGAAGCGGGCCAGCCAGTTGCCGAACGGGTCCTGCTGCCAGTTGACGAAGTGCTCGGCCGGCGTGACCTTCAGGGAATAGGCGGTCACCGGGGTGCGGCAGTGCGGCGCCGGTCTCAGCCTCACGGTCTGCGGACCGAGCATGACGGGCCGGTCGTAGGAATAGCGCGTGACGTGATGGAGGGCGGCAATGATCGCCATCTGTCGCAACCTGGGCGTTTTCGGCCGGTCCGGTCGGGGAGGTGCCGAAACGAGCGCTGGAGGGCGACGTTAGCGGCGGGCCGGGTGCTTGGGAAGCCTTTCCCACCGCGGTGCGGCATCGGCCGCGCGCCCGCGCGGCGCCGCGGTCGCCGTGATCGGCGCACATCAAACCGCGCAGCCGGCACCGCCGAGATACGCTACCGCCGATTTTGTATACATTACAGCCTATTGGCGTGAACGCAGATGGCCGTTCCGTCGGCGACGGAACCGACGGGCGGGTGCGCTGCGCCATCGAAATGAGTTGCGTACATCGGCAAACTCGGGAATCGATCCGACTGTCGGGCACGATCGGACCGCCGTGGGCGGCCGGGGACCCGGACTGGCGGGCGAGCGGCCGGCGCGCGGGGGCGCAGCGCGGAAGCTCCGGCGCGTCGGCGACAAGGTTATCGAGCCACCGCTGGTCGGTGGACGAGGGAGGGATTGGAAATGCAGTTCATGAAGGCCCTGCTCGCGGGCACGGTTCTCGCGGTCGCCGTCGGTGGCGCCGCCTTCGCCCAGGACAAGCCGGTCGTCGGCGTCAGCTGGTCGAACTTCCAGGAAGAGCGCTGGAAGACCGACGAGGCGGCGATCAAGGCGGCGCTGGAAGCCGCCGGCGCCACCTACATCTCGGCCGACGCGCAGTCGTCCGCCGCCAAGCAGCTGACCGACGTCGAGAGCCTGATCTCGCAGGGCGCCACGGCGCTCATCATCCTCGCCCAGGATTCCGACGCCATCGCGCCGGCGATCGCCAAGGCCGAGGCCGAGGGCATCCCGGTCGTCGGCTACGACCGCCTGATCGAGATCCCGTCCGCCTACTACATCACGTTCGACAACAAGGAAGTCGGGCGGATGCAGGCGCGTGAGGTGTTCAAGGTTGCGCCCGAGGGCAACTACGTCTTCATCAAGGGCTCGTCGGCCGATCCAAACGCCGACTTCCTGTTCTCCGGCCAGATGGAAGTCCTGAAGGACGCCATCGACAGCGGCAAGGTGAAGAACGTCGGCGAGGCCTACACCGACGCCTGGCTGCCCGCCAACGCCCAGAAGAACATGGAGCAGTTCCTCACCGCCAACAACAACGACGTCGACGCGGTCGTCGCCTCGAACGACGGCACCGCCGGTGGCGCCATCGCCGCGCTCTCCGGCCAAGGCCTCGCCGGCACGGTGCCGGTCTCCGGCCAGGACGGCGACTTCGCGGCGCTGAACCGCGTCGCGCTCGGCACCCAGACGGTGTCGGTGTGGAAGGACGCCCGCGAACTCGGCAAGAAGGCCGCCGAGATCGCCGTCGAACTCTCCAAGGGCACGGCGATCGACAAGGTGCCGGGCACCGTCTCGTTCAACGGCGGCCCGAAGGGCGTTGCCATGAACGCGACCTTCCTCGCCCCGGTGCCGATCACCAAGGACAACCTCGGCACGGTCATCGAGGCCGGCTGGGTGCCGAAGGAGACCGTCTGCCAGGGCGTCGCGGCCGGCACGGTCGCCGCCTGCAACTGAGCACGACCGCAACCGGAGGGGGCGCGCAGCGCCCCCTCCGTCCGTTTGCGCGCGGCTTCGAGACCGGTTTCGTCTGCAAGCGCAGTTGACGCGCGCCGGCCACGGTCCGAAGTTCGGGAACAAGGAGCGGCCGGGCCGATGTCGCCTGCCGCCGGGTCGTGTCCAGGGGGTCGTCCATGAGCGAACGCGCCGTCGGCGTCCCAGCCGCGTCTTCGCCACCGCAGCAGCAACAGTCCCGCTCCATCCTGCAGTCGCTCGAGGTCGACGTCCGCTTCCTCGGCATGATCGGGGCGCTCGCCGTCATCTGGATCGGCTTCCACATCCTGTCGGGCGGCACCTTCCTGACGCCGCGCAACCTGTGGAACCTGTCGGTGCAGACCGCCTCGGTGGCGGTGATGGCGACCGGCATGGTGCTCGTCATCGTGACGCGCCACATCGACCTGTCGGTCGGCTCCATCCTCGGCGTCACCGGCATGATCATGGCCGTGGTGCAGGTGACCTACCTGACGCCGACCTTCGGCTTCAACAATCCGGCCGTGTGGGCCCTGACGCTGCTGATCGGCCTGTTCTTCGGCGCCCTCATCGGCGGCCTGCAGGGCTTCGTCATCGCCTATCTCGGCGTGCCGGCCTTCATCGTCACGCTGGGCGGCCTGCTGGTGTGGCGCGGTGCGGCCTGGTGGATCGCCTCCGGCAAGACGATCCCGCTCACCGACGACAACTTCAAGCTGATCGGCGGTGGCGCCGACGGCTCGATCGGCTCCACCTGGAGCTGGGCGATCGGTGCCGTGGCATGCGTCTGCATCGTCGTCGCGGCGCTGAACGCCCGGCGCCAGCGCCAGCGCTTCCACTTCCCGCTGAAGCCGGCGTGGGCGGAGGTGGTGACGGTAGCGGTCGGCTGCCTCGTCGTCGTCGCCGCCACCATGGTCATCAACGCCTACATGATGCCGGCGGCGCTCGCCCGCCGCTACGCCGAGACGCACAACATCGCCGTGCCGGACGGTGGCCTGCTGCAGATCCCGTTCGGCTGGGCCATTCCGGTGCTGATCGCCGTCGGCGTCGGCATCGCCATGACCTTCCTGACCAAGCGCACCCGCTTCGGCCGCTACGTCTTCGCGATCGGCGGCAACCCGGAGGCGGCCGAGCTCGCCGGCATCAACACCCGCCGGGTGACGATGACGATCTTCGCCCTGATGGGCATGCTGGCGGCGCTCGGCGCGGCGATCTCCACCGCCCGCCTGACCTCGGCGACGAACGCCCAGGGCACGCTCGACGAGCTCTACGTCATCGCCGCCGCGGTGATCGGCGGCACCTCGCTCGCCGGCGGCGCCGGCACGGTGGCGGGCGCCATGCTCGGCGCCCTCGTCATGCAGAGCCTGCAGTCCGGCATGGTGCTGCTCGGCTTCGACACGCCGCTGCAGAACATCGTCGTCGGCATCGTGCTGGTGGTGGCCGTCGGCCTCGACACCGTCTACCGCAAGCGCTTCAAGTGATTGGGGAAGGCCGCGCCATGAGCCAGAGCAAACCAGCCCGCCCCGGCACACCGCTCGTCGAGATGCGCGACATCTCGATCTCGTTCGGCGGCATCCGCGCCGTCGACCGCGTCAGCGTCGACCTCTATCCCGGCGAGGTGGTCGGCGTGCTCGGCCACAACGGCGCCGGCAAGTCGACGCTGATCAAGATCCTGTCGGGCGCCTACCGCTCCGACACCGGCGAGATCTTCGTCGCCGGCCAGAAGGCCGACATCGGCACGCCGCGCGACGCCAAGCGCTATGGCATCGAGACGATCTACCAGACGCTGGCGCTCGCCGACAACGTCGACGCCGCCGCCAACCTTTTCCTCGGCCGCGAGCTGCTGACCGCCTGGGGAACCCTCGACGACGTCGCCATGGAGGCGGCGACGCGCGAGGTTATGGGCCGCCTCAACCCGAACTTCCGCAAGTTCAAGGAGCCGGTGCGCTCGCTCTCCGGCGGCCAGCGGCAGTCGGTGGCGATCGCCCGCGCCATCCACTTCAACGCCAAGATCCTGATCATGGACGAGCCGACGGCGGCGCTCGGCCCGCAGGAGACGGCGCAGGTCGGCGAGCTCATCAAGCAGCAGAAGGCCGAGGGCATCGGCATCTTCCTGATCAGCCACGACCTGCACGACGTCTTCGACCTCGCCG
>CALRZT010000142.1:0-11195 GCA_943372725.1 Pseudoxanthobacter soli DSM 19599
CTCGGTGCGGCGGAGGGCGCAACCTGCACCGCGGCCAAGTCGGTGGTAGTGCCGGTCGTGGCGACGGTGGTGGCGGATGCCGGGGCGGCCACGGCCGGGGAGGCTGTGACCGGGCCGGCCGCGACCGGCGCCGTGCTGCCGGCTTCCGCCGCCGCGGCGGCATCGGACGAGCCACCGCCTGCGAACGAGAACATCGAGCCGAAGAAGCCGCCGACGCCCTCGGGCTGCTTCGCCGCGACGACCGTCGCCGAGGGCGCGCGGCCGGGGGCGGCGATCGGCAGCGGCACGCCGGACGCGATCATGATGCGCGTCGCCTCGTCCGGCTCCGTGCCCGGCTCCTCGCCGGCGCCCGGCGCCAGCGGCACCGGACCCTTGTCCTTGGTCTTCTCGATGGCGCTGGCGATCATCAGGTCGCGCGCCTTGTTCTCTTCCATCTGTTGCTGCTTCGCCTTCATCGCAGCAACGATCTGACGGACTGCCACCTCGTCCTTCTGCTTCTTCGAAGCGACGGCGATGGAGATTTCCTGCGGCACGTCGAGGATCGGGCAGGCGCGGCTCGGGTCGAGGCCGCGGTTCGGATCGGCGGACTTGGCGTTGAAGACGTACTGGCGGCCGCAGACGTCGACTTTCGGCTCGAGGCGGGTGACCTCGAAGTGGTCGTAGCCTTCCTTCAGCATCAGCCAGAACGGCATGTTCGGATTGCCCTCGTACTTGGCGAGGTTCTCCGGCGTCATCTTGAAGGGGTAGGCCTGCACCTGGAAGGAGCGCTGACCGCCTTTGAACGCCTCGCGTCCGAGCGCGTAGATGTCCTGGATCTGCTTGTCCTCCATGGCGTAGCAGCCACGCGAGGAGCACGCCCCGTGCACCATCAGGTGCGAGCCGGTGCGGCCGTGCGAGCGGTCGTAGGCGTTCGGGAAGCCGAGATTGAAGGCGAGGTGATAGTTCGAGTTCGGGTTCATCAGGCCCGGCGTGATCGTGTAGAAGCCTTCCGGCGCCTGCCGGTCGCCTTCCTTCACCTTCGGGCCGAGATCACCCGACCACTTGCAGATCTCGTAGGTGTTGAGCAGGGCGAACTTGCCGTCCGGGCCCTTTTTCCAGACCTCGAGCTCCGACTCCTGCTTGAACAGGCGGATCAGGATCGGCGAAGCGGCGCTCATGTTGAGCTCGCGCATCTTCGCAAGCGTGGCGGGCGCGATCGGCCGGTTCGCCTTGACGCCACCGCCGCCGTAGCCGACCTCGTCTGCCTGACAGCCGGCGAGCACGAGGGCGGCGGCAAGGACCGCGCCCTTGGCGAACGCACCGCCGCGACCCTTAAGGGCGCCGAAGAAGGACGACTGACGCGGCGGCACCGGCGGCACCGCAGCGAGCGAGCGAGCGTCTGGCGTTGACGGCATGAGATCCTGCAAAGCCGGCGTTCCCTGGCCCCCCGGCCGATCCGACCTTAGGAGCGCAATCCTTACCGAGTCGTAACCATATCGCGCCGCGACGGGAGGCGCGAGAGGCCTCTTCAGTCGGGCGGGAATGCGGCGAGCGTGTGGCCGGCCGCCGGACACCGGGCCCCCGGTCCTCAGAGGCCGCGCCCGATCGCCAGGAATTTCGCCCGCCGCGCCTGCCGCACCGCGGCCGCCTCCTGGCCGGCATAGCTGCCGAGCGCCCGCTCGATCGCGTCGCCGACGGCGGCGATGACGGCCGCCGGCGCGCGGTGGGCGCCACCGACGGGCTCCTTGACGATCTCGTCGACGACACCGAGCCGCACGAGGTCGTCGGCGGTGATCTTCATGTTGGTGGCCGCGTCCGGAGCGCGCGCCGCGTCGCGCCACAGGATCGAGGCGGCGCCCTCTGGCGAGATGACGCTGTAGACGGCGTGTTCCAGCATGATGACGCGGTTGGCCGTGGCGAGCGCGATGGCGCCGCCCGAGCCGCCCTCGCCGATGACGACGGCGACGTTCGGCACGCCGAGCGACAGGCAGGCCTGGGTCGAGCGGGCGATCGCCTCGGCCTGGCCGCGCTCTTCGGCGTCGATGCCGGGATAGGCGCCGGCGGTATCGACGAGGGCGATCACCGGCAGCCCGAAGCGGTCGGCGAGTTCCATGACGCGCACCGCCTTGCGGTAGCCCTCCGGCCGCGCCATGCCGAAATTGTGCTTGATGCGGCTCTGGGTGTCGTTGCCCTTCTCCTGGCCGAGCACGGCCACGGGCGTGCCGCGGAAGCGGCCGAGGCCGGCGACGATCGCCGCGTCCTCGCCGAAGGAGCGATCGCCGGCGAGCGGCGTGAACTCGGTGACGAGGTGGGCGATGTAGTCGACCGCGTGCGGGCGGTCGGGATGGCGGGCGACCAGCGTCTTCTGCCACGGCGTCAGCTTGGCGTAGACGTCCTGCAGGGCGGCGGCGGCCTTCGCCTCGAGCTTGCCGATCTCGTCGCCGACGTCGACCGATTCGCCCTCGGCGGCGAGCGCGCGAAGCTCCTGCACCTTGCCTTCGAGATCGGCGACCGGCTTCTCGAAGTCCAGATAGCTTCTCATCGTCCCGTCCGCTGCTCCCGTGACCCGTCCGCGCGGCGGGACGTTGGCCAGCCGAGCGCGGCAAAGTCAAGGCGAGGGGGCATCGCGAAAGGCGCCATCACGGCCTCGGGCAAGCCCACGTTCAGCCGACGCCGTCGTAGAGGACGTCGGTCATCATGCCGGTCGCCATGTGGTAGAGGTTGTGGCAGTGGAACGGCCAGCGGCCGGGGTTGTCGGCGTCGAAGACGACCTTCACCCGACCCATCGGCGCCACCAGCACCGTGTCGCGCACCGCCCCGGCGAGCGGCGTGCCGTCGATCTCGACCACCTGGAAGGCGTGGCCGTGCAGGTGCATCGGGTGCGCCATCATCGTGTCGTTGACGATGTCGAGCATCACCCGCTCGCCGCCGCGCACCTGGATCGGCGCCGGCTTCGGCCAGAACGCGCCGTTGAGCGACCAGGCGTAGCGCGCCATCCCGCCGCCGAGGTCGATGCGGACGGTGCGGTCGGCCGGCCGTTCCGGGAGCGGTGTGAGCGCCACGAGCCGCCGTTCCAGGGCGAGGTCAAGTGGCGGGGCCTTGTCGGCCGCCTGGCCGAGCTTTGCCACAGTCGCGCCGGGCGCGGCGAGCACGAGCCCGGTGCGGGCCACATCGCCCTCGCGCTGCGCGAGCACCGGCACGACGCCGCCGGCCGGTACGTCGACGAGGAGGTCGATCCGTTGCGCCATCGACAGCGGGAAGCGCGTGCCCGCGACCGGAACCACCGGCGTGCCGTCGACGGCGACCAGGGTCGCCGTCCGGCCGCCGAGGTCGATCCAGTAGGCGGTGGCGGCGGAGGCATTGATGATACGCAGCCGCACCCGCCCACCGCGCTCGGTGCGCACGACCTCGGGATCGGCGAGCGTGCGCCGGTTGGCGAGGTAGGCGTCGTAGTCGACGTCATTGAGGTCCATCACCATGCCGGCCGGCATCCCGCCGGACATGTCCCCCGAGGCCATGCCGTGCCCCGCCATGCCGTGGCTTGCCATCCCGCCGCCTGTCATGCCGCCGCCCGCCATGCCGTGCCTGGCGTGCGGATCGGCCGGCGCCGCCATGCCGTGGCCGGCGTGCGGGTCCGTCACGGTCATCGGTGCGGCGCCGTGTCCGGCGTGGGGGGCTGCGGGGCCGTGGCCACCGCCCGCCGTCAGGCCGGCGAGGATCTCGGCCGGATCGCGGAAGGTGAAGTCCTCGAGGATCAGCACAACTTCCTGCACGTCCGCCCGCACGTCCTCGTCCGTGCGCACGATCAGTGGCGCGGCAAGCAGGCGCTGCTCCTGCAGGCCGTGGTGCGAGTGCATCCAGTGGGTGCCCGGACGGGCGGCGTAGTCGTAGGAACGCCGTCCACCGGCGGCGATCGGAGAGATTCCCGGGCCGGCGACGCCGTCCTCGACGTCGGGTGGCGTCTGGCCGTGCCAGTGGATGATCGTCTCCTCGCCGAGCTCGTTGACGAGCTCGAAGGCGAAGCGCGCCCCGGGATCCAGCACCACGCCGTCGCGCCCGCCCGGTCCGGCGATGCCGAACACCGTCGCCGCCCTGCCGTTAACCTCGAGCGTGCGCGTGCCCGCCACGAGAGACGGCGCCGCCGCGCGTGCAGGCCGGATGCCAGGCAGGGCCGCCGCGGCGACGAGGCCGGCGCCGGCCGTCATGAGCGTGCGGCGGGTCAGACCGGGGCAAAACGGCTTCTCGATCATCGGCTCGGTCCTTTCGCAGTCCGGTCGGCGGGCGTCTCGCCCGCTGCCGTCACTTCGGATGGTGGTGATGGCCGCCATCAGCGGGCGTCGGCCCGGCGCCCGGAGCGGCCGGCGCGTCGGCGTAGCCGCGCAGCACGTCGTAGCGGTGGATCTGGTGCGGGGTGAGGACGGCGGCCGTCTCGACATGGGCCGTGAGATGGACGCCGCGGAGCCGGCCGGCGAGCAGGCCGATCTCCGCCGTCAGGCGCTCCACCGCCGCCGTGTCGAGCCGGCGCGCCGCGAAGCCTTCGTCGAGCGCACGCTCGGCGGTGGCGATCTCGGCACCGAGACGCTTCGCCTCGGCCCGCATCGCCGCCTCGATCGCCGCCAGCCGCTGTACCTGATCGGGCGTCAGGCCGAGTTCGGACGACAGCTCTCGGGCGTGCATCGGCCCGGGATGCCCGTTGAGCTCGGCGGCCAGCGCCAGGCCCATGCCGCGACCGGCGGCGAGATCGTCGAGCTCGGCGGCGGAAAGCGCCTTCACGGCCCGCGTCGTGTCGCCGGCGTAGGGCGACGGCGAGGCCGCCCAGGCGGACGCGGAGGCCGCGACCCCCGCGGTGGCTGCGATCATCGCCAGAGGCAGTTGCAGGGGGCGGAAACGGATGGTGACGCGACGGGCCATGAGCGGTCTCCGGTTCGGATCGGTGGCGGCTATCGGTCGGTCCGTCCTAGCACGTCGATCAGTTCGCCGATCTTGCGCCGCTGCTCGTCCGGGTCGCCGGAGGCGATGGCGTGCTCGACGCAGTGGGCGACGTGATCCTTCAGCACCTCCTCCTCGACGCGGCGCAGTGCCGCGCGGACGGCGGCGATCTGCGTCACCACGTCGATGCAGTAGCGGTCATCCTCCACCATGCGGGAGAGGCCGCGGACCTGTCCCTCGATGCGGGAGAGGCGCTTCAGGCAGGCGGACTTGGTTTCGGTCTGCATGACTGGACAGATACCCCACCAGGGTATATTTGACAAGATGGTCATACCCCGTGCGGGTATAGAGCGAGCGACGACGGAGACTAGCGATGGCGAACGAACGCGGCGGCGCCGGGCACGAACCGGCTCAGGCGGGGCACGCGGGACACGGACATCCGCCCGCCGACGCGACGGCGCCGTCGGGCTGCTGCGGCGGGAGCGCCAAGGCGGCCGCGACCGGTCCCGCCGATCACGGCCATGGCACCCATGACCACGGCACCCATGACCACGGCACCCACCACCACGGCGCCCACGGTCACGCCGCCCATAGCCACGGCGCCCACGGCCACGACACCACCCCCGCCGTCGATGACGGCCGCGAGCTCGACCCCGTCTGCGGCATGCGCGTCGACCCGCACACGGCGAAGCACCGCACCGAGCACGACGGCCATCCCTATTATTTCTGCAGTGCCGGCTGCCGGACGAAGTTCGAGGCGGACCCGGAGAAGTATCTGAACAAGGCCGACGCGCCGCCGCCCGCGCCGGTGCCGGAGGGCACCGTCTACACCTGTCCGATGCATCCGGAGATCCGCCAGGTCGGCCCCGGCTCCTGCCCGATCTGCGGCATGGCGCTCGAGCCCGACCTCGTCACCCTCGACAGCGGCCCGAACCCGGAACTCGCCGACATGACGCGGCGGTTCTGGATCGCCCTCGCACTCACCCTGCCGGTCTTCGTGCTCGAGATGGGAAGCCACGTCTTCGGGCTGCACCTCCTCGACATGCGCACCTCGACCTACGTGCAGCTGGCGCTCGCAACCCCCGTCGTCGTCTGGGCCGGCTGGCCCTTCTTCGAGCGCGGCTGGCAGTCGATCCAGACGCGCAACCTCAACATGTTCACGCTGATCGCGCTCGGCACCGGCGTCGCCTTCCTCTACAGCCTCGTCGCGACGCTCGCGCCGGAGGCCTTCCCGCCCTCCTTCCGCGACGCCCACGGCACGGTCGCCGTCTATTTCGAGGCGGCGGCGGTCATCACCGTGCTCGTCCTGCTCGGCCAGGTGCTGGAGCTGAAGGCCCGCGACCGGACCTCCGGCGCCCTCAAGGCCCTCCTCGGCCTCGCCCCGAAGACCGCCCGCCGCATCCGCCCCGACGGGTCCGATGAGGAGGTCGATCTCGACCTGATCGTCGTCGGCGACCGCCTGCGCGTGCGCCCCGGCGAGAAGGTTCCGGTCGACGGCACCATCGCGGAGGGCCGCGGCACGCTCGACGAGGCGATGGTCACCGGCGAACCGATGCCGGTGGAGAAGGAGGCGGGCAGCCCCGTCGTCGGCGGCACCATCAACCGCGCCGGTGGCTTCGTAATGCGCGCCGAAAAGGTCGGCCGCGACACGCTGCTGTCCCGCATCGTCCAGATGGTCGCCGAGGCGCAGCGCTCGCGCGCGCCGATCCAGCGCCTCGCCGACCGTGTCTCCGGCTGGTTCGTGCCGCTCGTCGTCGCCGTCGCGGCGCTGGCCTTCGCCGCCTGGTCGCTGTTCGGGCCGGAGCCGCGGATCGCCTATGCCCTCGTCGCCGCCGTCTCGGTGCTGATCATCGCCTGCCCGTGCGCCCTCGGGCTCGCCACGCCGATGTCGATCATGGTCGGCGTCGGCCGCGGCGCCCGCGCCGGCGTGCTCATCCGCAGCGCGGAGGCGCTCGAGCGGCTGGAGGCCGTCGACACCCTCGTCCTCGACAAGACGGGCACGCTCACCGAAGGCCGGCCGGCGCTCGCCGCCGTCCGAACCTTCGGGGCGATCCCTGAGAACGAGGCCCTCCGCCTCGCCGCCAGTCTGGAGCGCGGCAGCGAGCACCCGATCGCAGCGGCCGTCGTAGCCGGCGCAGCGGCGCGCGGGCTCGCGCTTGCCCAGCCGACCGACTTCTCCACCGCCGCCGGCAAGGGCGTCTCGGGCACCGTCGACGGTCGGCGCGTGGCGATCGGCAACGCCGGCTACCTCCACGGCCTCGGCATCGACGTGACGGCGGCGGTCGAGGCCGCCGAGGCGCTGCGCCGCGACGGCGCCACCGCCGTGCTCGTCGCCGTCGACGGGCAGGCGGCCGCGGCGCTCGCCGTCGCCGATCCGGTGAAGCCCTCCGCCGCCGCGGCGATCGCTGCCCTGAAGGCCGACGGCCTGCGCATCGTGATGCTGACCGGCGACGGTCGCACCACGGCGGAGGCCGTCGCCCGCACCCTCGGCATCACCGAGGTGGAGGCGGAGGTGCTGCCATCCGACAAGCGCCTCGTCGTCGAGCGGCTGCAGAAGGCCGGCCGCGTCGTCGCCATGGCCGGCGACGGCGTCAACGACGCCCCGGCGCTGGCCGCCGCCGATGTCGGCATCGCCATGGGCACGGGCACCGACGTCGCCATCGAGAGCGCCGGCGTGACGCTGGTGAAGGGCGACCTCGCCGGCATCGTGCAGGCGCGGAAACTGTCGAAGGCGACGATGGCGAACATCCGCCAGAACCTCGTGTTCGCCTTCGTCTACAACGCCGCCGGCGTGCCGATCGCCGCCGGCATCCTCTATCCGGTGCTCGGCCTGCTGCTTTCGCCGATGCTGGCGGCGGCGGCGATGGCGCTGTCGTCGGTGAGCGTGATCGGGAATGCGCTGCGGCTGGGAAGAGTGAGGCTGTAGAGGCGCGGCGGGGAGCGCCGCCTGCGCTCGAGGTCTTCGTCAATCCCCATCGGCGTCACCCCGGACAAGTGAGCCGAAGGCGAGCGCCGATCCGGGGCCCAGCGTAAGAACTGTCGCGCATAGCGCGACGCTTGAGCCGCGCCTCCGGCGCGGAGTCTTCCGCTAGGTCCCGGATCGGCGCTCGGCTGCGCCTCGCTGGTCCGGGAAGACGATGGAGGGGAAAGCGCAATGGGAGGGGCGCGCAAACGCCCTTCCCCACCCCCGCTCACCCCTTGATGTACCATCCCCACGGCTCGTCCGACGCGTAGCGCGTCACCTGCTTCACCGTCAGGTAGTTCTCCAGCCCCCACACCCCGAGTTCCCGCCCAATGCCGCTGCGCTTGACGCCGCCCCAGGGGGCCTCGCTGAAGGTCGGCTGCGAGCAGTTGATCCAGACGATGCCGGCCTCGAGGTCGCGCGCCACCCGCTCCGTCCGCTCCTCGTCCTTCGACATCACCGCCGCCGCGAGTCCGTAGGGGCTGTCGTTGGCGAGCCGCAGCCCCTCCGCCTCGCCGTCGAACGGCTTGAGGCAGACCACCGGCCCGAAGATCTCCTCCCGCCACGCGGCGGACGTCTCCGGCACGTCGGTCAGCACCGTCGGCTCGACGAAGTAGCCGCGGTCGCGGTGCTGTGGCACGCGGCCGCCGGTCGCGACCTTCGCCCCGTCGCGCACGCCCTCGCCGATCATGCCGAGCACCTTCTCGTGCTGGCCGCGGCTGACCAGCGGACCGAGCAGCACGCCGTCCTCCATCCCGCCGCCGATGGTGATCTTGCGGCTCTCCTCGACGAGGCGCTCCAGCACCTTGTCGTAGAGCGGCCGCTCGACCAGCACCCGCGACGTCGCCGAGCACACCTGGCCCTGGTTCCAGAAGATGCCGAACAGGATCCACTCGACGGCGGCCTCGACGTCGCTGTCGGCGAAGACGAGGAAGGGCGACTTGCCGCCGAGCTCCAGCGACACCGCCTTGATGTCCTCGGCCGCCGCCGCCATCACCCGCCGCCCGGTGGCAAGGCTGCCGGTGAAGGCGAGCTTGTCGACGCGCGGGTGGCGCGTCAGCGGCTCGCCGGCGTCGCGCCCGAGCCCCGGCACGACGTTGAGGACGCCCGCCGGCAGCCCCGCCTCGCCGGCGATGGCGCCGAGTTCGAGCGCCGTCAGCGGCGTCAGCTCGGAGGGTTTGAGCACCATCGTGCAGCCGGCGGCGAGCGCCGGGGCGACCTTCCAGGCCGCCATCAGCATCGGGTAGTTCCACGGGATGATGGCGCCGGCGACGCCGACCGCCTCGCGCCGCACCTTCGAGGTGAAGCGCTGGTCGCCGACCGCGACCGCCTGCTCCTGCCGCCCGTCGAGCTCCTCGGCGAGGCCGGCATAGAAGTCGAAGCAGCCGGCGGTGTCGTCGATGTCCCACTTCGCCTCGGGCAGCGGCTTGCCGTTGTCGGCGACCTCGATCGCCGCGAGCTCGTCGCGCCGCGCCCGGATGCCCTCGGCGATGGCGCGCAGGATCACCGCCCGCTCGGCGCCGCTGGTGCGCTTCCACGCCGGCAGCGCCGCGGCGGCGGCCGCCACCGCCCGGTCGACGTCCGCCGCCGTCGCCGCCGCGACGCGCGCGATCGGCTGCTCGGTCGCCGGGTCGATCACCTCGAACGTCCCGCCCGCCGCCGGCTTCTCCCAGCGCCCGCCGATGTAGAGACCGTCCCGCATTCCCGCTCCTCCGTCCGAACCGGCCCGACCTGTCACGAACCAGACTGCATTATTTTCGTCAAAAGTACACATTTGCGCTGGACGGCGCCCGACCCTCGCGCTTCACTGCTGCATCGGCGCCGCTGCGGGATCGGGAGCGGGGGCGCGCAACGGCGGACCCGCGTGCCCTCGCACCGGCCACCGCACGAAGGGGAACGGCAATGGCATTCATCGACCACAAGGCGCGCCTCCTCGGCGCCGCGGCCGCCATCGGCGCCGGACTGCTGCTCGCGAGCCCGGCTGCGATCGCCCAGGACGCGCCGAAGGGCAAGATCGTCATCGGCAACTGGGACGGCTACATGCCGCCGGACCTGCTCGAGCGCTTCAAGGCGGCGACCGGCATCGAGGCCGAACTCACCGTCCACGCCACCAACGAGGAGGTGATGGGCAAGGTCGTCGCCGGCGGCGGCAAGGGCTACGACGTGCTGTTCGTCTCCGCCCCGTTCGCCCAGGCGCTGAACGCGCTGAAGCTCTCCGCCCCGATCGACCACGCGAAGATCCCGAACCTCGCGAACCTCTATCCCGAGGGCTCGCAGCTGAAGTACGACCCCGGCAACACCTTCTCCGTCCCCTATGCCTGGGGCACGACGGGCCTCTGCTACCGCACCGACCTCGTCGAGGGCACGCCGGACAGCTGGGCGGCACTGATGACCCCGCCGGACGCGCTGAAGGGCAAGATCACCATGCTCGCGACCGACCGGTGGCTGCTCGGCGCCGGCTTCAAGTCGCTCGGCTTCTCGGTCAACGAGACCGATCCTGCAAAGATCGACCAGGCCCGCGACGCGCTGATCGCGGCGAAGAAGAACCTGCTCTCCTACGACGACACCACCTTCTACTCGAAGCTCGTCTCCGGCGAGGCCTCGCTGGTGCACGCCTGGGACGGCTGGTGCAACTACGGCATCGCCGAGAACAAGGACATCACCTACGTCATCCCGAAGGAGGGCACCGACCTCTGGACGGACACGATGGTCGTCACCGCCGCGTCGGAGAACAAGGACGCCGCCCACGCCTTCATCGACTTCGTTCTGTCGGAAGACGTCGGCAAGTGGGTGACCGAGAACATCATGTACAAGACGCCCAACAAGAAGGCGATGGAGGCCCTCGACCCCGCCCTCCTCGAGCAGTTCCCCAACATGAAGATGACGCCGGCCGAGCTTCTCGCCCAGGAACAGATGGTCGATGTCGGCCAGACGCAGAAGGCCTACTCGCGCACCGTCACCGAGATCATGAACGCCAAGTGACCTGAAGGACCAAGTGATCTGAAGGGTCAGGCCCAGCATTCGTCCCGGCGCCGCGCGCGCCGGGACGAGGACGCGGCCGGCCGGCGCACCATGACCTCCCCCCGCCTCACCCGCACGATCCTGATGGTGCCCGGCCTCGGCTGGCTGGCGCTGTTCCTGCTCGTGCCGTGCCTGCTCGTCTTCTTCAACGCCTTCTACGAGCGCGGCATCTATGGCGGGGTCGACTACGACGCCTTCACCTATGACAACTTCCAGAGGCTGATCGACCCGCTTTATGTCGAGGTCTTCCTCGGCTCGGCCCGCATCGCCCTCATCACCACGGTGCTCGCGGTGCTGATCGGCT
>CALRZT010000143.1:0-11126 GCA_943372725.1 Pseudoxanthobacter soli DSM 19599
TCGAGCGCCGCGCGGGCCTCGGTGGTCATGCGCTCGGCCTCGACCTTGGCGGTCGACAGGATGGTCTCGGCCTCGGCCTCGGCCTCCTTGCGCTTGCGCTGGTACTCGGCGAGGACGGCCTGGGCCTCCTCGCGCAGGCGCCGCGCCTCGTCGAGCTCGCGGCGGATGCGCTCGGCACGGCCGTCGAGACCGGCGGTGATCTTGGCCGGCACCTTCAGGTAGGCGATCAGCACGAAGAACAGGACGAGGCCGACCAGCGCCCAGAATGTCGCGTCCATGATCAGGCCTCCTGGCGCTTGACGCGGGCGACGGCGGCGGCCGCCTCGGCGGTGTCGACCGTCACCGGCGCGAGCCTTGCCACGACCGCCTCGGCGGCCTCGGTGGCGATGCCGTCGACTTCCGACAGGGCCTTGTCACGGATCGAACGAATGCGCGTCTCCGCCTCGGCGAGCTTGCCGGCGAGGCCGGTCTCGGCCGTCTTGCGCTTCTCGGCGAGATCGGCGTTGACCGCGGCGCGACGCTCCTCGGCGATGGCCTGCGCCTTGCGGCGGGCCTCGGCGAGTTCCGCCTCGTAGGTTTCGATGACGCGCTCGCTCTCCTCCTTGAGGCGCGAGGCCTCGGCGAGGTCGCCGACGATGCGGTCGCTGCGGTCCTCGAGGATGCCGCCGATGCGCGGCACGATCACCCGGGCCATCAGGTAGTAGAGCAGCCCGAAGGTGATCGCGAGCCAGAACAGCTGCGAGGCGAACGTCGTCGTATCGAACGGCGGGAAGACGACGGCGTGATCACCTGCGTGTTCCACGGCGGCGCCTCCCACGTCGGTCGCCAACTCTTGCATCACTTCGGTCTCGGTCGCCATCGACCTCTCCCGCCCCGGACCCGGGGCCCGACGTGCCACAGCCACTTTGCACGGTGACGGCTTCGACCCGCCTGCGCGCCCCGGACGGGGCGGCACAGTCGGGCGCGGCGCGCACCGGGCGACCGATCCGCATCACCACCCGGTCTCGGGCGCGATGCCGACCGGCCGCGTCGTCCTCGGGCGGTGCCGGCGCGAAGGCCGGCGCCGCCGGGCGCGACGCGATCAGGTGAACAGCAGGATGAGGGCGACGAGCAGCGAGAAGATGCCGAGCGCCTCGGTCACGGCGAAGCCGAAGATCAGGCGGCCGAACTGGCCGTCGGCGGCCGACGGGTTGCGCAGGGCACCGGCGAGGTAGTTGCCGAAGATGTTACCGAGGCCGACGGCCGCGCCGCCCATGCCGAGACAGGCGATACCGGCGCCGATGGCCTTTGCCGCATCCGCTTCCATGTGTGTGCTCCTTAGGTGAAAGGCGGGATGATGGGAACGTGTCGAACGGGACGGGCGTCGCCCCCCGGCCTCAGTGGCCGGGGTGGATCGCGTCGTTGAGGTACATGCAGGTCAGGACGGTGAAGACGTAGGCCTGCAGGAAGGCGACGAGGAACTCGAGCGCGGTCAGCGCCACCGTCATGCCGAGGGGCAGGACCGCGCCGAGCCAGCCGCCGATGCCGAGCCCGCCGAGGGTGACGATGAAGGCGGCGAACACCTTCAGCGTGATGTGGCCGGCGAGCATGTTGGCGAACAGACGGACGGAGAGGCTGATCGGCCGCGACAGGAAGGAGATGATCTCGATCAGCGAGACGAGCGGGATCAGCGCCATCGGCACGCCGCTCGGGATGAAGATGCCGAAGAAGTGGGTGCCGTGCCGCATCAGGCCGACGATCACCACCGTCAGGATCACCAGCATCGCCAGCGCGAACGTCACGATGATGTGGCTCGTCACCGTGAAGAAGTAGGGGAACATGCCCCACAGGTTGGCGAACAGGATGAACATGAAGAGGGAAAAGACGAGCGGGAAGAACCGCATGCCCTCGGTTCCTGACGAGCTTCGCAAGGTGTTTGCGACGAACTCGTAGGACATCTCCGCCATCGACTGCCAGCGGTTGGGGACGAGGCCGCGGCCGGTGGTCGACAGGATGAGGAAGAGGACGACGGAGCCGACCGTCAGCACCATGAACAGGGCGGAATTGGTGAACGAGAGATCGAGGCCGGCGACGTCGATGTCGACGATCGGAGTGATAACGAACTGATGGATCGGGTCGTTAGCCACCGTCGTGCCCCTCTGTGCGCAGGCTCGCGCCCGCTCCGTCTCGTTCGCCGGCGTCGCCACCGGAAGTTTCAGTTCCGGCCACCGCCGGCTCGCTGGCGCCGCGGCGTCGCCGCCGTCAGCGTTTCGTCGGGTCGCGCCCCGGTGTCGTGGCGCGACCGGTGACCCTCAGCACGTTGAGGACACCGGCTGCGAACCCGAGCAGCAGGAAGATCACCAGCCCGATCGGCGAGATACCGAAGAACCAGTCGACGATCCACCCGATTCCGCCACCGACGATGACGCCGGCGATGAACTCGGAACTGACCCGCACCGCTTGCCCCCACCCCGACGAGGCCGTCGAGGCGGAAGAAGACGTCGGCTCGTCCTTCGCGCCGGGCCGATCGAGCGATCGGCCGAGACGCTGCAGACGGTCCGCCAGGGCACGATCGTCCTGCGGACGCCCATTTCCGTGCTCACCGCCCGGCCCCGAGGGGCCGCGTCCGCCAGAGCCGCGATCGGACATCGCGTCCAGCCTCCTGAAAGCGGCCACCCGGATGGCTCCGGGAGGCGTCGCAGCACGTCTTGGCGTGTCGCGCAGAAACGGGCCTCGCGGGGCCGACCACCCCTGAAACCGGGCGCACAATAGTCAGGCGCCGGAGCCGCTGTCAAGGAATCCCCGGTAACCCGCAAAGCTTTGAAAGATCATAAGTTTCGGGCGCAGCGCGGGGTTGCGACAATCGGCCCGCAGGGCTCCCGGCGCTCAGCCCGCCTGGCGAAACTCCTCTGCCGTCTCCAGGCTGACGGAGACGACCTGGGAGACGCCGCGCTCGGCCATCGTCACGCCGAACAGCCGGTTCATCCGCGCCATCGTGATCGGATTGTGGGTGACGATGAGGAAGCGGGTGTCGGTCCGCTTCGTCATTTCGGCGACGAGGTCGCAGAAACGCTCGACATTGGCGTCGTCGAGCGGCGCATCGACCTCGTCGAGCACGCAGATTGGCGCCGGGTTGGTGAGGAAGACCGCGAAGATCAGCGCCATCGTCGTCAGCGCCTGTTCGCCGCCGGAGAGCAGCGTCAGCGTCTGCGGCTTCTTGCCGGGCGGGCGGGCGATGATCTCGAGACCGGCTTCCAGCGGGTCGTCCGAATCGACCAGCGCCAGTTCGCCCTCGCCGCCGTCGAAGAGGTGGCGGAAGAGCGAGCGGAAGTGGCCGTCGACGACCGTGAAGGCGGCGAGCAGGCGCTGGCGGGCCTCGCCGTTCAGCGTCTGGATCGCCTGGCGGAGGCGGCGAATCGCCTCGACGAGCTCGTCGCGCTCGGAGACGAGGGTGTCGCGGCGGGTCTCCGCCTCCACGACCTCCTCCTCGGCGCGCAGGTTGACGCCGCCGAGCCGCTCGCGCTCGAGCTTCAGGCGCTCGAGGCGGGCTTCGAGGCCGGCCGGCTCCGGCAGCGGCGCCGCGGGTGCGAAGCCGGCGACCGTCGCCGCCTCCTCGGGCGGGCCGTCGAGGGCTTCCGTGATGGCCGCCTCGATCTCGGCCCGGCGCTGCAGGGCCGCCTCGCGCCGCTCCTCGGAGCGGCCGCGCAGCTCGCGCGCCGCCGACAGCGCCTCCAGCGCGTCGCGGGCGGCCCGGTCGGCGACGGCGAGCGCCGCCTCGCCTGACGTGCGCGCCTCGGTGGCGGCCGATGCAGTGGCCTCCGCGGCGGCGATCTCCTCGACGAGCGCGCGGCGGCGGCGGCCGATCTCGACCGGAGCGTCGGCGAGGGCCGCCTGCTCGGCGACAATCGCCGCCCGCCGGTCGTCGAGCTGGGTGCGATGGGCGGTGGCGGCGGCGACGCGCTCGCCGGCGGTTTCGCGCTCGGCGACGATCTGGCGGCGGCGGCGGCCACGCAGTTCGGCCTCGCGGGCGTGGGTGGCGGCGGCGGCGCGCGCCTCGCCGGCGGCGGCGCGGCGCTCCGCCACGACGGCGCGGCGCTCGGCGATGACGGCGTCCTCTGAGCCGGCGACGGGGGCTTCGGCGAGCGCCTGGCGGGCGGCGGCGTGGCCGGCAGCGGCCGCCTCGCGGTCGGCGGCGCGACGGTCGGCGAGATCGGCGAGGGAGCGCGCCTTGGCGTCGACCTCGGCGAGCCGGCGCTCGGCCTTGGCGAGCGCGTCACGGGCGCGGGCGACGTCGGCCTGGCGGGCACGGACGGCCTCGCGCGCCCCCCGCTCGGCGGCGCCGGTCGGGCCGACGGCGGCCTGGGCCTCCGCATGGACGGCGCGGGCGGCCTCGGCGGTGGCGCGCGCAGCGGCGGCGGCGGCTTCGACTTCCGCCAGACGGTTGCGCTCGGCGAGGCGCTGGGCGGCGGCGGTGGGGGCGTCGGCGGCGGCGACGAAGCCGTCCCAGCGCCAGAGGTCGCCGGCCCGGCTGACGAGGCGCTGGCCGGGCTTCAGCAAGGGCCGCAGGCCAGCGGCCTGGGCGGGTTCGGCGAGGCCGATCTGGGCGAGGCGGCGGGCGAGCGCCGGCGGCACGCGGACGTGGGCGGCGAGTGGCGCCACGCCCGGCGGCAGCGGCGGGTCGCCGTCGGCGGCTGCCCCTTCCCAGCGCGACGGCGCGCGCGGATCGAGCGAGGCCTCGAGGTCGTCGCCCAAAGCGGCGGCGAGAGCGCGCTCGTAGCCGCGGTCTGCGGAGACGGCGTCGAGCACCGGCGCGTGGCCGCCCGGCGTGGCGGCGGCGAGGACGCGGGCGAGCGCCTTCGCCTCCGCCTCGAGGCGGGCGAGCGCAGTGTCCGCGGCCTGGGCCGGAGCGCGGGTCGCGGCCTCGCGCTCTCGGGCGCCGGTGGCGGCTGTTTCGGCGGCGGCGAGCGTCGCCTCGGCCTCGGCCTGGGCGGTCTCGGCGGCAGCTAGCGCCACGCGCAGCGGCTCGCAGCCGGCACCGGCGCGGGTCGCCTCGACCGCGGCGCGTTCGCGGGACAGGGTTTCGAGCTCGCGGTCGAGACCGGCGAGGCGGGCGGCGGCCTCGCGCTCGCCGCGCTCCAGCGCCGCACGACGGGCACTCGCATCGGCGGCCCGCCGGGTTGCCTCCGCCAGCGCCGATTCGGCCTCCGCGAGGGCGGCCTCCGCGGCGGACTGTTCGGCGGCCAGCGCAACGGAGCGCGTCTGCACCGCCGCGTCCTCGGCGGCCAGCGTCGCGTCCTCCTCGTCGAGCGACGCGAGGCGGGCGCGCGCCTCGTCGCCGACGGCGGCGGCGCGGACGGCGTCGGCCTCCACCTCGGCGGCGCGGCGCTCGAGCTCGGCGATGCGCTGGACCGTGCGCTTCTCTTCCGCCGCGAGCGCCTCGGCGGCGAGGCGCAGGCGCTGCAGGGCGGCGGTGGCGGACGCCTCGCGCTCGCGCACCGGCGGCATCGCCGCAGCCGCCACCGCCTGGTCGCGGGCGGCATCGGACTGCACGGCGGCGCGGGTCTCCACCGCGGCAGCGGCGGCGGCGAGCGCCTCGTCGGCATCGGTGACGGCGGCGCGGGCGGCGATCCATTTGAGGTAGTGCAGCCCCGCCTCGACCTTGCGGATCTCGCCGGAGAGGTTGCGGTAGCGTGAGGCCTGTCGCGCCTGGCGGCGCAGGCCGTCGAGCCGGCCTTCGATCTCGGTGATGACATCCTCGACGCGGGCGAGGTTCTGCTCGGCGGCGCGCAGCCTGAGCTCCGCCTCGTGGCGGCGCGAGTGCAGGCCGGTGATGCCGGCCGCCTCCTCGAGGATGCCGCGGCGCTGGGCGGGCTTCGCGGCGATCAGTTCGCCGATCTGGCCCTGGCGCACCAGCGCCGGCGAGCGCGCACCGGTGGAGGCGTCGGCGAACAGGAGTTGCACGTCGCGGGCGCGGACGTCGCGGCCGTTGACACGGTAGACGGAGCCGGCCTCGCGCTCGATGCGGCGCGTCACCTCCAGCGTGTCGGCGTCGTTGAAGCCGGCGGGAGCGGTGCGGTCGGCATTGTCGAGGACAAGGGTGACTTCCGCCCGGTCGCGCGCGGGCCTGCGGGTAGAGCCCGAGAAGATGACGTCGTCCATGCCGGAGGCGCGCAGGCTCTTCGACGAGCTCTCGCCCATCACCCAGCGCAGCGCCTCGACGAGGTTGGACTTGCCGCAGCCGTTGGGGCCGACGACGCCGGTCATGCCGGTCTCGATCGGCACGTCGGTCGGCTCGACGAAGGTCTTGAAGCCGGCGATGCGGAGCTTGACGAACTTCATCGCCGTGCCCCCGCGGAGACAAGAGCCGGCGATCCGGCGGCGCGCACGGGTCCGAGCGCGCCGCCGGTCTTCGGAGGGCGCGGCTCGCTAGGGCAGCATGGGCTCCAGGATCGCGTCGAACTCGCCAATCGTCTTGGCCCCGCGGACCACCTGACCGTTGACGAAGAAGGTCGGCGTCGAATCGACACCGAACTGCGCGCCACGGTCCTTGACGCCGTTCACTCCGTCGAGGAGCTCCTGATTCGTCAAGCAGGCCTCGAAGCTCTCCTGTGTGAAACCGGCCTGCTTCGACAGGTTGAGGAGGGCGGCCACCGGATCGTCGGTCCGTGTCCAGTCGGCCTGCTTCTCGAAGAACAGGTCGACCATGCCGAAATATTTGCCGTCGCCGGCGCAACGCGACAGCATGAAGGCGGCGGCGGCGAGCGGATCGAGCGGGAACTCGCGCATAACGAAGCGCACCTTGCCGGTGTCGATGTACTTCTGCTTCAGCGCCGGAAAGGTCTGCATGTGGAAGGCGGCGCAGTGGCCGCAGGTGAGCGAGGCGTACTCGACGATCGTCACCGGCGCATCGGCGGAGCCGATCGCCTCCTCGCCGAGCGGCCCGGCCTCGAGCAGCTTCGCCATGTCGACGGTCTGCGCCCTGGCGGGCAGCGGTGCCAGGCCGAAGCCGGCGACGGCCGACAGTGCGACGGCACCGCCGATGACCTCTCTGCGGGTCAGTCTCAAGTGGGAACTCCTCGATGCGCAGGGGAAAGGGGGTTCGCCGCCCTCGCCGGTGGAGACGATGGAGACGCAGGATTGGGGCGAACATGGGGAACGAGCGGCGCGGGTCCAGAGGACAAGACCGCGCGGCCGAGCCGCTCGACCGCCTGCCGGAGCCCGCCATTGGCGATGCCACCGGCCCTCGCAGCCACTGCGGCGGCCTCGTCGGGAGCGAGCGGACGCGTCCGCCGGCGGACCGGCGGTGGCGGCGGCGGCCTAAAATTCTGCTCGACGCGGATGCGGGCGATCGCCCGCCAGCCGAGAAAGGCGTTCAGTCGCTCGACGAGTTGCGGGCCGGCGTGGGTGAGGATGAGGGCGGTCGGACCGTCGGATGAGACCATCAGCGTGGCCGGCTCGCCCTCGCCCGCCTCGCCGCGCCGGCGCGGCCAGACGAGCTTCTCGGGGCGGGAGCCCTCGGCCACCTCGGCCCCGACGAGTTCCGGCCACAGCGTCACGAGTTCGGACGACGCGAAGCCGCGCCGGCGGCAGGCCGGGTCGATGGCGCGGCCGACAAGGTCGGCGATCGGGCGGGGCTCGCGCCGCATCCGCCGGTGTCCTTTCACGTCACGACGCGCTCCGCGGCGTCGCATGGGAGCGCCGAGCCCCCGCGGTCCGGCCGGCGGCAGTGTCGCGCAGGTGCGGCGGGCGACGCAAGCGCTGCGGTGCAAACCGGGACCCTTGTCGTCGCCCCGAGCTCGCCGGCAGGGCGTCTACGAGAGGCGCTCGGCGATCGAGCGGAGGTTCGCCTTCCAGTCTTCGAAGTCGTCCGTCTCCGCCCAGAGTTCCAGGATCTCGGACGGTTTCGTGGCCACGCGCCGGACGCAGCGCCGCGCCTTGGCGACGAGGCTCCGCGGCGGGCGGCCCTCGACGGACTGCAGCCACACCTCGAGATCAGCCTCCGCCGGCGGGTGGTCGCCGTCCCGATCGAGCAGGCGCGCCACGATGTCGGCGGCGGCGATGCCCGCTTCCGCCGCCGGCACCTCCAGATAGTCGTCGCCGACGTCGAGAACGGCGTCCAGGGCAGCCTCGATCTCGTCGAGACCACCGTCCTCACCGAGCTCGCCGACGAGATCGGCGGCGCCGTCGTTCGCGAAGCTTCCCGTTCCCCACGCACCCATGACGACCACTTCGATTCCGTTGACCAACTCCACGATATCGAATCCCCGGCGATGTTCACTACCTTGGTGCCATGATCGCAGCGACGTCTTCGCCCCCCCTCCCCGCCCCGTCCGCCGCCGACCTGCTCGCCTGGTACGACCGCCATGCGCGGCGGCTGCCGTGGCGGGCGGGGCCGGCGGAGCGGCGGCAGGGCGTGCGGCCGGATCCCTACCGGGTGTGGCTGTCGGAGGTGATGCTGCAGCAGACCACGGTCGCCGCCGTGAAGGCCTACTTCGAGGCCTTCACCACCCGCTGGCCGACGGTCGCCGACCTCGCCGCCGCCGACGAGGGCGACGTGATGAAGGCGTGGGCCGGGCTCGGCTACTATGCCCGCGCCCGCAACCTGAAGCGCTGTGCCGAAGCCGTGGCGGCCGATCACGGCGGCCGCTTTCCCGGCGACGAGACCGGCCTCACCGCCCTGCCCGGCATCGGTGCCTACACCTCGGCGGCGATCGCGGCGATCGCCTTCGACCAGCCGGCGGCCGTCGTCGACGGCAATGTCGAGCGGGTCTTTACGCGCCTCTTCGCCATCGAGACGCCGCTGCCGGCGGCAAAGTCGATCGTCCGCGAGCGCGTCGCGGCCGTGGTGCCGACCGACCGGCCGGGCGAGTTCGCCGAGGCGACGATGGACCTCGGCGCGACGATCTGCACGCCGAAGCGGCCGGCGTGCAGCCTCTGCCCGTGGAGTGAGGCGTGCCGGGCGCGGGCGGCAGGAACGCAGGAGCTCTATCCGCTGAAGGCCGCCAAGACGGCGCGGCCGGTGCGACGCGGCGCAGCGTTCGTGGCGGTGCGGACCGACGGCGCCGTGCTGGTGCGCCGGCGGGAGCCGCGCGGCCTGCTCGGCGGCATGACCGAAGTGCCCGGCAGCGACTGGCGGGCGGAGCCTCCCGGGGATGCGACCGCGCACGCCCCGCTCACCGCCGACTGGCGGCGGCTGCCGGCACCGGTGGCGCACACCTTCACCCACTTCCACCTGGAGCTCGACGTGTGGCGCGCCAGCGTGCCGGCGGCGACGGCCGCACCGGCCGGCATGTGGTGGTCGGCAGCCGCCGACATCGACGGTGAGGCGCTGCCGTCGCTCTTCCGCAAGGTGGTTGCGGGGGCGATCGAGGCGCCGGTGTCGACCGGCCGGCCGAGAAGGCGCTGACGGCCCGCGGCGCGGGCCTCGCGGTCGGCGTGCGCGCGCAGCGCCGACCTGGCCGCCGTCAGTCGAACTTGAACCACTTCATCAGGTCGACGACCTGGCCGCGCGAGACGGCGTCGTCCGCACCGGTCTTGACGTCGACGATGAGCAGCATCGTCTTCGCGTCGATGACGAAGGTCTGGTCGTACATGCCGTACTGCTTCCCGTCCGGGAAGTTCATGCCATAGATCAGGTCGGCGTAGAGGAAGTCGATCTTGCCGGTGGTGAACTTGCGCGGCTGCATCACCATCTCGAAACCGATGGTGTTCGACTTTTTCAGGCCGATGACGCTGTCGAGGACCCAGCGGGCGCGGTCGAAGGTGTCGCCTTCGCCGCGCCGCGTCGCGAAGATGCTGATGCTCGGCGACATCGAGGCGTAGGGGGCCGGCCGGGTGAACTCGATGACCGGCATGTAGTCCCCATACTTCAGGTCGATCAGCGCGATCTCGGTGTGGAAGTTCGCCTTCGCATCGGGCACCCGCTGTCCCGCCACGGTGTAGACCCCCCACCCCGGCGGCGCCTCGAACGTGAACTTCAGGCCGGGGAAGCGATGGGTCGTGGTGGCAGCCGCCGGGCTGATCGCAGAGAGGGCCGCGGCGACGACGACAAGGAGCCCGAGTGCGGCCGAGGCCAACCGGCCGGCGACATTCCGGAGGCCTAGCCGGCCTGCCGGCGCGACGCCGCAGATATCCACTTCACTCATCTGCACGCGCCCCTTTGTGAACCTCGAATCCGAGGGATAGCATGGCGGTCTCTGCGCCGGAATCGCGGCGGCGCGGAGGCAATGCCGCCCCGCGCCCGCTCGCATCGGAGGCGCGGCGGCGCCGGCGCGCTCAGGGAGGCGGTCATCGTCAGGCAGGCAAGGGGCGGCACTCGCGCCGCGGCAGCGCTCGCCCTCACCTTGGCGGCAACCGCCCTTGCGGGCGGACTGGCGGCCTCGGCGCAGGACGCCGCCACGACGGCGGCACCGCACGGCAGCGGCTGGTTCACCGCCGCCCAGGCGACGAGCGGGCAGCAGCTCTTCAACAATTACTGCGCGGAGTGCCACCGCCCGGACCTCACCGGCGCCGACGGCCCGGCGCTGAAGGGTGCGGCGTTCCTGAAGGTATTCGGCGGGCAGCCGCTGTCGGACCTGTACGGCGTCGAGCACACGACGATGCCGGCCGTGAACCCCGGCTCGCTGCCGGCATCGACGCTCTTGCCGATCACCGCCTTCATCCTGCAGCAGAACGGCCTGCCGGCCGGCGAGGCGCCGCTCGATCAGGCGGCACTGACGCGGACGCTGCCGGCGGCGCCATAGCCGCGACGGTGTCCGGCCTCAGGCGCCGCTGGCGAAAGCGGCGCGGATGCGCTCGCGCAGCGCGTCGATCGGCTGCGGGCCGGCGCCCTGGTCGAGGTGCCAGAACGTCCAGCCGTTGCACGCCTCGAGGCCCTGCACGAGCGCGCCGACCTTGTGGATCGAGCCGACGTGGGCGCCCGATTCGAGGCAGCCGTCGGCACGCACCAGGGCGCGGTGGCGGCGTCGGGAATCGGTGACCTCCGTCCCCGGGGCGACGAGACCCGCTTCCAGCAGCGCGCCGAACGGCACGCGCGGTGCACCACGCTTGCCGGCGAGCGTCTCGAGCGAGCCCTGCGGCGCCGGCTCGACGGCGGCGATGCGGGCGCGGGCGGCGGCCGCGTAGCCCTCGTCGCGCTCGATGCCGAT
>CALRZT010000144.1:0-11125 GCA_943372725.1 Pseudoxanthobacter soli DSM 19599
CCCATCTTGGCGCGCTCCGGGCGCTTCGGCGCGGGGGCGCCCATCTTCGCCTGCTTCTTCGCCCGCTTGACGATCAGCCCGCGCTTCAGCCGCGACAGGTGGTCGATGAAGAGCACGCCGTTCAGGTGGTCGATCTCGTGCTGCAGGCAGGTGGCGAGCAGGCCATCGGCCGTCATCTCGCCCTCGGCGCCGTCGCGGTCGAGGAAGCGCAGGCGGATCTCGGCCGGCCGCTCCACCTCGGCATATTCCTCCGGGATCGACAGGCAGCCTTCCTCGTGGGTCGACAGCGCCTCGGACGACCAGACGATCTCCGGATTGATGAAGGCCATCGGGTTGGGCGGCGCGTCGCCCTTGGCGACGTCGAGCACCAGAAGCCGCTTCGGCACCGCGATCTGCACGGCAGCGAGCCCGATGCCGGGCGCGTCGTACATGGTGTCGAACATGTCCTCGATCAGCGCGCGCAACTCCGCATCCACCTTGTGGATGGGGTCGCTCGTCTGCCGCAGCATCGGATCGGGTAGCCGGATGATCTCGCGTATCGCCATTTTCGCTAGATATGAAACCGCGCATTCCCGGTCAATCGGCATGCCGGCGCGGCGAATCGCGTGGGTCGCGAATCGGCGTAAAGCAGAGGCATGTTCGAAGGCCCCCTCGCCGAACCGCTGTTCCTGCTCGGCAGCCGTGCCGTGCTCGTGGGCGAGGTCGCGCTCGCCGCAGCGGTCGTGCTCGTGGTGCTCCTCGTCGTCACCCTGATGGCGCTGCGCAAGGCGGCCCGCGCCGGCCTCGAGGCCGAGCTCATCGCCGCCGAGCGCACCGAGGTGCTGGAGGAGCGCATCGGCGAGCTCTTGCGCGTGCAGTCGGAGACCTCCGGCCGCCTGCAGACGATGGCGGAGGTGCTGGGCTCCCGCCAGAGCGACCTCGCCCGCCTGGTCGGCGAGCGCCTCGACGGACTCGGCCACCGTCTCGGCCAGTCGATGGCCGAGACGACGAAGTCGACCCACGCTAACCTCACCCAGCTGAACGAGCGCCTCGCCGTCATCGACCGCGCCCAGGACACCATCGCCAAGCTCTCCGGCCACGTCGTCGCGCTCGAGAAGATCTTCGCCGACAAGCAGACCCGCGGCGCCTTCGGCCAGGGGCGGATGGAGGCGATCGTCCGCGATGCGCTGCCGTCCGGCGCCTACGAGTTCCAGGCGACGCTGTCGAACGGCACCCGGCCCGACTGCCTGTTGCGGCTGTCGAACGGCCAGCCGCCGCTCGCCATCGACGCGAAGTTCCCGCTGGAAGCCTACAACCGCATCCGCGCCGCCGACCGGCCGGAGCTCGCCAAGGCGGCCGAGACGCAGTTTCGCCGCGACCTCGGCAAGCACGTCGACGACATCAGCGCCCGCTACCTCATTCCCGGCGAGACGCAGGACACCGCCTTCCTGTTCGTGCCGTCGGAATCGGTGTTCGCCGAGATCCACGAGCGCTTCGAGGACATCGTCGCCCGCGCCGGCGCGGCGCGCGTCGTCATCGTCTCGCCGTCGCTGCTCGTGCTGTCGGTGCAGGTGGTGCAGGCGATCCTGCGCGACGAGCGCATGCGCGAGCAGGCCCACATCGTCCAGGCCGAGGTGCGCCGCCTCGTCGAGGACGTCGTGCGCCTGCACGAGCGCACGCTCGCGCTGCAGAAGCACATCGCCCAGGCCACCGGCGACCTCGATCTGATCGTCGTCTCCGCCGACAAGATCCGCCGCCGCGGCGGTCGCCTCGAGGCGCTCGACCTCGACGAACCGGCGGTCGCGCCGCTAGGGTCCGGCGACTCCTCCGACGACGGCCGTCGCGCCGCGTCCTGACCTTCCCATCACGATCGAGGCGGCGATGACGATCCTTTTGTCGACGGGCATCTGGCCGGTGGAAGACTGGCAGCGGCCGCTGGCGAAGCTCGCCCCGGAGCGCCGTGTCGTCGTCGCCGGCCGCGACGACTACGACCCGGCCGAGGTGCTCTATGCCCTCGCCTGGAAGCCGCCGGAGGGCCTCCTCGCCGGCCTGCCGAACCTCGCCGCGATCTTCTCGCTGGGGGCGGGCGTGGACCACATCCTCGGCGACCCGACGCTGCCCGACGTGCCGCTCGCCCGCATCGTCGACCCCGACCTCACCATGCGCATGACCGAGTGGGTGGTGCTGCAGGTGCTGTTCCACCACCGCCAGACCTTCGGCTACATGCGCCAGCAGCGCGAGCGACACTGGGACGAGATCCGCCAGCCGGCGGCGAAGGACGTGCGCGTCGGCGTCATGGGCCTCGGCGTGCTCGGCCGCGACGCGGTCGAGGTGATCGCCCGCCTCGGCTTCGACACTGCCGGCTGGAGCCGTTCTGCCCAGGAGATCCCCGGCGTCGCCTGTTTCCACGGCGGGCAAGGCTTCGACGCCTTCCTCGCCCGCACCGACATCCTCGTCTCGCTCTTACCGCTGACGCCGGAGACGCAAGAGCTGATCGACCGCCGCCTGCTGTCGAAGCTGCCGCGCGACGGCGCGCTCGGCGGTGCAGTGCTGATCAATGCCGGCCGCGGCGGCCAGCAAGTGGAGGCCGACGTGCTCGCGGCGCTGGACGACGGCACGCTGATCGGCGCGAGCCTCGACGTCTTCGAGACCGAGCCGTTGCCGCCGGAGAGCCCCTTCTGGTCGCATCCGAAGGTGCTCGTCTATCCGCACGTCGCCGCCGTCAGCGACGCCAACGCACTGACGCGCCTCATCCTCAGCCAGATCGAGCGCGTCGAGGCCGGCCTGCCACCGGAGCACCTCGTCGACCGCGCGCGGGGCTACTGAGCCGATCGCGCGCGGGCCTACTGAGCGGGGCCGTGCGGCGGCCTGATCCTCCGCCATCACCCTTTACAGCCACCCGCCCGCCGCCGCACGCTGCCGCCGTCCGGCCCCCTGCCTCGGCGAGTGCGACCCCATGAGTGACCCCTTTCCCCGAGACACCTATCCCCGCGACCTCGTCGGTTACGGCCGCACGCAGCCGAACCCCGAGTGGCCGGGCGGCGCCCGCATCGCGGTGCAGATCGTGCTGAACTACGAGGAGGGCGGCGAGAATGCCGTCATCCACGGCGACGCGGCGTCTGAAGCCTTCCTGTCCGACATCGTCGGCGCCGCGCCGTGGCCCGGCCAGCGCCACATGAACATGGAGTCGATCTACGAGTACGGCTCGCGGGCGGGCTTCTGGCGGATCTGGCGGCTGTTCACGCGGCTCGGCCTGCCGCTCACCGTCTACGGCGTCGCCACCGCGCTCGCCCGCAATCCCGAGGCCGTCGCGGCGATGAAGGAGGCCGGCTGGGAGATCGCCTCGCACGGCCTCAAGTGGATCGAATACAAGGATTTTTCGCGCAAGGACGAGGCCGCCCACATGGCCGAGGCGATCCGCCTGCACACGGAGGTGACCGGCGAGCGCCCGCTCGGCTGGTACACCGGCCGCTGTTCGGAACAGACCACCGGGCTCGTGATGGAGGAGGGCGGCTTCCTCTACTCCTCCGATTCCTACGCCGACGACCTGCCCTACTGGGTCGCCGGCCCGAAGGGGCCACACCTCGTCATCCCCTACACGCTCGAGGCGAACGACATGCGCTACGCCTCGAACGGCTACGTCACCGGCGACGACTTTTACCACTATCTGCGCGACAGCTTCGACGTCCTCTACGCCGAGGGGGCGGAGGTGCCGAAGATGCTGTCGATCGGCCTGCACTGCCGCCTGATCGGCCGCCCCGGCAAGATCTCCGGCCTGATGAAGTTCCTCGACCACATCGCGAGGCACGACCGCGTCTGGGTGCCACGGCGGGTGGACATCGCCCGGCATTGGGCGAAGGTGCATCCGGCGCGGGGGTAGGGGGCTTCAGCGTTCGATATCGGTCTGCGAGAAGTCGTTGCCCTTGAACAGCAGCGGCACGCCGATCGACCTTGCGCAGGCGTAGGCGAAGCAGTCGCCCATGTTGAGGGCCGCGGGGTGGCGGCCCTTGCCGAAGCGGCCCCAGGCCTCGATCGCAAGTCCGCCGATCTCGTGGGTGATGTCGAGCACGACAGCACGGATTTCGTCGACGAAGGCGTCAACGATTTCTCGTGCCACGGTGACGTCGACAGCCTTGGCCCGGGCGAGGCCGAGGACGGTCTCCCAGTAGGAGATCGGGGAGATGAACACCGCATCGGCATCATCGAGCTTGCTCGCGAGAGCGATGCCATCGGCCTCCCCGGCAATGATGGCGATCGCTGCGGAGGCGTCGACGAACATCACGGGTTCCCCGAGAGCTCGTCGAAGAACGCCTTGTCCGCCGTCTCACCGCTGTCCGGCAGGGCGCGGTAGCGTTCGATGATCGGACGCAGCCGCTCGGACAGCGGCCGTGCGTCGCGCTCGCGCTCGAGCTCGTTCTGGCAGGCCTCGCGGATCGCCTCGGTGAGGCCCGTGCCTTTGACGCGGGCGAGCTCACGGACGAGGGCGTCGATTTTGCGATCTCGAATGTGGATGGCCATCGACGTCACAGCTAGCTGTTTGACGCGGGCAAGCTATCTCATCCGGGGTCGATCAGCAACCACCGCCGGCTTCGTGCCACCGACATCTTGCTGCCTGACGACGCGGAGAGAGTGGCCGCCACCCACCTCGTGTCTGCATCTAGCGGCGCCTGCGGAGAGACCGATCGTGACCCAACACTTGTTCGCCGTCCGCCCGATCGTCGTGCTTGCCTCGCTGCTGCTGGCAGCGATCGGCACCGCGCCTGTCTCTGCGCAGACCACCGCCGAGCCTGCCGCCCCACCCCCCGCCTTCCACCTGCCGCTCGCCTGCCCCGCCGGCCTTTCCTGTCCCGTCCAGAACTACTTCGACCGTGCCGACGGCCCTGATGTGCTCGACTTTGCCTGCGGCGGCATGAGCTATGACGGCCATGACGGCACCGATTTCCGCCTTCCGACGGTCGCGGCTATGGAGGCCGGCGTGCCCGTGGTGGCCGCCGCCGCCGGCACCGTGCTGCGCATGCGCGACGGCATCGACAACCACGACGGCTCGGATGCGGCGGTCGCCGCGGCGGTGACTGAGGGACGCGAGTGCGGCAACGGCCTCGTCGTCGGTCTCGGCGGCGGCTGGGAGACGCAGTACTGCCACCTGTCGCCCGGCCTCGCGGTGAAGGAGGGCGACACCGTCGCCGTCGGCCAGCCCCTCGGCACCGTCGGCATGACCGGTGCCGCCGCCTTCCCCCACGTCCACTTCGAGGTCCGCCACGACGGCCTGTCGCTCGATCCCTTCCGGCCCGATCCGGCCGCCGCCTGCGGCACCGCGCCCACCACCTCACTGTGGGCGCCGGACGCCGGCGGGGACCATGCCAACGACCTCGCCTACGTCAGCCCGCGCCTCCTCAACGCCGGCTTCGCCGCCGGCCCGGTGACGATGGCGGCGATCGACGCCGACATCGCCGCCACGCCGCCCGGGGCCGACGCGCCGGCGCTGGTCTTCTTCACCCGCGCCATCGGCCTCAAGGGCGGCGACGTCCAGACGCTGACGCTTCTCGCCCCCGACGGCAGCGTCGTCGCCGAGCAGACGGCCGAGCCGCTCGACCGCGACAAGGCGCAGTGGATGATCTTCACCGGCCGCAAGCGCCGCGGCGCCGCCTGGCCGTCCGGCGAGTACCGCGGCCGCTACACGGTTGCGCGCGCCGGCGCCACGGTGCTGACGGCGGAGCGCACGCTCGTCATCCCCTGAGGCGGTGGCTGGCCGTCCGCCGATCGCACGGGCAGTCAGCGTCCGTCGATACGCGACACGCGCGCGCCGGCCTTGCAGCCACGCTCCTCGCGATCCGCTCGGCCCCCTGCTGCCGATCCCGCAGCGGCCAGTTTGGAACGGTTGGATTCGCATTCTCCCGATCCGCCTTGCCGGGGCGCAACCTTTCGCGCTGCCCCTCCCCGGGGGCATCGGAATTCTTTTCCCTGTGGCGCTCTCCCCCGAGAATGACATTCGCCGCGGATTGCCGGCCGGACGCCTACCTCTGAGGCCCGGTCGATTGCTCCCGCAGCAGCCCATGTCGCTCCCGAAGGACGCCCGATGTCGTCGCCCGCCGCCCCCGAGACCCACCGCCTCGCCGTCTTCCCGGCCTTCTACAAGGTCGCGGGCCGGCGCGTGCTGCTGGTCGGCGGCGGCCACGAGGCGCCGGCGAAGCTCCGGCTGCTCGCCGAGACGGAGGCGCAACTCCTCGTCGTTGCGGCGGAGCCTTCCGACGAACTCGTCGAGACCGTCGCCGCCACCGGAGCGACGCTCGAAGCCCGTACGTTCGACCCCGCCGATCTCGACGGTGCCGCGCTCGCCTTCGTCGCCACCGGCGACGAGGCCGAGGACGCCGCCATCGCCGCCGCCGCCCGGTCCGCCGGCGTGCCGGTGAACGTGGTGGACCGCCCGGAGCTCTGCGACTTCTACGTTCCCGCCATCGTCAACCGCGCCCCCGTCGCGGTGGCCATCGGCTCGACCGGCACCGGGCCGGTGCTCGCCCGGCACATCCGCGCCCGCATCGAGGCGATGCTGCCGCCGGAGACCGGCGCGCTCGCCCGCCTAGCGCAGTCCTTCCGCGGTACCGTCGCCCGCGTCATCCCCGACGCTGACGGCAAGCGCCGCTTCTGGGCCCGCTTCTTCTCCGGCGCCGTTGCCGATCGCATGTATGCCGGTCAGGAGCGCGAGGCGCGCGCGGAAGCCGCCCGCCTGCTGAACGGGAGCCAGGACGACGCCGGCTTCGTCTGGCTCGTCGGGGCCGGCCCCGGCGCCGAGGACCTCTTGACGCTCCGCGCCCAGCGGCTGCTGCAGGAGGCCGACGTCATCGTCCACGACCGCCTCGTGCCCGCCGCCGTGGTGGCGATGGGCCGCCGCGATGCCGAGCGCATCTCCGTCGGCAAGGCGAAGGGCGCCCACTCCGTCCCGCAGGACAAGATCAACGACCTCTTGGTCGAGCTCGGCCGCGCCGGCCGCCGCGTCGTCCGCCTGAAGGCCGGCGACCCGCTCGTCTTCGGCCGCGCCGGCGAGGAGATGGCGGCGCTGAAGGCTGCCGGCATCGCCCACGCCGTCGTCCCGGGGGTGACCGCGGCGGTCGCCGCCGCCGCCTCCATCCGCCTGCCGCTGACGCTGCGCGGCGTCGCCTCCAGCCTCGTCTTCGCCACCGGCCACGACCGCGACAGCGACACGCTGCCGGGCTGGGCGGGCCTCGCGCTCTCGGGTGCCACCGTCGCCGTCTACATGGGCAAGACCGTCGCCGCCGCCGTCGCCGCGCGCCTCGTCGAGGCGGGCCTGTCGCCCGCCACCCCGGTCGCGGCGATCGAGAACGCCAGCCAGCCGGGCGAGCGCGTGCTCACCGGCACCGTTGCCGATCTCGCCGCTCTCGCCGACCGCGACGACGTCGCCGGCCCCGTCCTCATCGTCGTCGGCGACGTCGTCGCCCACGCCGACCTCTCCACCGCGGAGCCGCTCACGGCGGTTCCGTCCTCCGCCCGCTTCGCCGCCTTCGCGGCCGCCTGAATCCCTTCGCGCCGCCTTCGCGGCCGCCTGAACCGTCACGAGGATCACCATGCAGAAGGCCGCTGCTTCGACGCTGCAGACGATCACCGCCAACCGCCTGTCGGATGGCATCGTCGTCTTCCTCGGCGCCCACGACCGCTGGGTCGAGCGCATCGCGGACGCCCGCGTCTTCGAGGGCAAGGAGGCGATCGCCGCGGCAGAAGCCGTCGGCGAGGCGGCCAACCGCGCCCGCATCATCCTCGGCCCCTACGCGATCGACGTTACCACCGGCCCGCGCGGCCCGGTGCCGGTGCGCTTCCGCGAGAAGATTCGCGCCTTCGGCCCGACCGCCCGCACCGACGTCGTCGCCCCCGCCTACGGCGAATCCGTCGCGGCGTGAGCGGCCGCCCGAGACCCTGACAGGACAAGACTGATGTACCGGTACGACGAGTTCGACGCCGCCTTCGTGCGCCAGCGCACCGAGCAGTTCACCGACCAGGTGGCCCGCCGCCTGTCCGGCGAGCTGTCGGAGGAGGAGTTCCGTCCGCTCCGGCTGATGAACGGCGTCTACCTGCAGCTGCACGCCTACATGCTGCGCGTCGCCATTCCCTACGGCACGCTGTCGTCGCGGCAGATGCGGATGCTCGCCCGCATCGCCCGCGAGTACGACAAGGGCTACGGCCATTTCACCACGCGCCAGAACATCCAGTACAACTGGCCGGCGCTGCGCGACATTCCGGCGGTGCTGCAGCTCCTCGCCGACGTCGAGATGCACGCCATCCAGACCTCCGGCAACTGCATCCGCAACACCACCGCCGACCACTTCGCCGGTGCCGCCGCCGACGAGATCGCCGACCCGCGTCCGATCGCCGAGGTGATCCGCCAGTGGTCGTCGATCCACCCGGAATTCTCGTTCCTGCCGCGCAAGTTCAAGATCGCGGTGTCGGGTGCGGCCACCGACCGGGCGGCGATCCGCTTCCACGACATCGGCCTGCAGCTCGTCCGCGGCCCGGACGGCGGCAAGGGCTACGAGGTCTGGGTCGGCGGCGGCCAGGGCCGCACGCCGATGATCGCCAAGCTCATCCGTCCCTTCATCGAGGAGACGGAACTGCTCGCCTATCTCGAAGCCGTGCTGCGCGTCTACAACCGCTACGGCCGCCGGGACAACAAATACAAGGCGCGCATCAAGATCCTCGTCCACGAGACGGGCGAGGCCGACATCCGCACCGACATCGAGGAGGAATACGCGCGGCTGAAGGGCGGCTCGCTGACGGTGCCGGCCGAGGAGATCCGCCGGATCGAGGCCTATTTCGCCCTGCCGGCGATGCCGCCGCGGCCCGAGGCGAGCGAGACGCTCGACGCCGCCAAGGCGTCCGATCCGGCGCTCGCCTTGTTCTGCGCGCAGAACCTGCACCCCCACCGGGTGCCCGGCTACACCTCGATGACAATCTCGCTGAAGCCGATCGGCGGCATCCCGGGCGACGCCACGGCCGACCAGATGGACGCCGTCGCCGACCTCGCCGAGGCCTTCGGCTTCGACGAGATTCGCGTCAGCCACGAGCAGAACCTGATCCTGCCGCACGTGGCGCTGGACGACGTGCCGGACGTCTTCGCGCGCCTCGTCTCGATGGGGCTCGCCACCGCCAACGCCGGCCTCGTCACCGACATCATCGCCTGCCCGGGCCTCGACTACTGCGCGCTCGCCAACGCCCGCTCGATCCCGATCGCCCAGTCGATCTCCGAGCGTTTCGGTGATGCCCAGCGGCAGCGCGACATCGGCCCGCTGTCGGTGAAGATCTCCGGCTGCATCAACGCCTGCGGCCACCACCACGTCGGCCACATCGGCATTCTCGGCGTCGATCGGAAGGGCGAGGAGTTCTACCAGATCACTCTCGGCGGCGCCCCCGGCGAGGACGCCGCGATCGGCTCGATCATCGGCCCGGGATTCCTGGCCGACCAGGTGCCGGACGCCATCGAGACCATCGTCGACACCTATCTCGCGGTCCGCCGCGATCCGGCCGAACCCTTCCTCCTCGCGCTGAGGCGGGTGGGCGAGGCCCCCTTCAAGGAAGCGCTCTATGGCACGCGTTGATTACGCGATCGCCGAGCCGGTGCCCCAGGGTTCGTCCCTCGCGGCGCCGACCGACGTCGAGGCTCTCGCCCGCATCCGGGCCGAGCAGTTGGAAGCGGCCCACGGCGGTCTCTCCGCCGAGGCGACGCTCGATCTCGCCATCCACACCCTGTTCCCGAGCCGCATCGCCCTCGTCTCGAGCTTCGGCGCCGACGCCGCGGTGATGCTGAAGCTCGTCGCCGACGTCGACCCGTCGACGCCGGTGATCTTCCTCGAGACCGGCAAGCACTTCCCGGAGACGCTGCGCCACCGCGACCGGCTGATCTCCCGGCTCGGCCTCACCGACGTGCGCTCGGTGAAGCCGGACCCGGCGCGGCTCGCCGAGCTGGACGCCGAGGGTGGCCTCTGGCTCAAGAACCCCAACCTCTGCTGCCAGATCCGGAAAGTGGAGCCGCTCGCCCGGGCGCTGGACGGCTTCGACGCCTGGATCACCGGCCGCAAGCGCTTCCAGTCCGCCGGCCGCGGCGGGCTCGCCCGCTTCGAGGTCGAGGCGTCGCGCATCAAGGTGAATCCGGTCGCCGAGTGGTCGCGCGCCGACCTTGAGGCCTACGCGGCCCTGCACGACCTGCCGGCCCACCCGCTGGTCGCCCAGGGCTTCCCGTCGATCGGCTGCATGCCCTGCACCGATCGCGTGGTGGTCGGCGAGGACGAGCGCTCGGGCCGCTGGCGCGGCAGCGAGAAGACGGAATGCGGCATCCACCTCGGCCTCGTCGGCCGCGAGGCGGATGGCAGCGGCATCTGACAGGCGACGCACAATGACCGCAGACGTGTTCCGCGACGGCCGCTTCGAGCCGGACGACTGGGTGACCCTCGACGCGGCGACGCCGATCCCGGCGGAGGGCAGGGCTTTCCTGCCCTTCGCCCGCTGGCTCGCCGAGCGCGAGGCGCTCGGGGCCGACCCTCGCCCACTCGGCGTCGTGGTGAAGCCGGGGGACGATCCGGAGAAGCTCGGACCCGTTCTCGACCTGCTTTCGGCGATCGCCATCGACTTCCCGGCCTTCACCGACGGCCGCGGCTTTTCCTACGCCCGCGTCCTGCGCGAGCACCTCGGCTATCGGGGCGAGTTGCGGGCCGTCGGCAACGTGCTGCTCGACCAGATCCCGCTGATGATCCGCTGCGGCGTCGACGCCTTCGTCGTCACCCACGCACCGACGCGCGCCCGGCTGTCGAAGGGCGACACGGCCGAGGTCGAGCTCTACACCCAGCCCGTCGGCCGCCCGGAAATGCCCGCCGGCACCCGCCCCTGGACCCGCCGCAAGGCGGTGTAGCGGGAGGGAAGGCGGCGCGCTTTCGTCCTTCTCCCGTGCCGCGGGAGACGGTGGCGCGCAGCGCCGGATGAGGGCGGCGCGCGCTACAGCGCGCCGTTCTGCGCCATCCATCGCCCCAGGCGCCCACCCTCCCCTTGTGGGAGAGCCTGCCCCTGACTTGATCCGGGGGTCGGGCCGCGTGAGCGGACCGGGGAGGGCGCCGCCGGGGAAGCCGGCGGCGTGCGGCGGTTGAGAGAA
>CALRZT010000145.1:0-11095 GCA_943372725.1 Pseudoxanthobacter soli DSM 19599
TAGCTCATGACGATGCCGGAGACGACGCCCATGCCGAACGTCACGGCGAAGATCGTCTTCCAGTACTCGAAGAGCCGGAGATAGGCGGGATCGCGTGTCCACAGCCAGAGGCCGTTCAGGACGGCGAGGTAGCTCGCCGTGCCGATGGATACCGCCGGGAAGATGAAATGAAACGATACCGTAAACGCGAACTGTATTCGCGCCAGCATTTCAGCTGTCTGACCGAAGTCCATGCAGCCTCCAGACCGCCCGTGCGCCGAAGGCATACCAACCTTCCGACGTCCTGAAGATATGGCGTGGCAGGCTGGCGGGAAGCCGAAGGTGTATGGACAAATTGCCCTAGTGGGGCGGGACGACGGCGCCGACGGCGGCGGGCCCGCCAAGGTCGGGGCGGGGCGGGCCGTCTAGTCGTTGAGTGGGAGGGCGAGCCGGCGGCTTTCCCGCGGCTGGCGGATCGTCGTCCGGGCGGGCCGTCAGAGGACGCCGGTGAGGACGCCGACGCCGGCGATCGCGGCGAGACCGCCGACCGCGCGCACCGCCAGCGGGCTGCCGAGGGTGCCGATGCGGCCGACGGCAGCGCCGAGCCCGAGACCGGCGAGGTGCAGGACTGCGGTGGCGGCCAGGAAGCCGAGACCGTAAGCGAGGCCGCCGGCGCTCTCGGGCATCTCGGCGCCGTGGGCGTAGCCGTGGAAGACGGCGAAGCCGCCGACGAGGGCGACGAGAACCGCCATCGGAGCCCTGGCGCCGAAGGCGACGACGGCGCCCAGAACGACGATCGACAGGGCGATGCCGAGTTCCACCGCCGGCACCGCGACGCCGGCGACGCCCAGTGCCCCGCCGAGCGCCATCACCGTGACGAAGGTGGCGGGTACGAGCCACAGCGACCGCCCGCCGAGTTGCCAGGCGAGGACGCCGACCATCACCATCGCAAGCACGTGGTCGAACCCGCCGACGGGGTGCGCGAGACCATGCAGGACGCCGCTCGCCTCACCGTGGCCGGCGTGAGCGAAGGCGGCCGTGGGAAGGCCGGCAGCGGCCGCGGCGAGCAGCGGGAGGACGGCGGCTTTGCGGATCATGGTCGGCTCCCCGGGATGTTCGGCTCGCGAAGGGTGGCCACCGAGGGAACCGCGCCGCGCCGATGTGAGCAAGTTCAAGTTTTGTCATACCGGCGGGTCATCTGGCGGAATAATGTGCAGACGGTCGTGCCTGGCACCCCGATGGGCCGTGAGCTCGTCGGCGAAAGTCTGCACGTCGCAGCGATTGCCCTTCAGCACCGCGACCTCATCGCGAGCCCGTCTTGGGCGGCGAGTAGATCGTCGTCGATAGTGATCGTCACCGACTGCATCGCCGATCGCCCGTGCCGCGGGCGCGGCCCCATCCCGCCTGCATTTTGCCTGCGAGGAAAGCTTTTTGCATGTTGGTATTGCGTGGCGTCGCCGGCCGGAGGCATTATCCTGCGGCTGCGGCGATCCGGGGAGGCGGTGCGACGGGCACCGGGCGGACGACGCGGAGCGGCGGCACGATGGGGAGCGAGCGATGACGCAGTCCTGGAGGTTTTCGACCCTGGCCGACCGCCACCGGGCGCTCGGCTCCAAGCTCGAGGACTGGAGCGGCATGGGCACCGCCTGGAGCTACTCCGGCGACGCCGACGCGGAGTACATCGCGATCCGCACCAAGGCCGGGCTGATGGACGTCTCGGGCCTGAAGAAGGTGCACATCACCGGGCCGCACGCGTCGCACCTGATCGACCTCGCCACCACGCGCAACGTCGAGAAGATCTATCCCGGCAAGTCGGCCTATGCCTGCATGCTGAACGAGGCCGGCAAGTTCACCGACGACTGCATCCTCTACCGGACCGGCCCGAACTCCTGGATGGTGGTGCACGGCTCCGGCACCGGCCACGAGGAACTGCAGCGCGCCGCCATGGGCCGCGACGTCTCGATCCGCTTCGACGACAACCTGCACGACCTGTCGCTGCAGGGGCCGCTGGCGGTGGACTTCCTTGCCCCCCGCGTGCCCGGCATCCGCGACCTCCCCTATTTCCACCACATGCAGACGCAGCTCTACGGACTGCCGGTGATGATCTCGCGCACTGGCTACACCGGCGAGCGCGGCTACGAGATCTTCTGCCGTGGCCAGGATGCGCCGGCGATCTGGGACCGCATCCTCGAGGAAGGCGCCGACATGGGCATCATCCCGTGCCGGTTCACCACCCTCGATATGCTGAGGGTGGAGAGCTACCTGCTGTTCTATCCCTACGACAACTCGCAGAAGTATCCGTTCGAGAACGAGGGACCGGGCGATACCTTGTGGGAGCTCGGGCTCGACTTCACCGTCAGCCCCGGCAAGACCGGCTTCCGCGGCGCCGAGGAGCACTACCGGCTGAAGGGCAAGGAGCGCTTCAAGATCTACGGCGTGCTGCTCGAGGGCACGGAGCCGGCCGACGAGGGCGCTCCGGTCACCGCCGGCGGCAAGCCGGTCGGCGTCGTCACCTGCGCGATGTATTCGCCGCTCGTGAAGAAATCGATGGGCATCGCCCGGCTCGACGTGCCCGTCGCGGTGGCCGGCACCAAGCTCGAGATCCACAACAAGAGCGGCACGATTGCTGCAACCGCTGAGCCGCTGCCGTTCGACGATCCGAAGAAGACGAAGCGGACGGCCAAGAGCTGAGGGCACGGGGCGGCGGTGGCGGACTGAGAGCGGAGTGTCGATGCCGGAGAAGAGCATCATCAGCCGGCCCGTCTACGGGACGCTGTCGCCGCAGCCGGGCCGGGAGCACCTGTTCGTCGCCGATGCGCAAGGCGCCGAGGCGATCCTCGACATGGCCCCGGCCGCGCCGGACGGCTTCTTCGCCGGCGCGCAGATTGTCTACATCCCGCGCGACGCCGATCCGTCGCTCGCCGAGAAGCTGAAGGCGCTGTCGCCGGCGATGTTCTATGAGGGACCGTCGGTCGCCGCCGCGATGCCGCGGCTGCGGCAGACGCTCGCCACCGCCCGCATGGGGCTCAGGGTCTATCTCTCCGGCACCGAGGGGCTGATCGGCCAGGCGATGCAGGCAGCGCTGGTGGCCGGGATCGACCATGCCTCGATCCAGACCGAGCACCGCGGCTCGCTCGCCCGCCGCGTCCAGTGCGTCCACTGCAAGGGCATCACCGAAGACGTCACCACCCAGCCGGTGACGTGCGCGCACTGCGGGCTGCTCCTGTTCGTGCGCGACCACTATTCGCGCCGGATCGCCGCCTTCCAGGGGGTGTGCATCAACGCCGAGGATCCGAGCGAGATCCCGCCCGTCGAGGAGGCGTTTCGATGAGCACCGGAACGACCAAGCTCGACGTCGTCGTGGCGGACGTCGTCACCGTCAACGCCATGGTGAAGCGCTTCCACTTCCGCCGGCGCGACGGCGGCCTGCTGCCGACCTTCTCCGGCGGCGCCCACGTCGTCGTGGAAATGCAGGACGGCGCGACGCCAAGGCTCAATCCTTATTCGCTGATGAGCTCGCCGCTCGACACCCGCGAGTACACGATCAGCGTCCGCCGCGACGATGCCGGCCGCGGCGGCTCGCTGTTCCTGCACCAGCGGGTGGAGCCCGGGCAGGCGATGGTGATCTCCTACCCGGTCAACCTGTTCTCGCTCGACCTGCGCGCGAAGAAGCACCTGATGCTCGCCGGCGGCATCGGCATCACGCCGTTCCTGGCACAGACGGCGCAGCTTGCCGCCGAGGGCGGTCAGTTCGAGCTGCACTACAGCGTCCGCACCGCGGCGCTCGCGAGCTATGGCGGCGAACTCCAGGCCCGATACGGCCGGCGTGTCAGCCTCTATCACGACGATCGTGGCGAGCAGATCCCGCTCGACCGGCTGCTCTCGGCGCAGCCGCTCGGCACGCACCTCTATGTTTGCGGGCCGTCGGGCATGATCGACTGGGTGCGCGGGCGGGCGGCGGCGCTCGGCTGGCCGGCCGAGGCCGTGCACTATGAGCACTTCTCCGCGCCGCAGCCGGGCCTGCCGTTCACGGTGACGCTGGCCGCCAGCGGGAAGACGATCCACGTGGGCGAGCAGCAGAGCCTGCTCGAGGCGATGGAGCAGGCCGGGGTCGACCCGCCCTATCTCTGCCGCGGCGGCGTCTGCGGCCAGTGCGAGACCGACGTCGTGTCGTGCGAGGGGACCTTCCTGCACAACGACCACTGGCTGAGCGAGGACGAGCACCGCTCCGGCCGCAAGATCATGCCGTGCGTGTCGCGCTTCGAGGGCCCCTCCCTCGTGCTGGATCGCTGAGGAACCGCACCATGGGCATCACCTTCCGCCAGGAGACGTTTCGGGACGACTTCAGCTTCCGGAACAGCCCGGAGCATATCCGCCGCTTCCCGTTCCCGTTCCACGAGGACGGCTACATGTATGCGGTGAACATCGAGCCGCACGTGGCGGGCCCGAAGGGCAGCGTCCTCGAGCATCCGATCGACGTCGACGAGCACTACGTCTCGGAGATGCAGGACCGGGCGCTGGTGCTCGCCGAGGACCCGCTGCGCTGCCAGTCGCTGCCGCACATGACGCTCGCCGGCTGGGACCTGCTCGAGCTCCTGATGACGGCGAAGGCGGAGAGCTACCCCGAGCACTTCGAGCTGACGCGCGACGGCGACCGCTGGCATTGGATCAACCGGCCGCTCGGCATCGACGACCGCTTCACCTTCGGCGACGTCGCCACCCTGCCCTACGGGCCGATGGAGTACATCACCCGCCAGTCGCAGGGCGATTTCTGCCTGCTCGACCAGCGCGACGGCAATCTGTGGATGGACGCCGGCATCGTCACCACCCAGGCCGACTGGTCGCTCGATTTTGACATCGGCATGAACTTCTTCGAGTGGCATGCGCCGGTGCCGCTCGCCCACGAGAAGGGCATCTTCACCCGCGCGCTGAAGTTCCTGCTCAACGTGCAGCAGGGGCGGCCGGCGCGGCGGCTCAACTGGACGATGACGATCAATCCGCGGCTCGATACCAGCCCCGAGAACTACCACAAGTGGGGCCCGGACCGGACGACGGTGACGCCGGAGAACGTCGGTAAGAAGGTGCACCTGCGCGTCGAGCTGCAGAGCTTCTGGCGACTGCCGCGCTCGAACGGCCTCGTCTTCCCGATCCGCTGCTACCTGATCTCGATGGACGAGCTCGTCACCTCGCCGAAGTGGGCGCGGCGGCTTCACCGCGTCATCCGCGACCTGCCGGACGAGATCGCCGCCTACAAGGGCCTGACGCGCTACCGGGCGACGCTGATCGAGTGGCTTGCGGCCCACGACGACGGCGCCCCGACCTCGCCGGGCTTCGGGCCCGACTGAGCCCGCCGCCCGTCCGGCTCAGGTGCCGCCGCCGCCCTGCGGGTAGGAGATGATCGACAGGTAGCGGATCGGCAGCCGGGTCAATTCCTCCGGGCCGTGCGGCGCGTCGGCGTCGAAGAACAGGCTGTCGCCCGGCAGCATGCGGAACAGGTTGGAGCCGTGCCGGTACACCACCTCCCCTTCCAGCATGTAGAGAAACTCCATGCCCTCGTGCTGAAAGGTCGGGAAGACGTCGGAGGTCTCCGACAGGGTGATCAGGTAGGGCTCGACGACGACGCCGCTCGCCTTGGCGCCGACGTGGCCGAGGAGGTTGTACTGGTGGCCGGCGCGGGTGCCGCGGCGCTCGATCTCGAGCCCCTCCCCCGCCTTGACGAAGACGGCGCTGCGTTCCTCCTCGTAGCGGCGGAAGAAGGCGGTGACCGGCACGCCGAGCGCCCGCGACAGCACCTGCAAGGTGGTGAGCGACGGCGAGGTGATGCCGTTCTCGATCTTCGACAGCATGCCGAGCGACAGACCGGTGCCGGCGGCCAGGTCGGCCACGGTGATGCCGAGCTTCTTGCGGAAGGCCCGCACCTCCCGGCCGATCGCCACCTCGAGCACCTTCTCGGGGGTGTCGCGGACGGCGTGCGGGTTCTGCGACAGCGCCGGCAGGATGGCGTGGACGTCGGCGACGGAAAGCGGCAGCGCCCTGGCGCTCGACACCCCGCCCGGGGCCGCAGCGTGTCGATCCCTCTTGCGTCCCGCCTCGGCCACGGTCCACCCTTTCACGGTGCGGCGTGTTTCACCGTCAGTGAAACCGTCTTCCTGCGAGATACACTGGCGGGAAAGTGGGCTCAAGGCCGCGTGATGCATCCGGACCGGGGCGGTGCGCCTCCAGGGGTTCTCCGGTGCTTTCGCAGCGGCGAGCATTGACAGGGCAGCGGGACGGGCTACCGTCCTGACAGTGAAAAATCTTTCGTTGTGGAAAAGTCGGGGAGCAGTCCATGCAGAAGCGGGTCGCGGTGATCGGAGCCGGTCCCTCGGGTCTCGCACAGTTGCGAGCGTTCCAGTCGGCGGCGGCGAAGGGGGCGGACATCCCCGAGGTCGTCTGCTTCGAGAAGCAGTCGGACTGGGGCGGGCTGTGGAACTACACCTGGCGCACCGGCCTCGACGAGCACGGCGACCCGGTGCACGGCTCGATGTACCGCTATCTTTGGTCGAACGGACCGAAGGAGTGCCTCGAGTTCGCCGACTACACGTTCGAGGAGCACTTCGGCCGGCCGATCGGCTCCTATCCGCCGCGGGCGGTGCTGTGGGACTACATCAAGGGCCGCGTCGAGAAGGCCGGCGTGCGCGGATGGGTGCGCTTCAACACGCCCGTGCGCATGGTAACGTGGTCGGACGCGACGAAGAAATTCACCGTCACCGCCCATGATCGCGCCAACGACCACACCTATTCGGAGGAGTTCGACCACGTCGTCGTGGCCTCCGGCCACTTCTCTGTGCCGAACGTCCCCTATTTCGAAGGGTTCGAAAGCTTCCAGGGCCGGGTGCTGCACAGCCATGACTTCCGCGACGCCTGCGAGTTCACCGGCAAGGACGTGCTGATCATCGGCCGCAGCTACTCGGCCGAGGACGTCGGGTCGCAGTGCTACAAGTACGGGGCGAAGTCGATCACCACCAGCTACCGCTCTCGCCCGATGGGCTTCAACTGGCCGGAGCGCTGGAAGGAAGTGCCGCTGCTGCAGAAGGTCGTCGGCAAGACCGCCCACTTCGCCGACGGCACGACCAAGGACGTCGACGCCATCATCCTCTGCACTGGCTACCTGCACAGCTTCCCGTTCCTCACCGACGACCTGAAGCTGAAGACCAACAATCGGATGTGGCCGCTCGGGCTCTATCAGGGCGTGGTGTGGGAGAAGAACCCAGCGCTGTTCTACATTGGCATGCAGGACCAGTTCTATACGTTCAACATGTTCGACGCGCAGGCCTGGTACGCCCGCGATGTCATGCTCGGCCGGATAAAGCTGCCGTCGGCGGAGGAAATGGCGGCGCACAGCCAGGCCTGGCGCGAGCGTGAGGAGAAGATCGAGACCGCCGAGGACGCGATCTGGTTCCAGGGTGACCAGACGAAGGACCTGATCGAGGCGACCGACTACCCGATGTTCGACATCGAGGCGACCAACAAGACCTTCATGGAGTGGGAGCACCACAAGATGGAGAACATCATGGGCTTCCGCGACAACGCCTACCGCTCGCTGATGACCGGCACGATGTCGCCGAAGCACCACACGCCGTGGATGGAGGCGATGGACGATTCGATGGAGGCCTACCTCGCGAGCAAGTAGGGCGGCAACGCCACCGTGGCGCCGCCGCTCACCCGCCGGCTCAGCGCAGCCGGGGAGCGGCGCCACGGTGACCCCTGTCCAAGAAGTGCCGGGCACCCGTAGATTCCCCGCGGCCCGTTCAACATCGAACCGGCGAGCGGCCTTTCATGGTGCTACCCCCTCGCAGCAGTCACGCGATCAATGGCTTCCTGCAACTGCTCCAGGCGCTGCGTGCGCGGCCCCCATAACTCGATGACGTGGGGGCCGTCGTTGTCGGGCAAAATGCCGAACCGACCATCGCGGTAGATCTGCTTGAAGATCGCATCCACTGCATCGCGATAGCCATGATCGACCGGCCTTATTCCATCCTCTTCCATGGCAACAGGCCACGCATCGGATTTCGGCACGAAGGCCAGAATATCCAGATGGTCGAGTGATTCTCTTGCAGCCGGGACTAGCGACGCTACAAAGTCATCGTCGATATCTGTCCGGCCCTGATCAGCCGTGTACTGGGAATACGCAAGGTAGTCGATGGGCGCCCTATCGAAGATAACCTCATCATCGAAGTTACTGTACCGATTGACGCGGCCGATGTTGTAGAACATCTGAATGCCGTTATGCAGCTTCGTCGATGCATCGCCAAACAGAATTTCATACGGTCCGTAAAGTCCGAGCACGCGGTAGGGCTCCTCCTCGCGGCGGAAATGCGGGTGCTGATCAACCCAGTCATTCACGACGGTCGATTTGCCCAACGAGTGTGAGCCCGATATCGCGATCCGCATCGTCCCACCCGCAATTCTCACTGAGCTACTTCACGTACGACGCCTCTGAGCTGTTGCCGTAGGCGCCGAGTTCGGTGCGCTTGCCGGCGCGCTTCGGGTTGTCGGCCGTCGATCCGTCCGGATCGCCCTTGGCGAGCGCGGGGCTGCTCGCGGCGTCGCGGACATATCCGTCCGGCGTCCAGTGGCCGAAAGCCGACTTCAGGTGGAAGTCGCCCTTCTTCAGGCTGACGAACAGCGGGTTCGCCGGCCGCACGATGCCGGGCCCGAAGTCGATCTCGATCCCGCCATCGGCATAGCGCGTCTGCACCATCGAGTAGTCGACCGCGACACTGACTGCATCGCAGCCGGAACCGCACGCGGCGGCGAAGTCGCGCTTTGGGGCGTTTCCCCAGAAGATCGCGTTGGTGAAGGCATACGCGTCGGGGGAATCGTTGTCCTTGTCGATCTGCACGCCGACGCCCGGGCCGTCGCAGCCGACGGCGAGCGCGCCGACGTTGGTCAGGTGATCGAACGTCGCGATGGTAGGTCCCGAGCCTCCCGGGCCGCCATCGAGATAGATGTTGCCGCCGCAGTTACGGTAATAGATTTCATGATCGCTGCGGCATCTCGCCGAATCGTCGCAGAAGAAGCCGCCGCCGGCGATGCCGGCCCGGTTGTCCTGGTAGACATTCCAGCTCATCTTCGCGGTGGTGAATTCCCCACCGGCGGTGAAGGCGCCGACGAAGAGCCCGGCGCCCCAGCCGGTGACGGTGTTGTCGACGAAATGGTTGGCGGTGATCTTGAGCTTGTTGGTGAACAAGTAGAGGCCGCCGCCGTGCGAGCTGACGGGCTCGGTTCCGGCGTTCTCGGCGATCAGGTTGTTGGCGATCAGGACGCTGTTCTCGTTCGTCGGGTCGATGAGCGCCCCCGCTCCGCCGCGTCCGCAGGCGTTGCGCGCGATGACGTTGCCCTTGATCGTGCCTGAAACGTTGCTGAGCGAAAACCCGGCGCCGCTGAGACCTGGCTCGCTGCAGCTGTTGTCGTGGATGAAGTTGTTGGTGATGTCGAAGCGCTGCGACACGAAGAAGTCGCGGACGATGGCCTGCGAATAGCCGGTGATCTCGAAGCCGTCGATCGCCGTCAGCTGGTCGCCGGTCGGGCCCGAATCCTCGATGCGAAGGAACGACCCGCCGCTGCCCTCGGCCCGGGAGACGTACTTGGCGGAGTCGCGCACCGTGAAGGCCTCGCCGCTGCGGAAGCCGCCGGCGAGCGTGAACGGCTTCGTACCCGGCGTCAGCATTTCGGCGTAGACGCCCTCGGCGACGCAGATGACGGCGCCGGCCTTGGCGGCCGCGACGGCGGCGGCGAGCGTCTTGAAGGGCTTCGCGACTGTGCCCTTGCCAGGCGCCGCAGCGGCAGCGTCGACGAACAGCGTGCAGGCCGGGATCTTGGTCGCGCGCGCGACCGTGACGGCGCGGGGCACGGCGGCGCTGGGCGACACCTCCGCCGCGAGACGGTCCCCGGCGCCAGCGAACCCGCCGGCACTGCCGCCGAGGACGACGGCCACCGCAATTGCAAGCGTTGCACGCCCCATCCTGCGGCCCTCCAGTCTGGTGGCGAGCAAAGGACGCTCAAGACAAGCCAGCGGGGTGCTGGACGCCGTGCATGGGGGTGGCGAACCGACCGCGGCCTGTCGGATCAATGTATCCGGGAAGCGTCTCCGTCGGCGATCAACTGGCCGTGACGCCCCCTACCCGAGCTTGCCTCGCGCCTTCGCCGTCCACGCGCCGAATAGGCGGTCGGCGATGATGCCGATGAAGGCGATGGCGAGACCGGCGACGATGCCGCGGCCGGCGTCGGCCTTCGACAGCGCGATGAACACCTCCTGCCCGAGGTCGCGCGTGCCGATCATGGCGCAGATGATGATCATCGACAGCGCCATCAGGATCGTCTGGTTGATGCCGAGCATGATCTCCGGCAGCGCCAGCGGCAACTGCACGCGGAAGAACGTCTGCCGCTTCGTGCAGCCCGACACGACGGCCGCCTCCATCAGCGCCGGTGGCACCTGGCGCAGGCCGTGGTTGGTGTAGCGGATCGCCGGCACCACGGCGAAGGCGACGGTGGCGATCATCGCGGTGACGTCGCCGACGCGGAACAGCATGACGACCGGGATGATGAAGCAGAACGACGGCAGCACCTGCAGGGTGTCGATAATCGGCGTGACGATCTTCTCGACGCGGTCGCTGCGCGACGCCCACAGGCCGATCGGGATGCCGATCAGGCAGGAGATGAAGGCCGAGATGCCGACGAGGTAGACCGTCGCCATCGTCTTCTCCCACAGGCCGGTGACGGCGCAGTAGGCGGTGAGTGCGGCGACCAGGATAGCGAGGCGGGCGCCGCCGAGCTGGAAGGCGGCGAGCGCCAGCAGGAACACCGCGCCGAGCCAGGGGAAGCCCTCGCAGAAGGCGCGCACCGGGTTCAGCACGTAGAGGATGAGGGCGACGCGCACCGCCTCGATGACGTCGAAGAGGTTGATGGTGATCCACGACACGCCCGCCTTCCAGGCCGGCGCGGTGGTCATGGTGATCGCCTTCGGCACATCGGCGAAGGCGGGGATGAACAGGCCGGCGACGGTGGTGGCGGCGAGGACGACGAGGGCGAGCGACAGGTTCGGATAGCGCTTCCAGAACGGGCCGGCGTCGGC
>CALRZT010000146.1:0-11055 GCA_943372725.1 Pseudoxanthobacter soli DSM 19599
GCGGTGGCGGCGACGCTCGCAGGCGCCGACGGCGAGACGGCGGTCGGTACCGGCCTCTCGGAGGGCGATCTCGGCCGGGCCCGGCGCGTCCGCGTCGACGGCCAGGACGCCACCGCCGAGACGCTGTCGCGCCTCCTCTCGGTCCTCTGGCTGACGCCGGCGATGGACGGGCTGTTCGCCGGCCCGCCCGGCGACCGCCGCCGCTTCCTCGACCGCCTAGTGCTTGCCGTCGACGGTGGCCACGCCGCCCGTGTCTCGGCCTACGAGCGGGCGATGACCGAGCGCAACCGCCTGCTCGAGCAGGGTGGCGAGGCGCGCTGGCTCGACGCGGTGGAGACGCAGCTCGCCGAGACCGGCGTCGCCGTCGCCGCCGCCCGCCGCGAGGTCGTCGGCTGCCTCGAGCGGCTCGCGGCCGCCGCCGACGGGGCCGATTTCCCGGTGGCGGCGCTGGCGCTCGCCGGCGACATCGACGACGACCTCGCCGCCCGGCCCGCCACAGCGGTCGAGGACAGCCTGCGCGTGGCCCTGCGCGCCGGCCGCGCCCGCGACCGCGCCGCCGGCCGTACCCTCGATGGCCCGCATCGCTCGGATCTCGTGGTCCACCACCGCGAGAAGGCGATGCCGGCGGCGCTGTCGTCGACCGGCGAGCAGAAGGCGCTTTTGATCGGGCTGGTGCTGGCGCACGCCGAGCTCGTCGCGGCGCTCACCGGCCGCACGCCGCTGCTGCTCCTCGACGAGGTCGCCGCCCATCTCGACGCCCGCCGGCGCGGCGGCCTGTTCGCCCGCCTCGCCCGCCTCGGCGCCCAGACCTTCATGACCGGCACCGACACCGCGCTGTTCGACCTCGTCGCGGCGCCGGCGCAGCGCTTCACGGTCGCCGCCGGCACCGTCGTGTCGGCCTGAGGCAATTGCTGCGGCTCAGCCCGCGGTGAGGCCGCCGTCGACGGAGTGCAGCGAGCCGGTGATGAAGCCGGCGCGGTCGGAGGCGAGGAAGGCGACGAGCTCGGCGACGTCCTCAGGCGTGCCGACGCGGCCCGCCGGATAGGTCGCCGCCTCCGTGGCCCAGGCGGCGGCCGGGTCGGGCAGGCGGTCGAAGATCGCCTCCGTCAGCCGCGAGCGCGTGGTGCCCGGACAGACGGCGTTGACGCGGATGCCATGCGGCGCGAGGTCGAGCGCCAGGCTCTTCGTCATCTGCCCGAGCGCGCCCTTGGTCAGCCCGTAGACGAGCGAGTTGCGCTTGCCGATCAGCGCCTGGTCGGAGGCGTTGATGACAACGGCGCCGCCGCCCGCCGCCTTGAGCCGCGGCACGGTGGCCGCGAGCGTCTTCACCGTCCCCTTGATGTTGACGTCGACGACGAGGTCGAGGTCGGCGTCGGTGACATCGAGGATCGAGTTGAAGCGGTGGATGCCGGCGTTGGCGAAGACGATCCCGAGCGGCCCGAACGCCGCCTCGGTCGCCGTCACGGCAGCACCGAGGTCGGCGCCACGGCGGACGTCGCCGGCGAAGAAGCGGCAGGTGTCGCGCCCGAAGCGCTCCTCGAGCGCTCGGCCGGCGGAAATGTCGGTGTCGAGCACGCCGACCCGGCGGCCGTCGCGGACGAAGGCCGCCACCGCCGCCGCCCCGATGCCGGCCGCGCCGCCGGTGACGAACACGGACCTGTCGGACACGGACCTGTCGGACGACGCCATGCCGCTTCTCCCCGGATCGAGCGCGCGACCGCTGCCTGCGGAGCCTGTCCGGGTGCGGCCGTTCTGTCACAAAACAGGCTGCGCCCCGTCGCGACGGCCGTCAATCGCGGGTCGCCGGCGGGGTGGAGTTCGCCCGTCCTCGGCCGAAGCTCGCTAGGCCGGAGCGGCGCCCGGCGACGACGGTCCCGCGGGCGGGTCGGCGAGGCGGCGCAGCGCCTCGGTCACCCCGCGGTTGCCGGCGAACAGCCGGCCGGGGCGGTCGAGGCCGCCGGCAAAGTCGGCGACGCCGCCGGCCTCCTCGACGATCAGGATGCCGGCATAGCAGTCCCAGGCACTGAGGGTCGGATCATAGTAGCCGGCGATGCGGTTGCCGGCGACGTAGGCGAGCATCAGCGCCCCCGAGCCGATGCGGAAGAGCACGCCGCCGGACCGGTAGAGGCCGGCGACGAAGCGGCCGCTCGCGTCCGGGTCGGAGGTCTGGGTGGCGCCGAAGCCGACGTTGCCGGTGGTGATGTCGGTCGCCGCGTCGATCGCGAGGCGCCGCCCGTCGAGGAAGGCGCCGGCGCCGCGCCGCGCCGTCCAGGTCTCCCGCAGCACCGGTGCCTCGATGACCCCCGCCACGATGCCGTCCGGCCCGGTGACGGCGATCGACACGCACCAGGTGCTCTGGCCCGTCAGGAAGGGCTGGGTGCCGTCGATCGGGTCGACGACCCAGGTGTAGCCGGAGCGGCCGGCGACGCTGCCGTCCTCCTCGCCGACCATGCCGTCGTCGGGGAAGCGCGCGGCGAGGGCGGCGCGGATCTCCCGCTCGACGGTGCGGTCCGCCTCGCTCACCCAGTCCTGCGAGCGGCCCTTGCTCTCGACGTTCAAAAGGTGACGGTCGCGGAAGAAGCCGAGCGCCGTCCGCCCGGCGGCGGTGGCGATCTCGCGGGCGGCCGCGAAGCGCCGGTCGACCGCCTCCGCTGCCGTGTCCGTCATGCCGCCGTCGGTCATCTCCGCGTCCTTCCCGTCCGCCCGCTCGGGCTCACCAGCACACGAAGCCGCCGTCGACGATGAGGTCGATCCCCGTCACGAAGCTCGAGGCGCGCGAGGCGAGGAAGACGGCAGGCCCGACCATCTCGTCGGGCGAGGCGATCCGACCGACCGGCGTGTCGCGGCGGAACACCTCCAGATGGTCCGCCACCTCGCTGCGGTCGTTCATCGGCGTGAAGGTGTAGCCGGGGCTGATGACGTTGACGCGGATGCCGCGGTCCGACCACTCCATCGCGAGGCTCTTCGACAGCTGGATGACGGCCGCCTTCGACGAGTTGTAGTGGACCTGGGTGATGCCGCGGTTGACGATGGTGCCGGAGATCGAGGCGATGTTGACGATCGTGCCGCGCCGGCGCGGCAGCATCACCGCCCCCTCCGCCTGGCACGACAGGAACACCCCCGTGGCGTTGATCTCGTAGAGCGCATTCCAGCGCTCCAGCGACAGCGTCTCGGCCGGCTCGGCGTGGGCGACGCCGGCGTTGTTGACCGCCACCGTCAGCGGCCCGAGCTCGGCCTCGATACAGGTAATGGCGGCGTCGAGGTCGGCCTTCGAGGTCACCGTGCCCTCGACGACGATCGCCCTGCGGCCGAGGGCCGTGATGGCGTGGGCCGTCTCGTCCAGTTCCGCCCGCTTGCGGCTGCGGCCGAAGCAGGCGACGTCGGCGCCGGCCTCGGCGAGCCCGATGGCGATCGACCGGCCGATGCCGGTTCCGGCCCCCGTGACGACGGCGACGTCACCGTCGAGATCGAACAGCTTCATCATCTACCCCTGTTTGTTGCGGGCACCGGCCGCAGCCGGTGCTCACGCCATCGCGGTGGCGACGGCGTCGAGCCACAGCGCCACGGCGACGGCGCCGCCGTCCTCGATCCCCTTCGCCCGCTCGCCGAGATAGCTCGCCCGGCCGGCGCGCGCCTCCATGGCGGCGGTGGCGGAAGCGCCGGCGCGGGCCGCATCGGCGGCGGCGCGCAGCACCGTCGCGGGCGGCTCGCCGCGCTCGACCGCCGCGGTGGCCGCACGGCTGGCCGGATAGAGGGCGTCCAGCATGGTGCGGTCGCCCTCCCGTCCGCCGCCGAGGTCGGCGATCGCCTGCACCGCCTCGGCGAACGCCTCCGCCCAGGGGGCCGCGTCGATGTCGCCGGCCCCGGCGAGGCGGCGGGCGGCGCGGGCGAGAGCGGTCGCGTAGAACGGTCCGGAACTGCCGCCGATGACCTTGCGCAGCCGGTCGGCGATGGCGGCGAGCGCCGTCGACGGATCGGCCCACGCCGCGTCCGGCAGCGCCATCACCGCCTCCGCGCCGCGGGCGAGGCTGGCGCCGAGGTCGCCGTCGCCGGCGCGCGCGTCGAGATCAGTCAGCTCCGCCTCGGCGGCGACGAGGGCCGCGGCGGCGGCGAGGGCGGCCATCCGCACGGGCACCATCGTGGACGGGACGCCGGTGACGGTCGACGCCGGTGGCGGGGCGGTCGCCGCCGCCACCGGCGGGTTGCGGCCGAGGCGGCCAGGGCCCGGCCAGGCCGGCGCGTCGGCGGCGGCGTCGAGCAGGGAAAGCCGTGCGTCGTCGACCGCGAGCAGCGACAGCGAGCAGCCGCGCATGTCGAGGGCCGACAGGAACGTCCCACACCAGGCGCGCTCAACCGTGACGCCGGCGGCGGCGAGATGGGCGAGCGCGCTCTGCGTGACGATGGCGAGCTCCATCGGCGGCGTGCCGCCGAGGCCGTTGACGAGCAGGACGCAGCGCGTTCCGGCATTGATGCCGCGCTCGTCGCGGATGGCGTCGACCATCAGGGCGACGAGGGCGTCGGCGCTCTGCATCGGTCCACGGCGCACGCCCGGTTCGCCGTGGATGCCGAGGCCGATCTCGATCTCGTCGTCGCCGAGCGTGAAGCCGGCGCGGCCGGCGGCGGGCACGATGCAGGGCTCGAGGGCGATGCCCATCGAGCCGACGTCCTCGGCTGCAGCGCGGGCGAGGCGGGCGACCTCGGCGAGGCCGTCGCCGCGCGCCGCCGCCGCGCCGGCGATCTTGTGGACGAACACGGTGCCGGCGATGCCGCGGCGCTTGCCCTTCGGCACGACGTCGCGCAGGGCGACGTCGTCGGCGACCACGACGATCTCGACCGGGATGCCGCGGCCGCGGGCGATCTCGGCGGCGAGGCCGAAGTTCAGGCGGTCGCCGGTGTAGTTCTTGACGATCAGGAGCGCCCCCGCCGGCCCGGCGACGGCCTCGATGGCGGCGAGCACGGCGTCGGTGCTGGGCGAGGTGAAGACGTCGCCGGCCACCGCGGCCGTCAGCATGCCCTGGCCGACATAGCCGGCGTGGGCAGGCTCGTGGCCGCTGCCCCCGCCGGACAGCACGGCCACCGGCCGCTCGGCCGGTGCCGGCAGGCCGTGGCGGACCACAACCGTCTCGTCGGCCAGCATCGCCTGGCCCGGGGCGAGGGCGATCGAGCCGGCGAGGAGGTCCGGGACGACCCGGCGGGCGTCGTTGATCAGTTTCTTCATGGCGGGGTCGCACCTTCCTGGGAACGGCCAGTGTCGATGAGCGGGATCGGTGGCGGTGGCGTCGCCGTCGCGGCATAGGCCTCGGCCCAGGCCGGATCGGGATCGACGCGCCGGGCGCGCCGGCCGGCCTCGAACGGCAGCGGCGTGCCGGCGCCGTCGGCCGCGATCAGGGCGGCGGCGACGGCGACGAGTTCCGGCTCATCGACAACGTGGACCGGCGTGCCGAAGATGCTCGCGCGCAGTTCCATGAAGGCGCGCGACCGCGACCAGCCGCCGGTGGCGTAGAGCGGGCCGGGCGGTACGCCGACGGCGTCGAGGGCGGCAAGCGCGTCCCGCGCCCGGACGGTCGCGGCCTCCAGGCGGGCCCGCACCGCCGCGTCGCCGCCGCGACCGGAGGCTTCGCCGGGCCGGCCGGGCAGCCGGTCGCCGGCGAGCAGGCGCGACAGCCGCGAGCGGCCGCCCTTCGCCGCGCCGAGCGAGGCGGCGAGCTCGATGACGCCGAGGCAGGCGACGCCGTCGCCCGCGCGGACTGGCACCGAGAAGGCGAGAGAGGGGTGACGGCGCGGCGGGATCGGCCGGTCGAGCTCGCCGTAGACGACGTTGGCGGTGCCGAGGGAATCGATACGGGCGGCCGGATCGGCGCGGCGGATCGCCGAGGCCGCGACCGGATGATCGTGACCGCCGGCGACGACGAGGGTGTCGGCGGAGGCGGCGCCGCTGTCGCGCAGCGGTCCCGCCGCCACCGGCCCGACGACGGTGCCGGCATCGAGCACCTCCGGCAGCGCCGGGGCGCGGGCGGCGGCGAGCAGGGGGGCGATCCAGGCGCGTGTGAACACGTCGTAGGCCGCCGTGCGCGCCGCCAGGCTGCGGCTAATGAACGGCCGGCCGGTCCAGCGCACGGCGGGATAGTCGGTCAGCGCCACCCAGCCGGCGGTGGCGCGAGACAGCGCGTCGCGATCGTGGCGGGCGAGCCAGAGCCACTTGGCCAGCGTCCGGTCCGGACCGACGGCGAGGCCGATGCGGGCGTCGGCGTCGGGATGCCCGGCGAGTTCGGCCGCCTCCATCGCCGCCCGCTCGTCGAACCAGGCGAGTGCGAGGCCGGTCGGCGCGAGGTCGCCCGTGAGCCCGATGCCGTCCTCGCCGACGCCGGCGCAGGCGATCGCCGTGAGCGGCCGGCCGCCGCCGACCTGCTGCCAGCCCTCGACGATCATCGTCTCGATGGCGGCGACGAGCTCGGCGGCGTCGGTGGCGACGCTGTCCCGGTCCGGCCGCCGCGGCGTCCGCACGGCCCGCGTCCAGACCGTGCGGCCGTGCGCGTCGACGAGCACGACCTTGAGGTTGGTCGAGCCGATGTCGACGCCGCAGGCAAGCAGGGTCATGGCGGTGCGCCCCGCGGTCGTGGCCTCACCAGCGGCGCGTGAAGCGCGAGCGGGTGATCTCCGCCACCGCGGCAATGAGCTCGGCGGCCTCCGCCTCCGGGCGCTGCCAGATCTTGCGGCCCACGACGACGCCCTGGGCGCCGGCCGAGACGGCGTCCTCGATGTCGCGCAGCGTCGACTTGGCATCGCCGGACAGCGGGCCGCCGGCGACGACGACGGGAATGTCGATCTCCGAGCACAGCTTCGCCGTCGCGTCCGGGCCGAGGAAGGTGATCTTGATGATGTCGGCGCCGAGGTCGTAGCCGACGCGGGCGACCTCGAGCTCGGCCTCGATGATCTCCGGCGTGCGCGGCGCGGCCAGGAACACCGGCTCGACCATCACGGGAATGTGCCACTTCGACGCTTCCGAGACGACCTGGCCGATGCGGTTGCAGTACTGGATCTTCTCGCGGTCGTCGACATTCCACGGCAGGAGCATCTTCACGCAGTCGACGCCGAGCCGCACCGCGTCCTCGACGCTCGCGGCGAGCGTGCCGGTGCCGGTCTCCGGCGCGCCGGTCGGCCAGAAGGCGTCGATCGCCAGCACCCGCGCCATCCCGGGCGCCTTGGCGAGGTCGACCTCGGTCGCCTTGACGATGCCGGTGCTCACCATGAAGCCGGTGATGTCGGCCGTGAGGAAGCGCCGCATCACCTTGACCGGCGATTCGAGCGCCGGCACCCGGCCCCAGACGAGGCCGTGGTCGATCGGGACGATCAGCGCTGCGCGGTCGTCGCGCAGCACCCGGTTCATGCGGTAGTTGGTCGAATAGCGATTGGGCACGATCTGTCTCCTCGAGGAAGTCGGAAGCGGGGGTTTCAGCGGAAGCCGAGCTGCGTCTTGACGGTGTCGCCCCGCGCCATCGCCGCCACGGCGCCGGCGAAGTCCCAGACGGGGAAGCTCTCGCCGATGAGCACGGCGGCGCGGTCGCGGATGTCCGTCATCACGTCGACAGCGGCGGGAAACTTGTCGGCGAGCGAGTTGGAGCCGATGATCCGAAGCTCGCGCTCGTAGATCTCGAACGGGTTGAAGGGGATCATCCGGTCGGCGTCGTGGACGCCGACCTGCACGAGCACGCCGGTCTTCTCGACCAGCCGCAGCGCCTGCTCGAGCGCCTTCGGCGCGCCAGCGGCCTCGAAGACGACATCGTAGGTGGCCTCGCCGAGGGCTGCCGGCGTCGTCACGGTGGCGATGCCGGCGCGCCGGGCGATCTCGAGCTTCGCGGGCGAGGGATCGGCGACGGTGATCGCGCCGGCGCCGTGGAGATCGGCGGCGATGGCGATCAGGAGGCCCATGGTGCCGCCGCCGAGGACGAGCACGCTGCGGTCGCGGACGCCTTGCGAGGACTCGATCGCGTGCAGGCAGCAGGCGAGCGGCTCGATCAGGGCGGCGAGCGGCCCGCCGAGGTCCTCGCGGACCTTGTAGGCGAAGCGGGCGGGGGCGGCGACGAGCTCGGCCGCGGCGCCGGGACGCCCGACGCCGATTGGCGACAGCTCGGGGCAGAGGTTCGGCCGGCCGGCGCGGCACCAGCGGCAGCGGCCGCAGGTGACGTTCGGATCGACGGCGACGAAGTCCCCCTCCTTGAGGCCCTTCACGGCGCGGCCGACGGCGACGACGTGGCCGGCGAACTCGTGGCCCGGCGTCACCGGATAGTGCGTGCCCGGGAAGCCGTGGTGGAGGATGTGGAGGTCCGTCCCGCAGATGCCGCAGGCGGATGGGCGCACCAGCACCTCGTCGTCGGCGGCGACCGGCACCGGCACGTCGGCGATGAAGACGGCGTGGTCCTCGGTGATGCGGACGGCCTTCATGCGGCCCTTCGGGGCATCGCCGAACAGGTGGTCGAGGCTCATGGGAGCGGGTCCGATGCTGTGCCGGGGCCGTCTGGCCGGCCCGGCGGGAGGGGCGCGGTCAGCGACGGCGGCGGAACAGGTCGATCAGGATGGCGATCAGCACGACGGAGCCGATGATCACCCGCTGCCAGTAGCTGGAGATGTCGAGGAGGACGATGCCGTTGCCGAGCACGGCCATCAGGAGCGCGCCGGTCATCGTGCCGGTCACCGTGCCCTGGCCGCCGCGCAGCGACACGCCGCCGATGATCGCCGCGGTGATCGAGGGCATCAGCCAGCCCTCGCCGACCGACGGCTGGGCGCTGTCCATCCGGCTCGCATAGAGGATGCCGGCCAGTGCCGCGAAGGCGCCGGACAGGCCGAAGACGATCATCTCGACGCGCCGGACGGGGATGCCGACCAGCACCGCCGCATGGCGGTTGCCGCCGATCGCGTAGATGTCGCGGCCGAAGCGGGTGCGGTTGAGGACGAAGGCGAGGACGGCGGCGAGCACCACGAAGATCACCACCGGCACCGGGATGCCGAACACCTCGCCGAGGCCGAACTGCTGGAATTCCTTGCCGAGCGGCCGGATCGGCGAGCCCTGGGTGATGACGAGCGTCATGCCGGCGAAGATCTCGCCCGCCGCCAGCGTGACGATGAACGGATTGAGCCCGGCGCGTGCCACCAGCGCGCCGTTGACGAGGCCGATGGCGAAGCCGAACAGGCACGTCAGCGGGATGACGAGCCACGGGTCGACGCCGAGATTGACGAGGAACAGCGCGCCGACGATCGCCGACAGGCCGGCCGCCGCGCCGACCGAGAGGTCGATGCCGCCGATCAGGAGAACGAGCGTCTGGCCGAGCGCGATGATGCCGACGAACGAGGCCTGCCGCATCACCACGGCGACGTTGTAGCTGCTGGCGAAGTTCTCGGTGAACAGCGCGAGCATCACGCACATCAGCAGCAGCGCGGCGATGATGCCCGCCGCCTCGAAGCGGCGGAGGCGGCCGGCGAGGTCGCTGGCGGTGGTCATGGACATGAAAAACCTCATGGGGGCGCCGGTCAGCGGATGGCGATGGCGAGCAGGCTTTCCTGGGTGGCGTCGTCGGCCGGGACGATTCCGCGGACCCGGCCCTCGTGCATCAGCATGATCCGGTCGCAGACATCGATCAGTTCCTTCAGTTCCGAGGAAATGTAGATCACCGAGATTCCCGAGAGCGTCAGGTTTCGCAGAAGTCTCTGGATCTCGCGCTTCGCGTGGACATCGATGCCGCGCGTCGGCTCGTCGAGCATGAGGATGCGGCATTCGCTCATCATCCAGCGCGCGATGATGCATTTCTGCTGATTGCCGCCGGAAAGCTCGGAGATCAGCTGATGGGCGGAGGACGTCTTGATGGGGATGCCGCGGACATAGTCCTCGGAGGCCTTGAAGACGTCGAGCCAGCGGATGCCGAACCGGCCGACGAAGCGGGCGAGGTTCGGGAGCACGATGTTCTCGGCCACCGACAGGTCCGGGAAGATGCCGTCGTGCTTGCGCTCCTCCGGCAGGTAGACGAGCCCGGCGGCGATCGCCTGATGCGGCTGGACGAAGTCGACGGGCTTGCCGAACAGCGTGACCCGGCCGGTGGCGCGCGGCGTCTCGCCGAACAGGCAGCGCACCATCTCGGTGCGGCCGGACCCGATCAGGCCGCCGATGCCGAGGATTTCGCCGCGGCGCAGGTCGAAGCCGATGTCCTCGAACTGGCCCGGCCGGCCGAGGCCCTCGACCGCGAGGACGATCTCGTCGGTGGCCTGCGAGGGGATCGACCGGCGCAGGTCGGTGCCGTCGAGGTCGCGGCCGGCCATGGCGCGGATGATCTCGTCCTTGCTGGTCGTGGCCGGATCGAGGGCGGCGACGAAGGCGCCGTCGCGCAGCACGGTGATGGCGTCGGCGAGCTCGAGGATCTCCTCGAGGCGGTGCGAGATGTAGATGACGATGCCGCCGCGGGCGCGGAAGCCACGGATGAAGGCGAAGAGGCGCCCGGCCTCCGTCTGGGTCAGCGCCGCCGTCGGCTCGTCGAAGATCAGGAGCCGGGCACCGGTGGCCGTGGCACGGGCGATCTGCACGAGCTGCTGCTGGGCGACGGTGATGGAGCCGGCCAGCGCGCCGGGATCGACACCCGGATCGATGTCGGCGAGGTGGCGCATCGCCTCCTGCCGGGTGCGGCGCCAGTCGATGAAGCCGAAGCGGCCGGACTGACGGCCGAGCATGACGTTCTCGAGCACGGTCAGGTCGGGGGCGAGGTTGATCTCCTGCGGGGCGATGGCGATGCCCGCCCGCTGCGCGTCGGCCGGCGTGCGGAAGACGACCGGGGTGCCGTCGATGCGGATCTCGCCGGCCGTCGGGGCGACGCGGCCGCAGATCACCGCCATCAGTGACGACTTGCCGGCGCCGTTCTCGCCGACGATGGCGTGCACCTCGCCGGAGCCGAGGCGGATCGAGACGTCGCGGACCGCCTGGACGTGGCCGAACGACTTGGAGATGCCGCGGATCTCGAACGTGTTGAACATCGGGAGGGAGTTCCGAACGCCGCCGGAGGTGGTGGTGGCCGG
>CALRZT010000147.1:0-11050 GCA_943372725.1 Pseudoxanthobacter soli DSM 19599
TCGCGATGGAGGAGAAGCTGCGCTTCGCCATCCGAGAGGGCGGCCGGACGGTAGGCGCGGGCGTCGTCGCCCAGATCATCGAGTAACAAGACCCGCGACGCAGGACACGGCGACGGGCGAAAACGCCCGACGCCGCGGTCCGGTCCCGATCAAGACGAGCGCTGAACCGAGGGCGCATCCATGAACGGCCAGAATATCCGGATCCGCCTCAAGGCGTTCGACCATCGCGTGCTCGACGCTTCGACGCGCGAGATCGTGAACACGGCAAAACGGACGGGTGCGCAGGTGCGCGGCCCGGTCCCGCTGCCGACCCGCATCGAGAAGTTCACGGTCAACCGGTCGCCGCACATCGACAAGAAGAGCCGGGAACAGTTCGAGATTCGCACGCACAAGCGCCTGCTCGACATCATCGACCCCACGCCGCAGACCGTCGACGCTTTGATGAAGCTCGACCTTGCGGCCGGTGTCGACGTCGAGATCAAGCTCTGAGTAGTGCGGCACGGTTTGGAGAGGCCTGACCCATGCGTTCAGGAATGATCGCCCAGAAGGTCGGCATGACCCGCGTCTACAATGAGGCGGGGGAACATGTGCCGGTGACGGTTCTGCGCGTCGAGAACTGCCAGGTGGTCGCCCACCGCACGGCGGAGAAGGACGGCTATGTGGCGCTGCAGCTCGGTTCCGGGCGGGCGAAGACGAAGAACGTCGCCAAGGCGATGCGCGGTCACTTCGCAGTGGCGAGCGTCGAGCCGAAGCGCGAGATCGTCGAGTTCCGGGTGAGCCCGGAGAACGTCATCGCGGTCGGCGCCGAGCTTACGGCCGATCACTTCGTCGACGGCCAGTTCGTCGACGTGACCGGCACCTCTATCGGCAAGGGCTTCGCCGGCGTCATGAAGCGCCACAACTTCGGTGGTGGTCGCGCCAGCCACGGCAACTCGGTGACCCACCGCGCCCACGGCTCGACCGGCCAGCGCCAGGACCCCGGCAAGGTGTTCAAGGGCAAGAAGATGGCCGGCCACATGGGCCAGGTTCGCGTCACCACGCAGAACCTCAAGGTCGTCCGCACCGACGCCGAGCGCGGCCTGATCCTCATCGAGGGCGCCGTTCCCGGCGCCAAGGGTGGACGGATCCTGGTGCGCGACGCGGTGAAGCGGGCGCTTCCGAAGGACGTGCCGTCGCCGGGCAAGTTCCGCCTGGCCGGTGAGACCGGTGCTGCGCCGGATGCTGCCGAAGCCCCGGCCGCTCCGGCGGAGAAGGAGAGCGAGTGATGGAACTCGAGGTCAAGACGCTGGACGGCGCCTCGGCGGGCTCGATCACGGTCTCCGACGAGATCTTCGGGCTTGAGCCCCGTGCCGACATCCTGCAGCGCATCGTGCGCTGGCAGCTGTCGAAGCGGCAGGCCGGCACCCACAAGGCGAAGATCCGCTCCGAGGTGAACCGCACCGGCCGCAAGATGTACAAGCAGAAGGGCACCGGCCGCGCCCGCCATGGTGACCAGTCGGCGCCGCAGTTCCGCGGTGGCGGCAAGGCCTTCGGTCCGGTCGTGCGCAGCCATGCTCACGACCTGCCGAAGAAGGTGCGCGCTCTCGGCCTGAAGCATGCGCTGTCGGCCAAGGCGAAGGCCTCGACGCTGATCGTCGTCGACGAGGCGACGGCGGCCGAGCCGAAGACCAAGGCGCTGCGCGAGCGGCTCGCGGCCTTCGGCTTGCAGCGGGTGCTGATCATCGCCGGCAACGAGGTGGACGCCAACTTCCAGCTCGCCGCCCGCAACATCCCCAATCTCGACGTGCTGCCGGTGCAGGGCATCAACGTCTACGACATCCTGCGGCGTGACACCCTGGTGCTCACCCGCGAGGCCGTCGAGCGCCTCGAGGAGCGGTTCAAATGACCAACCTCAAGCACTACGACGTGATCGTAGCGCCGGTCATCACCGAGAAGTCGACCGTGCTCAGCGAGCAGAACAAGGTCGTCTTCCGGGTGGCGCCGAAGGCTTCGAAGCCGGAGATCAAGGCGGCGGTCGAAGCGTTGTTCGGTGTCAAGGTGACGGCCGTCAACACCCTTGTCCGCAAGGGCAAACTGAAGCGCTTCCGCGGCTCCCTCGGGCGCCAGTCGGACGTGAAGCGTGCCGTCGTGACGCTGGCCGAGGGCCAGACGATCGACATCACGACCGGCCTGTGAGCGTGGAGCGCAGACCATGGCTCTGAAATCCTACAAGCCGACGACGGCCGGCCAGCGACAGCTGGTCCTCGTCGATCGTTCCGAGCTCTACAAGGGCAAGCCGGTCAAGTCGCTGACCGAAGGCCTCTCGGCCTCGGGCGGACGCAACAACGCCGGTCGCATCACCGTCCGCTTCCGCGGCGGCGGTCACAAGCGCACCTACCGCCTCGTCGACTTCAAGCGCCGCAAGCGCGAGATGACGGCGACGGTCGACCGGATCGAGTACGATCCGAACCGCACGGCCTTCATCGCGCTCCTCAAGTACGAGGACGGCGAGCTCGCCTACATCCTGGCGCCGCAGCGCCTGGCGGTGGGTGACAACGTCATCGCCGGCGCCCAGGCCGACGTGAAGCCGGGCAACGCGATGCCGCTCTCGGCGATGCCGGTCGGCACGATCGTCCACAACGTCGAGATGAAGCCCGGCAAGGGCGGTCAGATCGCGCGGTCGGCCGGTACCTACGCGCAGATCGTCGGCCGCGATCAGGGCTACGCGATCCTGCGTCTCAATTCCGGCGAGCAGCGCCGTGTGCTCGGCACCTGCTTCGCCACGGTGGGCGCGGTGTCGAACCCCGACCACGCCAACATCAATCTCGGCAAGGCCGGCCGTTCGCGCTGGCTCGGCCGCAAGCCGCACAACCGCGGCGTCACGATGAACCCGGTCGACCATCCGCATGGCGGTGGTGAAGGCCGGACCTCGGGTGGACGCCATCCGGTGACGCCATGGGGCAAGCCCACCAAGGGCAAGAAGACGCGCCGCAATAAGTCGACGGACAAGTTCATCGTCCGTAGCCGGCACGCCAGGAAGAAGTGAGGGCTGAACCGTGGCTCGTTCCGTCTGGAAAGGTCCGTTCGTCGACGGCTATATGCTCAAGAAGGCCGAGAAGGCGCGCGGCTCCGCGCGCTCCGAGGTCGTCAAGATCTGGAGCCGCCGGTCGACCATCCTGCCGCAGTTCGTCGGTCTGACGTTCGGCGTCTACAACGGCCAGAAGCACATTCCGGTGCAGGTGTCCGAGGACATGGTCGGTCACCGGTTCGGCGAGTTCGCCCCGACGCGGACCTTCTACGGTCACGCGGCCGACAAGAAGTCCAAGAGGAAGTAACCGATGGGCAAGTCCAAGGCCGCACGGGCCCTCAAGGACAACGAGGCGAAGGCGATCGCCAAGATGCTGCGGGTGTCCCCGCAGAAGCTCAATCTCGTCGCCCAGCTGATCCGCGGGAAGACGGTGCCGGCGGCGCTCGCCGACCTGACCTTCTCGAAGAAGCGGATCGCCCGCGACGTCAAGAAGACGCTGGAGTCGGCCGTCGCCAACGCCGAGAACAACCACGACCTCGACGTCGACAGCCTGGTCGTCGCCGAGGCCTTCGTCGGCAAGGCGCTGGTGATGAAGCGCTTCGCGGCGCGCGGCCGTGGCCGCTCGAGCCGCATCGAGAAGCCTTTCGCGAACCTCACGATCGTGGTTCGGGAAGTCGAGGAGGCCGCCTGATGGGTCAGAAAGTCAATCCGATCGGCCTGCGGCTCGGCATCAACCGGACCTGGGATTCGCGCTGGTTCGCCGATCGCGGCGAGTACGGCCGTCTGCTCCACGAGGATCTGAAGATCCGCGAGAAGCTGATGGACGACCTGAAGCAGGCGGCGGTCTCCAAGATCGTCATCGAGCGTCCGCACAAGAAGTGCCGCGTGACGATCCACACCGCCCGTCCGGGCGTGGTGATCGGCAAGAAGGGCGCCGACATCGACAAGCTTCGCAAGAAGGTTGCGGCGATGACGGACTCCGAGGTGCACCTCAACATCGTCGAGGTGCGCAAGCCGGAGATCGACGCGACGCTGGTCGCCGCCTCGATCGCCCAGCAGCTCGAGCGTCGCGTGGCGTTCCGCCGGGCAATGAAGCGGGCCGTCCAGTCGGCGATGCGCCTCGGTGCGGAAGGCATCCGCATCAACTGCTCCGGTCGTCTCGGCGGTGCCGAGATCGCCCGCATGGAGTGGTACCGCGAGGGCCGCGTGCCGCTGCACACGCTGCGCGCCGACGTCGACTACGGCGTCGCCACGGCGAAGACCGCCTACGGCACCTGCGGCGTGAAGGTGTGGATCTTCAAGGGCGAGATCCTCGAGCACGATCCGATGGCGTCGGAGCGGCGGGCGAGCGAGGGCAACGAGGCCGGTTCGCACGGCCACGGCGGCCGCGAGCGGGACCGTGATCGCGATCGCGATCGCGACCACCGCGATCGTCGTCGCCAGGATCACGGCTGAGTTCCGGGCCTCGGCCCGGAGCGCGGACCAGACAGATTAGAGAAGAGCCATGCTGCAACCGAAGCGCACCAAGTTCCGAAAGCAGTTCAAGGGCCGCATCCATGGCGTCGCCAAGGGCGGTACCGACCTCAATTTCGGCGCCTTCGGCCTGAAGGCCCTGGAGCCGGATCGCGTCACGGCCCGCCAGATCGAGGCGGCCCGCCGCGCCATCACGCGCCAGATGAAGCGCCAGGGTCGCGTGTGGATCCGGGTGTTCCCGGACGTGCCGGTGTCGAAGAAGCCGACCGAGGTGCGCATGGGCAAGGGCAAGGGTGCACCGGAGTATTGGGCGGCGCGGGTCAAGCCGGGCCGGATCATGTTCGAGGTCGACGGCGTCAGCGAGGAAGTCGCCCGCGAGGCGTTCCGGCTGGCCGCGGCCAAGCTGTCGGTCAAGACGCGGTTCGTTCAGCGGATCGCCGAGTGAGCGTCGGCACAGCGGAGTGACGGAGATGAAGGCGAGCGACGTGCGCGCGAAGACGCCCGATGAGCTGACCGACGACCTCGGGCGGCTCAAGAAGGAGCAGTTCAACCTGCGCTTCCAGAAGGCCACCGGCCAGCTCGAGAACACCGCGCGGGTGCGGCAGGTCCGCCGCGACATCGCCCGCATACAGACCGTGCTGCGCGCTAAAACCGCGCCGAAGAGCGCCTGAGGAGGCGGAGATGCCGAAGCGTGTCCTGCAGGGCATCGTCGTCAGCGACAAGACCGACAAGACTGTTGTCGTGAAGGTCGAGCGGCGCTTTACCCACCCGCTTTTGAAGAAGACCGTGCGCCGGTCGAAGAAGTACCAAGCGCACGACGATGCGAACACGTACAAGATCGGCGACACCGTGCTCATCGAAGAGAGCAAGCCGATCTCCAAGACGAAGCGTTGGGTCGTCGTCGGCGCGTTGACGCCGTCGGGCGAAGCGGCGGCGAGCTGAGCCGTCGCGACGGCGCGTAAGACGAGAAAGACGAGGCGGCCATGATTCAGATGCAGTCGAACCTCGACGTGGCGGATAACTCCGGTGCCCGTCGCGTCATGTGCATCAAGGTGCTCGGCGGTTCGAAGCGCAAGTATGCCTCGGTCGGCGACGTCATCGTCGTGTCGATCAAGGAGGCGGCTCCGCGCGGCCGCGTGAAGAAGGGTGACGTGATGAAGGCGGTGGTCGTCCGGACCGCCAAGGACATCCGTCGCGTCGACGGCAGCGTGATCCGCTTCGACCGCAATGCGGCGGTGCTGATCAACAACCAGAAGGAGCCGATCGGCACCCGCATCTTCGGACCGGTGCCGCGCGAGCTCCGCGCCAAGAACCACATGAAGATCATTTCGCTCGCTCCCGAGGTGCTGTGATGGCCGCGAAGATCAAAAAGGGTGATCGCGTCATCGTCACGACCGGCCGCGACAAGGGCCGTTCCGGCGAGGTGATCGAAGTACGGCCGACAGAGAACCGCGCCCTCGTGCGCGGTGTCAACCTCGTCCGCAAGCATCAGAAGCAGACCGCGCGCGACGAAGGCGGCATCGTCTCCAAGGAGGCGGCGATCCACCTTTCCAACCTGGCGCTCGCCGACCCGAAGGACGGAAAGCCGACACGCGTCGGCTTCAAGGTCCTCGAGGACGGCCGCAAGGTTCGCGTCGCCAAGCGTTCGGGAGACCAGATCGATGGCTGAGGCGGCATACGAGCCCCGGCTCCAGAAGCACTACGACGAAGTGGTGCGCCCGCAGCTCGTCAAGGAGTTCGGGTACAAGAATCCGATGGAAGTCCCTCGGATCGACAAAGTCGTGCTCAACATGGGCGTCGGCGAGTCGACCGGCGATTCCAAGAAGGCGTCCGTCGCGGCGGCCGACCTCGCGATGATCGCCGGGCAGAAGCCGGTGATCACCCGCGCCCGGCTGGCGATCTCGACCTTCAAGCTGCGCGAGAACATGCCGATCGGCGCGAAGGTCACGCTGCGCAAGACGCGCATGTACGACTTCGTCGACCGCCTGGTGACGATCGCGCTGCCCCGCGTGCGGGACTTCCGGGGTCTGAACCCGAAGAGCTTCGATGGCCGTGGCAACTTCGCCATGGGCATCAAGGAGCACATCATTTTCCCGGAGATCAACTACGACAAGGTTGATCAGATCTGGGGCATGGACGTGATCGTCTGCACGACGGCGAAGTCGGACGACGAGGCGCGAGCGCTCCTCAAGGCGTTCAACTTCCCGTTCCGGCAGTGACCGGCCCGGCCGGCCGCGGAGAGACGTAAGATGGCGAAGAAGAGCTCGATCGAGAAGAACAATCGGCGCGCGAAGCTGGCCAAGCAGTTCGCCCCGAAGCGCGCCCGTCTGAAGGCGGCGGCGAAGGACCAGTCGCTGTCGATGGAGGAACGGTTTCAGGCGCGGCTCAAGCTCGCCGAGATGCCGCGCAACTCCGCGCCGACCCGGGTGCGCAACCGTTGTGAAGTGACCGGCCGCCCGCGTGGCGTCTACCGGAAGCTGAGGATGTCGCGCATCGCGCTTCGCGAGCTCGGCAGCGCCGGGGCGATCCCCGGTCTTGTGAAGTCGAGCTGGTGAGGAGGGCTGCGCGATGGCATTGACCGATCCGCTCGGCGATATGTTGACCCGCATCCGCAATGCGCAGATGCGGCGCAAGACCAAGGTGTCGACGCCGGCCTCCTCGCTGCGCCAGCACGTCCTCGACGTGCTGCAGTCGGAGGGTTACATCCGCGGCTACACGACGATCGAGGTGACCGGCGTGCAGCCGGAGTTCGAGATCGAGCTGAAGTACTTCGACGGCGAGCCGGTGATCCGCGAGATCGAGCGGGTTTCGAAGCCGGGCCGCCGCGTGTATGCGTCGGTGAAGGCGTTGCCGCGTGTCGCCAACGGCCTCGGGGTGTCGATCCTGTCGACCCCGAAGGGCGTGATGAGCGATCACGAGGCGCGTGAACAGAATGTCGGCGGGGAGATCCTCTGCCGCGTCTTCTGACGCGGCGGATGGATCGGCTCCCAGCGAACGGTAGGGTTTGAGAGATGTCGCGGATCGGCAAGAAGCCCGTCGCGGTCCCCGGTGGGGTCACCGCGACCGTCGACGGCCAGAAGGTGTCGATGAAGGGTCCGAAGGGTGAACTCACCTTCGTCGCCCACGATCTCGTCGCCGTCGAGAAGTCGGCGGACGGCATCGCCGTGACGCCGCGCGACGACAGCAAGCAGGCGCGCTCCCTCTGGGGAATGTCGCGGACGATGGTCGCGAACCTCGCGACCGGCGTGTCGAAGGGTTTCGAGCGCAAGCTCGAGATCACCGGCGTCGGCTACAAGGCGGCGGTCCAGGGCAAGGCCCTGAACCTCGCGCTCGGGTTCAGCCACGACGTGCTCTATCCGATCCCGACCGGGATCACGATCGTCTGCCCGAAGCCGACCGAGATTCTCGTGTCCGGCATCGACCGGCAGCAGGTCGGCCAGGTGGCGGCAGAGATCCGCGAGTTCCGCGGGCCGGAGCCCTACAAGGGCAAGGGCGTTCGCTATGCGGGCGAGTTCATCGTCCGCAAAGAAGGCAAGAAGAAGTGACGGTGGGTGCGATGGCCAACAAGCTCTCCACGATGGAACGCCGGCGCGCACGCGTCCGGCGGTCACTGAAGGCGGTCGCCGGAAGCCGGCCTCGCCTCAGCGTGCATCGGTCCTCGAAGCACATCTACGCGCAGTTGATCGACGATGCGGCGGGCCGCACGATCGCCGCCGCCTCGAGCCTCGAGAAGTCGATGCGCGAGGAACTGAAGACCGGCGCCGATACCGGCGCTGCGGCGGCGATCGGCAAGCTGATCGCCGAACGGGCGAAGGCCGCCGGCGTGTCGCAGGTGGTTTTCGACCGTGGCCCGTACATCTACCACGGGCGCGTCAAGGCGCTCGCCGATGCGGCCCGCGAGGCGGGTCTCGATTTCTGATCGGACATCCGGCGGCGGTCCGGCGCGGGCGTAGGCCAGCGCGGCGGGCGACGGAGCGAGGAGACAAGACGTGAAGAACGTGCGCGAGCGGGAAGAGCGCGACAGCGAGTTCGTGGACAAGCTCGTCCACATCAACCGCGTGGCGAAGGTCGTGAAGGGCGGACGCCGGTTCGGCTTCGCCGCGCTCGTCGTCGTCGGCGACCAGAAGGGCCGCGTCGGCTTCGGCCACGGCAAGGCCCGCGAGGTTCCCGAGGCGATCCGCAAGGCGACCGAGGCGGCCAAGCGCAGCCTCGTCCGCGTGCCGCTGCGCGAGGGCCGGACGCTGCATCACGACGTGCACGGGCGCCACGGCGCCGGCCGCGTCATCGTGCGGGCGGCCCCGGCGGGTACCGGCATTATCGCCGGCGGCCCGATGCGCGCCGTCTTCGAGACGCTCGGCGTCCAGGACGTCGTCGCCAAGTCGTTCGGTTCGTCCAACCCCTACAACATGGTGCGGGCCACTTTCGACGCACTGAAGCAGGAAGACAGCCCGCGCACCGTCGCGGCCCGTCGCGGCATCAAGGTGTCGGCCCTGCAGGCGCGCCGCCGCGACGTCGACGCCGACGCCGCTGCGGAGGCGTGAGCGGCCGCCGAGGGATCGAGGAAGAGACGATGACCGACAAGACGATCACGGTCGAACAGACCGGCAGCCCGATCCGCCGGCCCTCCGACCAGCGCGCGACGCTGATCGGGCTCGGCCTCAACAAGCGCCATCGGGTTCGTACGCTGGAAGACACGCCGCAGGTGCGCGGCATGATCGCCAAGGTCGCCCACCTCGTCCGCGTGGTCGACGAAGCTTGACCGGGCGAAGCCTGACCGACTGGAGCACGTCATGAAACTCAACGAGATCCGGGACAATCCCGGCGCGGTCAAGGAACGCATGCGCGTCGGCCGCGGCATCGGGTCCGGCAAGGGCAAGACGGCCGGTCGCGGTGTGAAGGGCCAGAAGGCGCGCACCGGCGTGTCGATCAAGGGCTTCGAGGGCGGCCAGATGCCGCTGCATCGCCGCCTTCCGAAGCGCGGGTTCAACAATATCTTCCGCAAGGACTTCAACATCGTCAGCCTCGCCCGGGTGCAGCAGGCGATCGACGCCGGCAAGCTCGACGCCGCTGCGACGATCGACGCGGCCGCGCTGAAGGCGGCGGGCGTGCTGAAGCGTCTGCGGGACGGGGTGCGTCTGCTCGCCGACGGCGAACTGACGGTGAAGGCCACGTTCGAGGTCGAGGGTGCCTCCCGTGCGGCCGTTGCCGCGGTGGAGAAGGCCGGCGGCTCGGTGACCGTGAAGGGCGCCGCGGTCGAGGCGGCGTAACCGACGCGGGCTCCCCATATAGCGGGGAGCACGGCGGACGGGACCGGAGTGAACGATGGCATCGGCGGCGGAACAACTCGCAGCGAACCTCAACTTCGGCGCCTTCGCCAAGGCGACGGACCTGAAGAAGCGCATCTGGTTCACGCTCGGTGCGCTGCTCGTCTACCGCCTCGGTACCTACATCCCGCTGCCGGGCATCAATCCCGAGGCCCTCGCCCAGGCGTTCGGCAGCGTCCAGTCCGGCCTGCTCGGGCTGTTCAACATGTTCGCCGGCGGTGCCGTCGGGCGGATGGCGATCTTCGCCCTCGGCATCATGCCGTACATCTCCGCCTCGATCATCGTGCAGCTTCTGACCTCCGTCGTCCCTTCGCTCGAGCAGCTGAAGAAGGAAGGCGAGCAGGGCCGCAAGACGATCAACCAGTACACCCGCTACCTTACCGTGGTGCTGGCGCTGTTCCAGGCCTATGGCATCGCCATCGGCCTCGAGTCGGCGACGGGGGTGGTCAACGATCCGAGCGTGTTCTTCCGCTTCGTGACCGTGGTGACGCTGGTCGGCGGTACCTTGTTCCTGATGTGGCTGGGCGAACAGATCACCGCCCGCGGGATCGGCAACGGCATCTCCCTGATCATCTTCGCCGGCATTGTCGCCGAACTGCCCATGGCGATCGCCGGCACCCTCGAGCTCGGCCGCCAGGGCGCGCTCTCGACGGTCTTGATCCTTGCCATCATCATCCTGTCGGTGGTGGTGATCGCCTTCATTGTCTTCGTCGAGCGGGCGCAGCGCCGACTTCTGATCCAGTATCCGAAGCGCCAGGTGGGCAACCGCGTCTTCCAGGGCGAATCCTCGCACCTGCCGCTGAAGCTCAACACCTCGGGCGTCATTCCGCCGATCTTCGCCTCGTCGCTGCTGCTCATCCCGGCGACGCTGTCGAGCTTCTCGGCGACCGGCGGCGGGCCGGAATGGCTGACGACGCTGACGACGATCCTCGGCCACGGCCAGCCGCTCTACATGGGCCTCTATGCCGCCCTGATCGTCTTCTTCGCCTTCTTCTATACGGCGATCGTCTTCAATCCGACCGACACCGCCGACAATCTGAAGAAGCACGGGGGCTTCATCCCCGGCATCCGACCGGGCGAGCGGACGGCTGAATACATCGACTACGTCCTGACCCGCATCACCGTCGCCGGCGCCGTCTACCTCGTGATCGTCTGCCTGCTGCCGGAGGTGCTGATCTCGTGGACGGGCGTACCGTTCTACTTCGGCGGCACATCGCTGCTGATCGTCGTCTCGGTGACGATGGAC
>CALRZT010000148.1:0-11046 GCA_943372725.1 Pseudoxanthobacter soli DSM 19599
GCTCGGCCGAGACCGTGAGCCGCCGCACCAGGCTCGGCTCGCTGTCGCGCTCGAGGGCGTCGAGGGCGTTGCGGACGAGGTTGAGCAGCACCCGGAAGAGCTGGTCGGGGTCGGCGTCGACCTCGAGGTCGCGCGGCACCAGGAGGGAGAACTCGATGCTCGGGTGCTGGGCGAGGCCGGTCACCTCGGCGACGTCCTCGACGAGCCCGCGCAGGCGGATCAGCCGGCGCTCCGGCGGCGCCTCCTTGACGGCGCCGTAGGAGAGCACCGTCTGGGTGTAGCCGACCGCCCGGTCGAGGGCGCGGACGATCTTCGGGGCGAGGCGCTGCACCGTCGGGTCGGGCAGGCCGGCGAGGCGGTCGGAGAACAGCTGCGCCGAGGCGAGCAGGTTGCGCAGGTCGTGGTTGATCTTCGAGACGGCGAGACCGAGCTGGGCGAGGTGGCGCTGCTGGTGCAGGGTGCGGCGCATCTCGTCCTGCATGCAGCGCAGGTGTCGCTCGGCGTCGCCCACCTCGTCGCGGCGGTCAGAGGGGACGATCAGCCGCTCGACGTCGGACGGGTCCTCGGCGAAGCGGTTCATGGCGCTGGCGAGCCGCTGCAGCGGCCGCACCGTCAGGCGCCTGAGGCTCCAGTAGACGAAGCACGCCGTCACCAGCGAGATCACCAGCGAGATCAGGAGCACCGAGCGGGAGTAGGCGAGCATCGCGTCGACGAGGTCGTCCTCCGGCACCACCACCTCGATGAGGTCGGCCGAGCCGGCGAGCCGGCCGGTGACGCGCAGGATGCGGCCGGTGCCGAACAGGAGGCTGTCGAAAGCGTCGAGCACGGCGCCGGTGGCGGTGATGTGGTCGAGGTCGGCGTGGGCGTCGACGGGCCGGGGAACGGCGTCGCGCGTCAGCATCAGGCGCCGGCGGCCGTCCTTGAGGGCGATGGCGATGGCGCCGGTCGACGTCAGCAGCCGCTCCTCCAGCGCGTCCGGCAGCCGCTCGGTGGAGGCGAGCGCCAGCGCCGCCACGCCGGCGGTGGCGTGGATGTCGCGCAGCCAGGAGATCCGGTAGTTGGCGATCGACGGGACGTAGACCAGCACCTGCGCGATCATCACGAACAGCGCGGTGAGCACGACGAGCTTGCCGGACAGGCCGACGTTCAGGCGCGGGCGCCCGTCGCCAGCTCCCGGTGCCGCCCCGCCGTCCCCCACCATCACCCGTCCCCGCCAGCGCACGGCACCGCTTCCACGCCAATCCCCGCGTGCCGTGGTCCGACCATAACACGGGCCGGATGATTGCGATGTTGCCGCACTGCGACAGGGCGCGAATTGCGACGCCGCTTTTCACCCCGATGCGGTTGCCGGCGCGGCCGCGATTGACAACCGCCCGGGGCCCCCGTATCTCAACCGCCGTTGCCCAGGTGGCGGAATTGGTAGACGCGCTGGTTTCAGGTACCAGTGGTGCAAGCCGTGGAGGTTCGAGTCCTCTCCTGGGCACCATCGACCCCTCTCGAAGGGTCTCGATGGAAGCCGCAAGCAGCAAAAAAATAAGAGTTTTTCGCGGTGACGCTGGCTCTGCCCGTCCCGGCCTGACCCCTTGAAGCTCGCGAGCCCATCGGTCCCGCTGTCGTCATTCGCGCCGCCACCCGGTGGCGGTGACGGCGCGGATGCTCATACCGCTCTCCGATCTCGCGATCGGCTCTGCCAAAGCCACGATCAAGCCTGAGAAGAGCTTCCATGGCGGAGGCCTTCAGCGGCCTTCAGCGCTTCATCGGCAATCCCGCCGCTTCCGCCATCGAGCCGGGCTTCGGCGCTTCCCGCGAGCGAAGGGCCCGGGCTCGGTCCCTTCCGCTCATCAGCGGACTGCGCTCAGGGCGGGCGCGCGGTTCTTCAAAAAGCCCGGGACATCGTCGGCTTTCATCGGCTTGGCGTAGAAATAGCCCTGGCCGAAATCGCAGCCGCTCGAGAGGAGAAAGTCGGCCTCGGCGGGCTCCTCTATGCCCTCGGCAGTGGTGGCGATCCCAAGGCTGCGGCTCAGCGCCAGGATCCCGGAGATCAGCTTCGTCGAGTTCTCGTCGGCGGTCATGGACCGAACGAAGGACTTGTCGATCTTCAGCTTGGTCACCGGGAACATGCGCAAATTGTGAAGGCTGGAGTAGCCGGTGCCGAAATCGTCGAGCGCGATGTCGATGCCCGCGGCGCGCAGGCGCGCCAGAATTGCGCTAGCGGCCTTTTCGTCATCCACCAGCGCGGTCTCCGTGATCTCGATCTCCAGGCGCTTGGGCAGAAACTCGAGGGTCCTCAGCATGCTCAGAAGCTGATCGGGCAGCGCGACATCCTTGAGCTGAACCGGAGAAAGATTGACGGAGATTTTGATCTGGTTGGGCCATTCTGATGCGTCCCGGCAGGCCTGTCTCAGGATCGACTGTGTCAGCTGACCGATGAGGCCGGTCTCCTCGGCGAGGGAGATGAAGACTTCCGGGGAGATGAAGCCCAGCGAGGAATGGTTCCAGCGGGCCAGCACCTCGAAGCCTACGACCGCGCCGTCCTTCAGGCGCACCAGCGGTTGGTAGTTCGGAACGATTGCATCGTCGGCGATGGCGCTCTGCAGGTCGCGCTGCAGCCGCCGCGACTGCCTCTGTTCCACATCCATCGCCGGCTCGAAGAAACGAAAGCTGCCGCCACTGCGCTTGGCACGGTAGAGCGCGGCTTCAGCCGCGCGCATCAGCTCGCCGTCACCGGTGCCGTTCTCCGGTGTGACGGCGATGCCAACGGTGGCGCCCAGGCGCAGGTCGAGGTCGTCGAACCGATAGGGCGCGGAGAGTTGGGAGACGATATTCTGGGCCAGTTTTCCGAGCGCCGCCAGCGCGCTCGGGCGCGGCAGGAAGACCGCGAACTCCTCCCCGCTGACGCGCGACGCGATGGCGTCGGGCGGCAGCAGGCGCTTGATGCGGTTGGCGATCTCGAGCAGCAGCTTGTCGCCCATCTGGAGACCGTGCAGATCGGTAACGGCCTTGAACCGCTCGATGTCGATGAGCAGCACGGCATATCCGCTCGTCCCCGCCGCCACGGCGAGGTGCTTGCGCATATGGTCGCGCAGCATGCGGCGACTCGGGAGGCCGGTCAGCGGGTCGTAACGGGCAAGGGCTTCGGCCTCCTCGCGGGCCTTGATGACGTCGATCCGCGCCCGGTCCAGGTGGCGCATGGCGCGGAACAGCAGCAGGGCCGGCCCCAGCTGGCTCAAGGCGGCGAACGCGACGGCGGTGATGATGAAGCGCCAGCGCCCGGGATCGTCGAAAACGGTCCCGGCGGCGATGCCGAGTTGCGGAAGCACCTCGTCCCGAAGCGAAAACTCCCACCATGTGGACATGAGTCCCATGATCGCCAGCATGGCGGCGAACGAGACCAGGGCGGAAACCGGCGTGACGAGAGGACGCGTGCGGTTACTGCTCACGGCGGCCCCCCCTCCTCTGATCTGGCATGTCTCTTCCGCATCCCGTCCATATCACCACATTCTGCCGGGCACGTATCCAGTCCTAGAGCCGGGAATGGGCAACGCCGGCCCGGAAGATGCGCTCCCACACGCCGATCCTCCATCATCGGACGAAGCGTTTGTCGCAGGTGGTGGACACGTCCCAGCGGTCGGCGATGTCGGTCAGGCGCGTTGCGAGGTCCCCCGCGGATCGCCGGTCAGGGTCGATCAGATTCTCATTCTGAGAATCTTAGGACGGCACCGAACAGCCCTTTTGTCTAGGATCAATCACTGCGGGCTTGGGCGGAGCTTGTCCCGCAAGCTTCTGTTACGGAAGCACTAAACAGCGCCAATGCGGCCGTGGACGAACCAGGGACTAACACTGGTCGTCAGGGAGGACGCGGTGTCCGGATCAGTCAGCGACAAGTCCATCATCGTGACCGGGGCCGGTCGCGGCATCGGCGCTGAGATGGCGCGTGACCTCGCCCGCAACGGCGCAAGGGTTTGCGTCGCCGACGTCAATCTCGAAGCCGCCCGGGAGGTCGCGGAAGCCATCGGCGGCTCCGCCATCGCGGCGAAGGTCGACGTGACGGACCGCGCGAGCACGCGCAGCCTCATCGAGGAGACCGTCGGCGCCTTCGGGCGGCTCGACGTGATGTTCAACAATGCCGGGATCAGTCAGACCTGTCCGTTCATGGACGTTACGGAGGACGACTGGCGCCGCATCATGGACGTGAATGGCCTCGGCGTGCTGATCGGCACCCAGGAGGCCGCGCGCCAGATGAAGGCGCAGGGCACCGGCGGCAAGATCGTCAACACCGCCTCCATCGCCGGCAAGCAGGGCTATCCGCTCTTCGCGCACTACTGCGCGTCGAAGTTCGCGGTCGTGGCGCTCACCCAGGCTGCGGCGCGGGCGCTGGCGCCTGACCGCATCACCGTGAACGCTTTCGCTCCCGGTGTCGTGCGGACGGAACTGTGGGAGCAACTGGACCGGGAGTTCATGGCGCTCGGCCTCACCACCAAGCCTGAGCAGGCGATCAACGAATTCAGCCAGTCGATCCTGATCGGCCGCGCTTCGCGACCGGACGACATCACCGGAGTGACGACCTTTCTCGCCTCGACGGGATCGGACTACGTGACCGGGCAGACCTTCATGGTCGACGGCGGGATGGTGCTCACTTGAGCCCGCGTCGGGAGTACGAGTGATGAAAGCTGTCCGCTTCCATGCAGCCAGAGACATCCGCGTCGAGGACACGCCGGCGCCGTCGCAGAAGCTCGGCCCCGGCGACGTGCTGATCAAGCCGCTGGTGACCGGCATCTGCGGCACCGACCTGCACGAATACATCGCCGGACCGATCGTCACGCCGCAGACGCCGCACGTGTACACCGGCGCCACCAATCCGCAGATCCTCGGCCACGAGTTCAGCGCGGTGGTGGCCGACACCGGTGCGGACGTGTCGAACGTGAAGGTCGGCGACCGCGTCTCGATCCAGCCGCTGATATCGCCCCGCAACGATTATTACGGCCGTCGGGGCCTCTACCACCTCAGCGAGAAGATGGCCTGCGTGGGCCTGAGCTGGGCCTGGGGCGGGATGGCCGAGTATGCGGTCGTCAACGACTACAACGTGGCCAGGGTCCCCGACGGCGTCAGCGACGTCCAGGCCGCGATGATCGAGCCGGCGGCGGTTGCCGTCTACGCCGTCGACCGCGGCGGCATCACCGCGGGCTCGACGGTTCTCATTTCCGGTCTCGGCCCGATCGGCGCGCTCGCCCTGCTGGCGGCGCGCGCGGCAGGTGCGGCGGTCATCTTCGTCAGCGAGCCCAACGCCTATCGGCGAAGCCTCGCCAGACAGCTGGTACCGGACGCCTTCTGCCTCGACCCCGCGCAGGACGACGTACCGGCCTTCATCCGCGAGCACACCGAGGAGGGCGTCGGCGTCGACGTGGCGATCGAGTGCGTCGGCCTCGAGGCGAGCCTCAACGCCTGCGCGGCATCCGTGCGCCGGCAGGGCAAGGTCGTGCAGACCGGCCTTCACATGAAGCCGGCGTCCGTGGACGCGATGCAGTGGGCGCTGAAGGACATCACCGTCGAGGCGACCTGGTGCTACCCGGTCCAGTCCTGGCCGCGGATCATCCGGATGGTCGAGGCCGGGCTGCTGCCGGTGGAAAAGATCTGCACCGGCCAGATCGCGGCGGACGACGTCGTGGCGAAGGGCTTCGACGCCTTGCTCGACAAGTCGGTCAACCACATGAAGATCCTCGTGAAAATTTGAGATGGTGATGGTGAGCGAAAATCAGCCGGTCAGAGTTGCGATGGTCGGTCTCGGCTGGTGGGGTCGCAAGATCACGGCCGTCCTCGGCAAGGTGCCGGACGAGATCGAGATCGTCTGCGCGGCGGACCCCAGCCCGGCGAGCGCCGAGTTCGCAGCGGCGAACGGCCTCGCCTGCTACGCGAGCGACGCCGAGGCCCTGGCACATCCGGGCGTCGAGGCCGTCATCCTCGCCACGCCGCACGCGCTGCACGCCGAGCAGATCGAGCGCGCCGCCGCCGCCGGCAAGCACATCTTCTGCGAGAAGCCGCTCAGCCACACCCGCAGCGGCGCCGAGGCCGCGGTGAGCGTCTGCCGCGCTCGCGGGCTCGTGCTGGGCATGGGCCACGAGCGCCGCTGGGAGCCGCCGGTCGCGCGGATGCTGGCGGCGGCCCGCTCCGGGGCACTCGGCCGGCTGCTGCAGGTCGAGGCGAACTTCAGCCACGACATCTTCCTCGGCCTCAGCGCAGACAACTGGCGCCTCGACGCCGCCCAGGCACCGGTCGCCGGGATGACCGCCACCGGCATTCATCTGACCGACCTGTCGGCGGCGCTTTTCGGGCCCGCACGGGACGTCCGGGTCGCGTGCGAAAACCTCGGGTCGGCGTTCCCGCAAGGCGATACGATGAGCGCCCATATCCGCTTCCGGTCCGGCGGAACGGCCTATATCTCGGCGACGCTGGTGACACCATTCGTGTCGCGCTTTGCGGTATTCGGCACGAAGGGCTGGATCGACATCCGCGACAAGGCCCATGTCCAGGCTCCCGCCGGGTGGGTGGTCACGGCCGCTGAGGTCGGTTCGGAGATCACCGTGACCGAGGAGCCGCCGGCCGAGCCGGTGCGCGACAACCTGGTGGCCTTCGCCCGCGCGGTGCGCGGCAAGGCGCCCTATCCGATCACCGGCGACGAACTCGTCAACAACATCGCGATCCTCGAGGCCATCATCGCCTCGGCGGCGAGCGATGGCGCGGTGGTGGCGGTCGAGGAGTAAACCCATGAAGGCGCTTGTTTTCGAAAGGCCCGACCGGCCCACCGTGGTCGATGTCGGGATGCCGGAAATCAAGGACACCGAGGTTCTGGTGCGCACGCGCACCGTCGGTATCTGCCACTCCGACTACGAGTTGCTCGCCGGTCGCTACATCATTCCGATCTCCTATCCCGTCACGCCGGGCCACGAGTGGTGCGGCGAGATCGTGGAGGTCGGCAAGGCGGTCCGGAACTTCCGCGTCGGCGATCGTGTGGTCGGGGAATGCGTGGTGCGCACGCCGGAGCGGCTGCATCACTTCGGCTTCTCGATGGACGGCGCCGACAGGCAGTATTTCAACGTCAACCCAGACTGGCTGCACAAGTTGCCGGACAGCGTCGACGACGCTCGCGGCGCCCTGATCGAACCCTTCACGTGCGGCTTCTACGCCGTTCTGCGCTCGGGCGGCACCAACGCCAGTGAAACGGTGGTGGTGTCGGGCGGCGGCACGATCGGCCTCGTGTCGGCGGCGGCCGCCATCGGCATGGGTGCCAATGTCATCGTCGTCGATCCGATCGCGACGCGACGCGACGTGGCCCTCAGGCTCGGCGCTTCGGAAGCGCTGGAGCCCGCAGCGGCGGCCGCACGGATCTTGGAGGTGACCGCGGGACGCGGCGCCGACCTTGTGATCGAGGCCTCCGGCCACGGTGCCTCGCTCGCGGCTGCCTTTGAGTACGCGGGGCAGGACGGGCGCATGTCGATGGTCGGCATCAACATCGGCCAGGCCATTCCCGCCAATCTCGGCCTCATCCAGATGAAGAACCTCACGGTGCGCGGCTGCATCGGTTCGCCCGGCGTCTGGCCGGCAGCGATACGCTTCCTGGAAAAGACGGGAATCGACCTGTCGCCGATCCAGACCCACCACTTCTCGCTCACGGATGCCGTCCAGGCCTTCGAACTCGGCAAGGACCCGCAGGCCTGCATCAAGGTCACGCTCAACACCCAGGGGCTCAACTGATGGCACGGCACGCGCTCATCGCCGGCGTTTCGGGGATCATCGGCCGCCACCTCGCGGAGCTTCTCGCGGTGACGCCGGGCTGGAGCGTCACAGGGCTATCCCGTCACAAGCACGACCTGCCGGCGGGCGTTTCGCACATTGCCGTCGATCTGACCGACGAGGCTGCCACCCAGCAGGCTCTGGCGGACGTCGACGCCACCGACATCTTCGTCACCACCTGGCTGCGCCAGCCGACCGAGGCCGAGAACTGCCGCGTCAACGCAGGCATGGTGCGTCACCTGCTCGCGGCCGTGGAAGCCAAGCCCCCCAGGCACGTGGCGCTGGTGACCGGACTGAAGCACTACATGGGACCGTTCGAGGCCTATGCGAAGGCGAAGCCGATCACGCCCTTCCGCGAGGAGCAGCCTCGGCTCGCCTACCAGAACTTCTACTACGACCAGGAGGACGAGCTCTTCGCCGCGGCAAAGAAGCAGGGCTTCGGCTGGTCGGTCCATCGCCCGCACACGCTGATCGGCTACGCCGTCGGCAACCAGATGAACATGGCGGCGACGCTCGGCGCCTATGCGGCGATCTGCAAGGAGACCGGCCGCCCCTTCGTCTTCCCCGGCTCGCCGGAGCAGTACCAGGCGGTTGTCGACGTCACCGACGGGCGGATCATCGCCGAGCACCTTCTGTGGGCGGCGACGGAGCCGCAGGCGCGCGACAACGCCTTCAACATCGTCAACGGCGAGGTCTTCCGCTGGAACTGGCTGTGGCCAAAGCTTGCCGCGCACCTCGGCGTGGCGGCCGCCGACTATCCCGGCCACGCGCAGCCGCTTGAAGAGCAGATGGCGGGCATGGAGCCCGTCTGGGACCGGATTGTGGCGAAGCACGGGCTCCAGAAGAACGCCCTGAACACGGTCGCGTCCTGGTGGCACAGCGACGCCGATCTCGGCCGTGTCATCGAGAACTTCACGGACATGACCAAGAGCCGCGATCTCGGGTTCACGGCCTATCAGAACACGGTGCGGTCCTTCACCGACGCCTTCGACAAGCTGCGTGCTGCCCGCGTACTCCCCTGACGGCAGGTCGAGAGCGCCCCCGCGATGAACGCCCCGCCGCTGACGCCAACCGCCTTTTCCCGGCCCGCCGGGCTTGCGATGCCGTTCGCGCGCTCCTTCGCGACCGTGGTGCTGTCGACGATCGTCCTGCTCGCCGTCTGTGCGGTCTTCGCGCCGTCGAGCCTCTCCTGGGGGGCGCTGTCGGGGAGCCTGCCCTTCGCGGCGATCATCGCCATCGTCGGGCTGGGGCAATTGCTGGTCGTGCAGCAAGGTGGCTTCGACCTGTCGCTGCCGGGCGCCGTCTCGCTGTCGGTGGTCGTCGCCACACACTACCCGCAACAGGACGATGCGCTGCTGTTCCAGGCCGTGCTGGTGGCGATCGCGTTCGCCCTCGCCGCGGGCGTCCTGAACGGCCTGCTGTTCAGCGTCTTCCGCCTGAACGCGATCATCGCGACCATCGGCACCAACGCCCTGCTCTACGGCGCGGTCTTCGCCGTCTCAGGCGGCGTGCCCTCGATCACCACGGACCTCTTGGCGGAGATCGCCGGCGGCGAGACGGTCGGGGTGCCCAACTCGGTCTTCTTCGCGCTCGCCGCAATGGCGGTCGTTTCCTTCGTCCTGAAGAAGACCGTCGCGGGGCGGCGCTACGAGGTGATCGGCGCGAGCCCGTCGGCCGGGCGCGCCGCCGGCCTGCGCGTTCGCACGCACCAGATGATGGCCTACGTCTTCGCGCAGCTTCTTTACTGCATGGCCGGAATCCTCATCGCCGGCATCACGCGCGAGCCGACGGCCTTTCAGGGCGACAGCCTGCTCCTGCCCTCCGTGGCCGTGGTGGTCCTCGGCGGCACCTCGCTGCTGGGCGGGCGCGGCTTTCCCGTCTCGACGGTGGTCGCCGCCTTCTTCCTGAACCAACTGAGCCAGTTCGCGCTCGCTGTCGGCGTGCCGTATTCGGCCCAGACCATCATCCAGGCGTTGGCCCTGGGTTTTGGAATCGGTGTTTACTCGCTCCAATGGACGGTAAACTTGAGGAAATAAACAGGATCTAAATCCGGGGAGGAAAGCAAATGAGATACCCTATCCTTGCAAGGACCTTGACCTTCGCGACCGCGGCTGCGGCCATCGTCTTGGGAACCGCTGTGACGGCACGAGCGGAAACGCCGTCCTGGTGCGGCCCCAAGAAGGCCACGCTGGCGCTCCTCGACGGATACGGCGGCAACAGCTGGCGCCAGGTCACCACCGCGTCCGGCAAGCAGACCGCCGAGCTCTGCCCGAGCATCACCGCCTACGAATACGCCGACGGCCAGGGCGATACGCAGAAGTCGATCTCGGACATCAAGAGCATCGCGGCCAAGGGCATCGACGCGCTGGTGGTGTTCGGCGACGCCGGCCCCGCCGTGCTTCCGGCGATCACGAGCGTCTATAAATCCGGCAAGATCATCGTGCCCTACCGCGTCAATGTCGGCGGCAAGGAGGGCGAGAATTACTCCAAGTTCATCGGCTCCTCCTTCGTCAACGACGGCGAAACGTGGGGGAACTGGATCAAGGGCATCCTGCCCAAGGGAGGAAACATCCTGTTTCTCTCGGGCCCCGCCGGCAACAGCCAGGGCCTCGATGAACTCAAGGGCATGAAGAACGTCCTCGGCCCCGAGTATGTCTTCGTCAATCCGGAGCCCTTCGCGGTGACCAACTGGGATCCGGCGCTGACGCAGAAGGTGCTGACCGCCGAGATCGCCAAGAACGATAAGATCGACGTCATCGTCTCCGACTTCGGACCGTCGCTGGTCGGGGCGCTGCCGTTGTTCCAGAAGCAGGGCAAGTCGATCCCGGCGCTGGCGACGTCGGACGGCAACTCGCTCGGCTGCTTCTGGCACGAGAACCACGCCAGCAACCCGGACTTCAAGCTCTTCACCGTGGCCACCGGCAACGACAATGTGCGGCTTGCCGTGCAGTGGGCGGTCGCGCTCGCCACCGACGGGACGCCCCCGACGGAGCAGATCTTCAAGGCCCCGGCGTTCGAGGATTCCGTGTCCGGGAAGCCGAGCCCCGTGCAGTGCCGCAAGGATCTGCCCGGTGCGATCTACCTGTCCTCCGAGCTTCCGGCCGAGGCCCAGGCCAAGGCCGTCGGCAACTGACCGGCAGACTGTCAGCAATCGCCCGGAGGACATCGCCTCCGGGCAGCCTTTCGCTGGGACGGGTTGAGGTGCATGGCGGACGCAGCCATTGACGAGGCCGAGCGGACACGGGCGGCCGGAGACGA